>JAGWAI010000001.1:16240-19429 GCA_021296485.1 Acidobacteriota bacterium
CTAGCTCAGTTGGGAGAGCGCCGCGTTCGCAACGCGGAGGTCGTGGGTTCGAATCCCATGCGGTCCACCAACAGTCCGTTAGAGTCTGCCGACAAGCTCGACAAACCTGGTCGCCTGCCGCGGCGCGTCGCCGAGCTGCGCTGCGGGCGTAGCCACTCTGCGCCAGTCGACCTCGGGATATTGCCGCTCGACCAGATCCACCAGCGAGCCGGCTCCCTGCCTGGCGTCGGCGCACAAGCGCTTGACTTCGGCCTGCGCCTGCGGGCGCGGCATGGTCCTGGCGAGCTCGAAGCTGATCGCTTCGGCAAACACCAGTTGCTGGCCGCCGCACAGGTTGGCCAGCATCGCGTCGGGGTCCGGATGCAGTTCTTCCACCAGCGCTATCGCCAGCGCCAGCGCTCTGGCGCTTGCCATGCAGACCGTCGGCAGCGCGTGGCTTTCGAGCGCCCAGGCAACGCCGTCGCGCTGCTCGCGATGCACCATCGACTCCTGCATCAGTACGCTCATCGCCGCCCCCACGCGAAACAGGCTGACGATGGTTTCCGCGATGACCGGGTTCTGCTTTTGCGGCATGGTTGAAGAACCGCCGCCGCCCAGCTTCAACTCACCTATTTCGGAACGGCACCCGACAATGCAATCCTCGCTCAGCTTCGCCAGACTGCCGCCGATTCGAACCAACAACCCGGCGAATTCGACCAGCGCCGCGCGGTCGCTATGCCACGCCAACCCGCTGTCACCGAGCGCGAGCTCTGACGCCAGCTCCGCCCGTAACGTCGCCGCGTGATCTCCAAGCGCTGTCGCATTACCCGACGCACCCGCCAGGCTGACCCGCAGCAAGCGGGGCCGCAACTGCGCCAGCACCTCGAGATGCGTCAGCAGCGGCGCGCCCCAGGCCGCGACCACCGCTCCGAAGCTGCGCGCGTGCGCGCGGCCAGCGGCAACTCGGCGTGCGTTTCCGCCTGCCGCGCGAGCGCTTGCAGGAGTCGCGTCAGGCGCTGCTCGACGATGCCACAGACCCCGCGCAGGCGTAATACCAGCCCGGTATCCATGATGTCCTGCGAGGTCGCGCCCCAGTGCAGGTAGTGTGCATGCTCGGGCGCCTGCAGCGCGTCGCGCAGGGTGGCGACCAACACCGGCGCCGGAATACCGGCGTCGCGCGTACCCGTGGCGAGGCTCGTCGGGTCGACCTGCAGTTCCCGCATGCCACGGTCGATGGCCCTGGCGCTTGCCGCGGGTATCGCACCGAGCCTGCCCTGCACTCTCGCCAGCGCGCCCTCGACCTGCATCATCGCCCTGACCACGGCGGCGTCGCTGAACAGGTCGCCGATTGCCGCGTCGTGCAATAGTTCGCGATGTATGGCGGAATCGAAGGGCGATGTGGTCATGTTGCGGCGATCAGTTTACCGAAGCGGGTTGCCGGCATGCCGCGGATTGCGCACCGCGCCGCGTTTCTGCTTCAATACTCGGGCGGCGGTCGCCACGACCGTGGGCACGCCACCGAATCCGGTTGGAACCGCGTGCCCCGAACCGGTCGACATGCAAGTACAGACTACCTCCCTCACGCCAGCGCCCGGCCCGGTCAGGCCCGCAGGATGCCCATCGCCTCGCGTGATGACCGTCGTTGCATGCCTCGTCCTGCTCGCGCTGGCCGTACCAACGGCCGGCCAGGAGCAGTGGCCGAAATTCCGTGGGCCCGCGGCAGGCGCCGTGCCGGATGATCCCAGCCTGCCCGAACAGTGGAGCGAGACCGAGAACGTCGTGTGGAAAACGGCCATCCCGGGACTCGGCTGGAGCTCTCCGGTCGTCTGGGACGACCATGTATTCCTGACGTCGGCAGTGAGCGCCGGCCAGGAAGAGGTGCCGGTACCAGGCCTGTACGACGAGCACGACCACATCAGCGCCAACGCGACCCACCGCTGGGTCGTCTACGACGTCGACTTCGAAACCGGTGCCATCCGCTGGGAGCGGGAGCTGCATCGGGAGCTTCCGCAGCTCCGCCGCCACATCAAGAACAGCTACGCCTCGGAGACGCCGGTGACCGACGGCGAGCTGCTGTACATCTACTTCGGCAGCCTGGGCCTTGTGGCCGCCTTCGATCTGGACGGCGCCGAAGTGTGGCGCACGGAGATTGGCGTATTCAACACGCTGATCGAGCTCGGCACGGCCGCGTCGCCGGTACTGCACGGCGATCGCCTGTTCATCGTGAACGACAACACGACCGCCTCGTTCATGATTGCGCTGGACAAGCGGACCGGCGAGGAACTCTGGCGCGTCTCGCGCGATGAGCGCGGCAACAACTGGTCGACGCCGGTCGTATGGGAAAACCGGGTACGTACGGAAATTGTGACGACCGGCAGCGACGGCGTCCGCTCGTACGACCTTGACGGCGGCCTGCTGTGGGAGCTGAAGGGGATGTCCAACCTGACGACGCCCTCCCCTTTCGTAGCCGAAGGCCTCGTCTATATCAGCTCCGGCTATCCGGGCGGCGCACTGCGGCCCGTCTACGCCATCCACCCCGGCGCGAGCGGCGACATCTCGCTCTGGGCGGAGGACACCGACACCTGGTCCACGCGGTTTCCCGGCAACCGCGCCTCGTCGGAATACATCGCCTGGGCCTATCCGCTGCTGGGCACCTACAACACCACCGCGCTGGTCTATCGCGGCATCTACTACACGCTGCTCGACCGCGGACTGCTGATCGCGCACAACGCCCGCACCGGCGCGGAAGTGTACGGCCGGCAGCGCATCCGCGTCGGCAGCGGATTCACCGCCTCTCCCTGGGGCTACAACGGAAAGGTGTTCCTGCTCAGTGAGGCGGGCGATACGTACGTGATCAAGGCCGGTCCGGAGTTTGAGATTCTCGGCACCAACCCGCTCAACGAGATGACCCTCGCCACACCCGCGGTGGTCAGGGGCAGCCTGCTCATCCGCACGCAGTCGGCGCTGTACCGCATTGCAAGGACGGCGGAGCAATGATCGGCCCTCCCGCTCCGGCCCGCCAATTGGCGGCGTCCATCGCCGCGGCGTGGCTCCTGGCCGCCGGCGGAGCCGCGGGTCAGGACCTGGAATTCGACCAGGTGGGGGTACTGCCGGGACCGGTGGACCTGGTGGAGCTGGACGGCCGCCGCGCGTACATCGCCGTGGACAAGACGCTCACCATCTTCGATCTCACGGATGTCGCCGAGCCGC
>JAGWAI010000001.1:19511-21724 GCA_021296485.1 Acidobacteriota bacterium
CTCGACGTCGCGGACCCCGACGCCCCGGCGCTGCTGGGCTCCGTGAAGACCCCCGGTCAGGTCAAGGATGTGGACGTATCGGGCGACACGGCGGTTCTGGCCGACCACATGTCGGGAGTCGACCTCGTCGACGTGTCGGACGTCCGCGCGCCGGCCGCGCTCGGGTCGGTCTACCTCGACGGCTACAGCCGCGATGTCGCGGTGCTCGGCCCGCTGGCGTACGCGGTGGACGACCCTTCCGGCTTCTACGTGCTGGACCTGGCTGACACCGGCTCCTGGGAGCCGATGGCGGCCCTGCAGTCGGCCGACGGCCCGCGCATCGTGCAGGTGTCGGAGACGGCGCAGCGCCCGCTGGCGGTGCTGCTCGGCCACGGGACGCTGCAAGTGTACGACCTGGCCACGCCCGCGGAACCGGCCTACCTTTCGACGTACGCCACGCCCGGCCGTGCGCTGCGCGTGGCGCTCGACGGCCCGTTGGCGTACGTTGCCGACGGCGACCACGGTATGCTTGTCGTCAGTCTGGAAGATCCGGCCGCGCCGCGCGTGGTCGGCAGCTTCAGGACGGCGGACGCGGTACGCGATGTTGCGGTGGACGGCGACCTGACGCTGGTCGCGGTAGGTGTGTTGCCACGGGGAATTCGGCGATCCATGGGGGACGGCGAGGTGCTCGTCCTGCGCCGGAGAACTACTCCGTCACCGTGACCGCGACGTTGCGGCTGTCGTACCAGTCGCCGTCGTAAGCGACTGCGCGCAGCAGGAACGTCCCCGGCTCGCTGAACGAGACCGTCGTCAGGGACTCGACTTCCACCGGCCCCGGCTGCAGCGGAAACGGCGTGCGCGCAGGCGTGAACGTGACCGTCCCCGGCCCGCGATAGTGCACCCACCGCACCGCCGAGTTGGCGCGGCGCCGTTCCATCTCGCCATCGTCACGGACGGCCGCCGTCAGCGCCAGCGTGGCCGGCAGCGCGACGGTTGCTTCCGCCTTCCCGACGGACAGCTGCGGCGGCGTATTTTCGCCGCGCGGCCCCGGCAGTTCATAGATCGGCAAAAACAGGCCGATCGCGCGGTCGATCTTGCCGTTCGCCCGCACGGTCCAGACCACTTCGTCCTCACTCGTCCAGTCGGCGGGCACCTGCACGCTGAAGACCATCGTCTCGCGCCGTTGCACGGCGCGGCCGAAACGCCGCCGCGGCACGAACACCGTCGGCTGCCCGCGGTCCGGTCCGCCGGGCTCGACGCGGTTGTCCGGCCCGACCGGAACGTTCAGCATCTGCTCCCAGTTCCGGTTGAGATAGCCGAACCACAACTCGATGGTGCCGTCGTCATTGCGCGTCCAGCCTTCGTATATCGGGGCCACGCGCATGCCGCGGTTGTACTGGATTTGGGTGTCCGGAATATCGATTTCCTGCCCGGACGCAAGCCCGCCAGCCACCACCAGTCCCGCGGTAGCGACGACCCACGACCAGCGTCCAAACCTCCGGCCCGACGGACTCACGTTCGACATTCTCCGCGGTAGATTCCTACTGGTTGTTCGACGTCCGAGCGTTCTTCGCGGCCACCCGCGCCTTGTACTCTTCGTCATCGATGTAGTAGTAGCTCACCCAGGCGAACGACATTTCGTCGATCGTCCGCTGGCCGTAGACAACGTTGTTGCGAGGATCAGGATTGACCCGCAGCGTGTCCGAGTTGTCGTGCCAGGTCGAGATGTGGATGACGGTCCCCGGCGGGAAGATTGGAGCCGCTTCCTCCGAGTAGTTGTAGACAAGGTGCCAGTTGAAGCGCCACTGCGGCACGCAGTTGAGGGTCATCTGACGCATCAACGGCGCGGGCGAGTGCCCCGGCGCCTGAATCAGCACGTTCCCCTCTTCATCGGTCTGCGGAATGATCGCCTCGATGCACTGCGCCTGCCCCCGGGTGTGCAGATGCGGCTGGAACGCCGTCACCACGGCCGGCCGGGTCAGCATCGTATAGCCGTCGGTCCGGACCCCCTTCTCGCCCGCCGGTATGAGCAGGTCGTCGTCGTCGCCCATGTGCTGGCTGACAAGCTGATACTTCGGCACGTACCCCTCGGGATACAGCTTCAGGCCGACGTGCACCATGACGGGCGTCTCCTCACCGTACGGGTGCAGGTGGAGCCCGAACTTGATCTGCGTGCCCGCCTTGATCAGGCGGCCCGTGTTGTCGTCGAAGATGTCGCCGTTCTTGCCGACCGC
>JAGWAI010000001.1:21853-86709 GCA_021296485.1 Acidobacteriota bacterium
ATGTTCGGGAATGCATCCGGACCATCCGCCGGCAACATGTAGGGCTCGGGCATCGATATGACGAGGTCCGGCTCGCCGATGCGCCACTCGTTCGGACTGAGGAACTCCATCGGCGGCGGCGCGTCGGCCGGATTGCCGCGGGGTGCGCCGCTGTCCACCCAGGCCGCGATGGTGGCGATCTCCTCGTCGGTCAGCGACGGGTCGTCCTTGAAGTCCTGGATGCCGATGCGGCGATCAATGTACCAGGGCGGCATCTCGCGCGTTTCGACGTAACGTTTGATCGACCGCGCCCACGGCCGCACGTCCTGGTAGCTGATCAGCGACATGGGTGCGATCGCGCCCGGACGGTGACACCCCTGGCAGCTGCGCTGCAGGATCGGCAGCACGTCCTTCGTGAAGGTCACGTCGCCGGCTGACGCCGGGGCCGTTTGCGCCATCGCCGCTGTACCCGCCAACACCATGAACACGGCGGTAACGGATCCCAGAACGTATCGATTCGTCATGTCATGTCTCCCCCGCCGGGCCCGGAGCGGGCCGGCGTTGCGATCCGAACATGCTGAAGATTCTACAGGTTCCAGCTTGTCGAGCAGCGCCATCCACGGGTTGGTCACCGGCATCTGGTCGGGATACCGAATGTGCCGGCGATTATCGGTCCTTGAACGCGGCGCTGAGGATATGTTCCAGGCCGTAATTGCCTTCGTGGCAGGCGTACTCGTAAATCACGTAGCTGTTGTCGCGGATCAGCGGAATGCCCAGCGTCCACGGCGCCGTGAACGCGCGCGGATCCTCCAGCGTGGCGCGGTAGTCGATGGTATTTTCGTCGGTCAGCGTGAAACGCTCGACCACGCGCATGCCGCTGCCACCACCGCGGTACGACCCGAGCGGCTGCTGTGTGCCGAACGTCTTGTCGCTGAAGTTGGTAACCTCGACGACCAGCGTGTTGCCCTCCCACCGGCCGCGGGAATCGCCCCAGTACTGCTGAATGTTCTCGTGCAGCGGCGCCCGGCCGTCGAGCGGAATGATGCGCATGTCGTGGATGATTTCGTAGCGGATCAGCACGTAGTCGGGCGTCTGCATGATCTCGTAGGCGTTGTTGTAGCCCATGGGCGCCATCACCGTCGGAAATCCCTTGGTGATGCAGCGATCCCACAGATCGAGATCCGTCCATGACGTGATGCCGATGCCGTAGTGCGACGGCCCCCAGTCGTCCACCGCCTGCTGCATCTCGGCCGTGATGGGAATACGTCCGTTCGGCGGATCGACGACGAGCGACGGCTGGCTGATCTTGCGCTCAGTCTCCGGCTCGTCCCAGACGATGTTCACGTCGCGGTCGGGCTCCTGCTGATTCCGCAACGCTTCATTTCGCTCCTGGCGCGCTATATCCTCGGCGGTGAGCACTTCCTTGGGCTGCTCCGCGGGCACACCCATCACACCATTGCTCGTCCAGATCCCCTGCAGATCCGGATGCCCCCAGGGAGTGTGCGGCGGGTCGAAGTCGGACGGCGCCTGCGCCGCCGCAGGAGCGGCCAACAGACCGCACAGAACCGCCGCCGTAGCGCACGCCGGAATGCGGAACCGGTTGATCGCCTGCATCATTCCTGCTTTCGCAGATGCCCGTACAGCAACTCCTCGGAGAATTCCACGCAGCGGAACTCGAGTAGCTGCACGTCCTCCTCCATACGCCGGTATAGAGGAAGGCTGATCGTCCACGGGCGGGTGAACGTGTTCGGATCCTCGATGGTCGCCTCGTAGTTGATGTGGTACGGCGTGACCGGCGTGTAGCGCTCGACGACGTGAAGGGCGATGCTGTGGTGATTGCCCGCCCGGTCGAACCACGTCTGGCCGTTGAACGCGGTCACGTCGACGACCAGCGAGTCGCCGTCCCAGCGGCCCACGGAGTGCCCCATCCAGGTATCGACCGGGCTCTCCGGCACGGGATCCATGTGGATGACGCGGTTGGCGCTGGCGAATTCATAGGCGATGAAGATCTTGTTGGTGCCCTGCACGATCTGGAATGGAAACGGCATGTACGTGGCGCGCGGCACACCCGGCAGGTAGCACTTGGCTTCGGGATCCTCCGTGCGGCGGTTCTCGAAGTTATCCTGCCGCTTGGCGATCGCCTCCGGACGATACGGGATGGTGCCGCCCTCGACTATGCCGAGGCCGCCCGGCGCCGACCCGATGGCGCCGGTCTCGGCGAGCCGGCCGGCGTAGGCGGCATGCGGCTCGATGTTCCAATTGGCAGACGATACGGCCTGCCAGATGCCGCTCAGATCGGGCCTGCCGTCGGCCGCTCGCGGCATGTCGCCGGATTGGGCCTGTCCGGCAGCGCCCAGAAGCACGCATACTGCTGCAACCGCCGCCGTTGCCGCAACGATCCTGACAGCCTTCACATTTCGCCGCTTCGCCATCGAATCAAGTCTCCTCACGCCGCGGGCAAGCTACCGTTCTGTCACGTCTCTGCCGTCACGGGGCGCGCCAGTCCCGGACGAGCCGACGAACAGCTTGGTGCCGTCCTCGAATGTGATGTCGCGCCCGTTGGCACGCATCGCGCCGTCCTTGGCCTGGTAGCCCTCGACCATAATGACGGTGCCCGGCGGCAGCGAGTTCTTGGTGAATCCTCTGCGCAGCAGCGCGTTCGGCGCACCGCCCTCGACCATCCACGCCTCGGTCGTCCCGTCTTCCTTCTCCACGGCAACGTGAATCCAGGCGTGCGGATTGACCCACTCCATGCGGGTCACCGTGCCCCTGAGGGTCACCGGCATATCCGCGTCGAACTCGGCCGAGAACGCGTGGTGAGACAGAACCGGCGACGGCGCCGCCAGCACGCCGATGGCAACCACGAATCCGATTGCTGCTATTGCTCGCATGAACCTTCCCTCCAACTGTTGTGCGGAACCCGACGTGCGTACCGGTCGCTTCCCGGCCGCCGTCACGTCACTGCTGATCGTCCGAGTTGCGCGCGTTGCGCTCCGCGACGCGCGCCTTGTAGTCGTTCTCGTCGATGTAGTAGTAGCTGACCCAGGCGAACGACATCTCGTCAATGGTTCGCTGCCCGTACACCACATTGTTGCGCGGGTCGGGATTGACTCGCAGCGACTCCGAGTTGTCGTGCCACGTGCTCACGTGGATGACCGTTCCGGCCGGTAGCACCGGCGCGGCCTCCTCGGCATAGTTGTAGACAAGGTGCCAGTTGAAATACCACTTCGGAACGCAGTTCAGCGTCACCTGCTCCATCAGCGGCGCGGCGCCGTACGGTCCCGGCGCCCGCTTCAGCACGTTACCCTCGTCGTCTGTCTGCGGAATGATGGCCTCGATGCACTGGGCCTGTCCGCGCGTATGCAGGTGCGGCTGGAACGCCGTGACGACCGCCGGCTCGGTCAGCAGCGTGTAGCCGTCGGTGCGGACGCTGTCCTGTCCGGCCGGAATGAGCAGATCGTCGTCGTCGCCCATGTGCTGGCTGATCAAGTCGTACTTGGGTTTGTAGCCGACGGGATACAGCTGGAGCCCGAGCTTCACCATCACCGGAACCTCTTCCCCGTACGGATGGAGGTGCAGGCCGAAGCGGATCTTGGTCCCCGCCTTGATGAGCCGGCCGGTACCCTCGTCGAAAATATCGCCGTTCTTTCCGACGGCGTACTCGTTGAGGAAATTCCCGCGCGTGACGTCCTCGTCGAAGACCGTCATGTGCGTCGTGCCGTGGTGCAGGACCTCGAGGCTGGCGGCGTCGGGCTTCATCTCGACCGCCCTGATGTAGCGGTCCTCGGTCAAGCCAGGGTCGGCCATGATGTTCGGGAACTGGTCAGGACCTTCCGCCGGCAGCATGTACGGCTCGGGCATGGCCACGATCAGATCGGGCTCGCCCATGCGCCAGTCCTCGGGGCCGAGGAATTCTACCGGCGGAGGCGCGTCGGCTGGATTGCCGCGCGGTGCACCCGCGTCCGCCCAGGCGGCTATGGTCGCAATCTCCTCGTCCGTAAGCGACGGATCGTCCTTGAAATCCTGGATGCCGATGCGCCGGTCGATGTACCAGGGCGGCATCTCGCGCGCCACGACGTAACGCTTGATGGATCGCGCCCAGGGGCGTGCGTCCTCGTACGTCACGAGCGACATCGGAGCGATGGCGCCGGGACGGTGACAGATCTGGCAACTGCGCTGCAGGATGGGCAGCACGTCCTTCGTGAACGTGACGTCGTGCGCCGCGCCAGCCGGCTGCGCCAGCGCGACGTGCGCCCCGAGCACGACGAACATCACGGCGGCGCCCGCCAGCAAGTGCGCGAAACGCTTGCGACCGAGTTGGAATTCGAGCGTCATGCACTCCCCCGGAATTGCGGCGCGTACATGCGACGCGAGTATCGGAATGACTGCAGCAAAGCTACTCCCGTTGGCGGCACCTGTCAAGATTTCGGGCCGCCGTCAGCGTCCCGTGAGAGCCGCGGCCGGCACCACCGACAACTCCACGTGCGAAGGCCGTTCGGCGTCGTGGTGAACGGTTTGCACCGCAACCTCGAAGCGCCCGTCCGTAGCCGGGTCGCCCCCCGTATTGTTGTTGCGCGCAAGATGCGGAAACTCGGATGACGATACGTCCAGCCGCACGCGGTGGCCGGCGCGAATGACGCTCGCCGTATATCCCAGGTCGATCCGATACTCGTATGCGCGGCCCGGCTCTATAGGCGACGGCGGCGCCTTCGAACCGTTGCGGAACCTCGCGCGCACCACCCGGTTCAGCACATTCTGCGCGAACCCGTCGGGATGCACGTCGACAAGCTTGGCCGTGAAATCGGTATCGCGCGCCGTCGACGTCGCCCAGAGCCTGACCGTGACCGGTCCGATGACCGCCATGTCCTCCGCCAGCGGTGCGCTCGTATAGACGAGCACGTCGTCGCGTCGCTCGATCGTCGACTGATCCTGCGCGCCCGACCGAAAATAGAAGCCGAGGGTCAGACAGCACAATCCACCGCCGAGCGCCGGCACCGGATCCCGCGGGTCATACGCATACGTGTCGTCCGGGCCGTGCGGCGGCCGCCCGCGATCCAGCACGCCGTCACCCCAACGGCTGTTGGCGCGGCCGCCGCTGCCCAGGTTGAAGCGCGTCGTCACGGCGGCGGTGGGCGGGAATACGTGGTCCTCAATCCAGAAGCCGTCGCCCTGCGTCCCCTCGTCCGGCGGCACCTGCACGAACAGTTGAGCGCGCGGCTCCGTGTCGATGCCGTTGGACAGGCCCTTGACGTGATGGTCGTAGAAGCGCAACTGCAGATCGCGCAGGTCCTTCTCGCCGGCAGGCCCGTAACTCACGGCGCCTTCGCGGCCGTGGCCGCCGCCGCCCGTCATGACCAGCATCGTCCCGCCGCGCGCCGCTTCCGACCCGGCCCCGGCGCGCATGCCCCCGAACGCCCGCACCGACCCGATGTGGAACAGGTCGCCCCAGGCGCCGGTCACCAGCGCCGGAACCATGATCTTTTCCCATTGCGCCTCGACGTCGACCGTGGCCCAGTACTCGTCGTAGTCCGGGTGGGCCAGCCATTCGTAGTAGTACGGCGCCAGCTCGCGGAACCCCGCGAAGTCCCGCAAAGGAACCGTGTCGATCCATTTCCGGGCGATCAGGCCCTCCCCTTCAGCCAGATACGCTTCCGCCGCGCGCTCCGCCTCCTCGGGGGCAGCGCCCGCGGCGATCCGCTGACGGCGATACGCATCCGGCGCAAAGAACGCCAGCGGCCAGCTCTGGCCGAACCAGAGGTCGAACACCCCGTTCACGTATGTCCAGTGATCGTGGTAGTCCGTCGCGGTCTGTCCCGGCGCGATGGCCACCAGGTGCGGCGGCGCGGCGAGCGCAGCCTGCCACTGCGTGACGCCCATGTAGGAACTGCCCGTCAGGGCGACGCGGCCGTTGGACCAGGGCTGCGCGGCGGCCCATTCGACGGCGTCGTAGCCGTCGTCCCGCTCCTGCACGATGGGCCGGAACTCCCCCTCCGATCGGAAGGTGCCGCGCGCGTCCTGCGACACCGCGACATAGCCATGCTCGGCCCAGAACGCCATTCCCGCGCTCAGCCCGGGCGCGAAGCATCCCTGGCCCAGGCGCAGGCCGTACGGCGTCCGCAGCATGATGACCGGGTAGCGGCCGGACGCCGCCGGACGGTAGACATCGGTGGCCAGCATGACGCCGTCGCGCATTGGCACCCGCACCGTCTCGCAGGTGACCCCGTCGGCGCGCCCGGCCGGCTCCCGCTGCTCGGCCGCCGGCGTCGTCGCCAACAGGAATGCTACGGCCGCGGCAATGCCCCCGACAGGCGCCCAACCGCAAATATTCCGCTGCACGGCCTCTCCGAATCCTTGCTCGCCGGGCGCTCCCCGCACACGTCCCGGGCAGCCCCGGCAGCAGTTAAACTGTAGCGCACATGCAGTACCACGCCGCCTTCCGTTGTATCGCCGGCTGTCCGGGCGAGCACTCGTTGCTTACGCCCGTGTACCACTGTCCGTCGTGCGGAAACCTCCTCGAGGTGGCGCACGACATCGATGTGCTCAGCAAGCGCGGCCCCGGTTCGTGGATGCGCCTGTTCGATGAACGCTACAAGCGGACCATCTGGCCGTACGGCTCGGCCGTCTGGGGCAAGAAGGAATGGGTCTGCCCCGCCGTCGACGACGACAACATCGTATCGATGGACGAAGGCGGCACCAACCTGTTCTGGGCGGAGCGCTTCGGCGCCGAGCTCGGACTCGACGAGTTGTGGGTGAAACAGTGCGGCAACTCGCACACCGGCTCCTTCAAGGACCTGGGCATGACCGTACTGGTGTCCGTGGTGCGACAAATGATCCGCAGCGGACGAAACATCCGTGCCGTGGCCTGCGCCTCGACCGGTGACACGTCGGCTTCACTTGCGGCCTACGCCGCCGCCGGCGGCGTCCCGGCCATCGTCATCCTGCCGCGCGGAAAGGTGTCGACGGCGCAGCTGATGCAACCGCTCGCCAACGGCGCCACGGTGCTCGCCCTCGACACCGATTTCGACGGCTGCATGGCCATCGTCCGCCGTCTGGCGACCGAGGAAGGCATCTACCTCGCCAACTCGATGAACAGCCTTCGGCTCGAGGGCCAGAAAACGGTCTCGATCGAGATCGTGCAGCAATTCGACTGGGAGGTGCCGGACGTCGTCATCATCCCGGGTGGCAACCTCGGCAACGTCAGCGCCCTGGGCGCCGGTTTCGACATGATGGCGCGGCTGGGCCTCACGACCCGCCAGCCGCGGATCGTCGTAGCGCAGGCGGCCGCCGCCAACCCGCTGTACCTCGCCTACCAAAACGACTGGCGGTTCGAGCCGATTGCGGCCCGCGCGACACAAGCGTCGGCCATCCAGATCGGCAATCCCGTATCAATCGAGAAAGCAATCCGCACGTTGCGGCGCTACGACGGCATCGTCGAGCAGGCCAGCGAGTCCGAGTTGGCCAATGCCGCCGCGCTCGCGGACCGCACCGGCATGTTCAACTGTCCGCACACCGGGGTCGCGCTGGCCGTGCTCATCAAGCTGCGCAGCAACGGCAGCATCACGCCGAACCAGCGGGTTGTCGTGATCTCGACCGCGAACGGGCTGAAGTTCACCGAGTTCAAGCACAGGTACCACGAGCGGGCACTGGCGGAGGTGAGTGCGGATCACGCCAACCTGCCGGTTGAGCTGCCGCGCGACTACGACGCCGTGCGCCGCGCCGTCGACACCGTCGTGGAGGCCTGAGGCCGCGGCGCGCATGTTATTATCCGTTACCCCATGGCAGTTCCCCGAATCGACAAGGACGCGTTGAAGGAACGGCTCGACAGCGGCGAGCCCGATGCACCGATCATCGTCGACGTGCGGCTGAAATATCCGTACGAGCACAGCAGCGTCCGGATTCCGGGAGCCGTGCGCGTGGCGCCGCCGCAGTTCGACTGCACCGCGCTGCCGAAGGATCGCGACATCGTCACCTACGACTCCGATCCCGAAGAGCTGGTCAGCGCGCAGGTGGCGGCCCGGCTGATTCGCGGCGGGTATCGGGCCAGTACCCTCAAGGGGGGCATCGTCGAGTGGCTCACCGCCAAATTCCCGACCGAGGAAAAGAGCGCGCCCACCCAGGCGCCGCCGAAAGCCGGCGCCCTGAAGGGCTGACGCGCCGCGCCGCCGCCCTCGCGCGGCTGGCGGCATGCAGCCTGCTGCTGGCTGCGCTCGGCCTCGCATCATCCTCCGCGCAGCGCGACGGCCGGCCGCCCATCGAGGAGTTGTCCGCCGCGCTGCAGGCCAAGTACGACACGGTCGGCAACTTTTCGGCGGACTTCGAGCACACCTACGCGGGGGGCGTGCTGCGCACGTCCGTCGTCGAGCGCGGCACCGTGCAGATCAAGAAGCCCGGCATGATGCGCTGGCGGTATACCTGGCCGGAGGAAAAGCTGTTCGTCTCCGACGGCGTGTCGCTCTACTCCTACATCCCGGCCGACCGGCAGGTCATCGTCGGCACCGTGCCCGCTGGAGACAGCGTGTCCACCCCTGCGCTCTTCCTGGCCGGCAGGGGGCGCCTCGCGCAGGACTTCGACATCGCCTATGACGACGGCGGCGATACGCCGGCCGACCGCTGGTCGCTCGGCTTGACGCCGGTGCGCGCCGACACCGACTACGACCGGTTGCGGCTGGAAGTGGACCGCGCCAGCCTGAGCTTCATGCAGCTCCGCGCAACCGACTTCCAGGGCGCCGTCTCGACGTTCACCTTCTCGAATCTCAAGGAGAACGAGCAAATGCCGGATGCGCTGTTCGCGTTCGAGATACCTGCCGGCGCCGACGTGATCACCGAAGACGGCTTCGGTCGGTAACTGCGCCCGTGCGCTCCGGCCGCGCGGTATCGTCCTCCTCCACCTCCACGCGGGCCCCGAGCGCCGCCAGCCGCTCCACGAGGTTGGCATAGCCGCGTTCGACAGTTTCGAGGGGCCCGACGCGGCTGGTGCCGTCCGCCGCGAGCGCCGCCGCGATCAACGCCATCCCCGAACGCAAGTCGCGTGTGTCGAGGTTGCGGCCCTTCAGCCGGCTCGGACCACTCACGATCATGCGGTGCGGATCGCACAGAAACAGGTCGGCGCCCATGCCGCTGAGTTGCTCGAGCGCGAACAGACGAAGCTCATACATCCAATCGTGCACGAGTGTCGGACCGTGCGCTTGGGTCGCCAGCACGCTCACCAGGCTGACCATGTCGCTCGGGAATCCCGGCCACGGAGCCGTGGTGATCTGCCGGATCGCCTGCGGGCGGGAAGCATCGACCGTCAGACAATCGCCGGCTACCGTGCATTGCACGCGCATCCGGGACAGCACGGCGGTGATCGGTTCGAGATCCGCGGCCCCGGCGCCCCGTATCTCGATTGCGCCGCCGGTCACCGCGGCCAGCACGGCCCAGCTGCCCGCCTCGATGTAGTCGCCCCCCAGCGTCCGTGACGCTCCGCCGAGCCGGCCGCCGCCGGCTATACGTAGAGTGTGCGTCCCGACGCCTTCGATTTCAACGCCCATACTGCACAGGAATCCGCACAACTCCGCGACGTGCGGCTCGCAGGCCGCGTGCCGGATCTCCGTCGTGCCGGGGGCAACCGCCGCCGCCAGAATCGCAGTCTCCGTCCCGGTCACCGACGCCTCCTCCAGATACACGGAGGCGGCATGCAGGCCACCGGGTGCCTCGAGCTCGTGCGCGTCGCCGGAGATCTCGCGCGCGCCCATGGCGCACAGCGCCTGCAGGTGCACTGCAATGGTCCGCCGCGCCGGGAAATCACCGCCGGGCGGCGCCAGGCGCGCGTGACCGAGCCGCGCCAGGAGCGGGCCGAACAGCAGCACCGAGCCGCGCAAGCGGCCGACCAGGCGCGGATCGGGCTCCGCGGCGGTCACGCGCCGGCAGCAGACGTCGAGCGTCGAGGTTCCGATGCCGTCGATTTCGGCGCCCAGCCCCTGTAGCAGCGCCGCCATCACCTCGACGTCCTTGATTCTCGGCACGTTGTTGAGCCGGCAACGCTGGTCGGTCAGCAAGCAGGCCGCGAGCAGCGGCAGCGCCGCGTTCTTGTTGCCGTCGACCTTGACGGTCCCGGCCAACGCATGTCCGCCCTCGACAACCAGCCGGGTCGGTCCGTCGCCTGTCACATTCCGCATACGAGCTACCCGCACACCTTCTCTGCCCCTGAGTCCCGCGCCGCCGGCGCCGCCGGCCAATCGAACTCGCCGAGGCAGACGATTTCGTCGCGCAGCATCACGCCCATGCGGCGATATACCGTCTCCCTGCACTCCTCGATCAAGCGCCGAATGTCGCTCGCCGTCGCTCGTCCTTCGGTGACGATGAAATTGCCGTGGAGCGGTGATACCAGCGCTCCTCCGACTGACCTCCCCTTGAGTTCGACGCGGTCGATCAGCGCGCCCGCGGACGGCGGAACGCCGTGCGGCAGCACGTCGCCGGCGGCGTCCGGATTCTGGAAGATACACCCCGCGCTCGGCGCTGCCAGCGGCTGCGTCTTCTTGCGGTACGCAAGCGACGCCCGGGCCGTCCTGCGCAGGGCGGCCGGCGCGCCTTCGGTCACCTTGAATTCAGCCCACAGCACCGCCTCGCCGCTGCGCTGGAGTCGACTCGTATCGTATCCGAGCTCGAGCGCTGCGGCGTCCGCCTCGCAGAACCCGCCGCCCGTATCGACCAGGCCGGCGCGCAGCAGACGGCCGCCCAACAGCTCGCCTTGATAATGCGCGTTGCCGTGCAGCCCGCCGCCGATGGTGCCAGGCGTTCCGGCCCAGCGCTCGAGACCCGCCAGACCGCGATTCACCGTCCAGCGAACCAGGCTATTGAGGGTCACGCCGCCGTCCGCGCGCACGACGCCCGTCCGCGGGGCGCCAATCCCACCCCGCCAGATCCGCAGCACGAGACCGCGCACGCCGCGCTCGCCCACCAGCACGTTGGAACCGCCGCCGAGCAGCGTGACAGGCAGCGCGAGTTCCCGGCTGACCTGGATTGCCCGCACGATTTCCCGCGCGCTTCGCGTTTCCAGAAACCAGTCCGCGGCGCCGCCGGTCCGGAAGGTAGTTCGCACATCCAGGCGAACGCCGCGCTGAACGCGATCGAAGCCCAGGGTATCCGCGAACGCCTCACCGATGCGCCCCTTCTCCCGTTCGACCATGTACGTAGCCTGCCGTTACGCCAACAGCGCCCGCTCCTGCGCAATCAACGCCTGCATGGCAGTCTCCAGGTTGCACGTCTCGAATGCGACCCGATCGGCCGGCGCCATTTGCGCCAGGACCGGGATATCCGCCGTGATCACCGTTCCGATACGCGGGTAGCCGCCGCTCGTCGGCCGATCCGCCATCAGGATAATCGGCTCGCCCGACGGTGGCACCTGAATTGCGCCGGCCGGTACCGCACATGACGGCAATTCCGGTCCGGCCTGGTCCAGCGCAGGTCCATCCAGGCGGTAACCCATGCGGTCGGACGCGGCGCCCACCCGGTATTCCGCGGCGGCGAGCACCGCCGCGCCCAGCGCCCCGAACCGCTCCGCATCCGGCCCGGGCAGCACCCGTACGCGGCCCGCCGTGCCGCTAGCAGGCATGCTCCGCCTGCCCGGCCGCGCACGGCGCTCGACCGTGGCGCCCACCGCCAGCACGTCCCCCGCCGCAAGCGCCCGGCCGCGGAAGCCGCCCATGCGGCTGGCGACATGCGTTGCGCGGCTGCCCAGAACGAGAGGCACCTCGATGCCGCCCGCGACCGCAACATAAGCGCGCGCGCCGCGCTGCCGTCGGCCGAACGCCAGACACTGGCCGCTGCGGACAGGCTGCGCCGCATCCATCGACAGTGGTGTGCCGTCGAGGAAGAGCTCGAACTCGGCGCCGGATACGGCGAACCGCAGGTCACGCTGGAATTCGAGCCGCGGACCGGCCAGCGTCACCTCCAGCGTGGCGCAGGAGGCACGGTTGCCCACGATCAGATTGGCCAGCCTGTGCGAGACCCGATCCATTGGACCGGCCACCGGAATGCCGAACCGTTGATACCCCCAGCGGCCGTTGTCCTGGACCGTGGTGAACAGACCCGGCTGCAGCACGTGGATCATGCTTCCGTCGTCTCCGACTGGCGGAATTCGGCTTCCGTGATCGCCTGGAAACGGACCGAGCAACCGGGTTGCAACAGGAATGGGCGTTGCGCCTCGAGATCGAATGTCCTGACCGGACAGCGGCCGATGAGATTCCAACCGCCCGGCGCTGCAAGCGGGTAGATCCCCGTCTGAAAGCCCGCGATTCCCACTGCACCGGCCGGCACGCGCAGGCGTGGGCGGCTCCGACGCGGCGCCGCGATCCGGGGATCGACCGTTCCCATGTACGCGAATCCGGGGAGAAACCCGAGCATGTAGACGCGGTATGTCGCGCCGGCGTGCAGCGTGACGACATCCGTCTCGCTGCATCCCGCGAATGCGGCCACCGCCCCCAGATCGGGGCCGTGCCGGCCGCCGTAGCAGACCGGAAGGGTTACCTCCTGCGCCTCCGTATCCGCCAACGGCGCGCGGTCGGCGGCCGCCTCGAGATCCGCGATCAGCGGCTCGACAGCCGTGCGCAGCGGGTCGAAGGCGACGGTTACGCTGCAATAGCCCTCAACGACGTCGTGCACGCCGGGATGACGGGCCGAGCGTATCGCGGCGCCGACTGCCAGCGCGCGCGCGTTGACGGCCGGATCGATCCTGCGCTCGAATTCCACGACCACCGACGCGTCGCCTACGTGCAGCAGCCGCCAGTCACTCATGGCGCGTCCGCGGCAGCGGCGGTGTCCGCCAGCGCCGTCAGCAGGCGCTCGTGGATGCCGCCGAAGCCGCCGTTCGACATCACGACGACGCGGTCGCCCTGCCGGGCTCCACTGGCCACGTACGCCACGATGTCGGCGACGCGCGGCACGTGGCGGGCCTCGACGCCGCCAGCGGAGAGGTCAGACACCAGCGCCGCTTCCGACAAGCGCTCCGCCGCCGGCAGGCTCGAGCGGAACACGTCGGCCACCACCACCCGGTCGGCCAGGCGCAGGGCCGCAGCGAACTCGTTCTGGAACACGCGTCTGCAGGCGGTTGCCGAGCGCGGCTCGAACACCGCCCAGATCCGGCCTCCGGCCGCCTGACGGAGCGCCTGCAACGTCTCGCATACAGCGGTCGGGTGATGCGCAAAGTCGTCGTAAACGGTGACGCCCCGCACCACTCCCCGAACGTCCAGCCGCCGCCGCACGCCATGGAAACGCCCCAGCGCTTCGAATACCGCCGCGGCGGGCGCCCCCGCGCCAACCGCCGCCGCCGCCGCGCCAAGCGCGTTGCGGACATTGAAACGGCCCAGCAACGGCAGCACGACGCTGCCCACTGGCCGCCCCTGGCGGGTGACGTCGAAACTGGTCGACTGCGGCCCGTAGCGCACCCGCTCCGCCCGCCAATCCGCGCCGGCGGCAAACCCGAACGTCTCTACCGGGCAGAATGCCCCGGCCCGGAGCGCCGCCGCCTCCCGGTCGTCTGCGGACAGCAGCAACCGCCCGCGCCGGGGGACGAGCCGCACCAAACGCTCGAACGCAAGCCGCAACTCGTCCAGGTCGTGGTAGATGTCCGCGTGGTCGAACTCGATGCCGTTGACGACCACGATGTCCGGCAGGTACTTCAGAAACTTCGCGGTCTTGTCGAAGAACGCGCTGTCGTACTCGTCACCTTCGATCACGAACGGCCCGCCGCCGACGCGTCCGCTCGTCTGCAGATCCTTCGACACCCCGCCGACCAGGAATCCCGCGTCGACGCCCGACGCGTTGAGTGCCCAGGCCGTCATGAACGACGTGGTCGTCTTGCCGTGCGTCCCGGCGACGACGATCGGCCGCCTCTCGCGGAGGAACGTCTCGCGCACCAGTTCCGGCAGCGAGCAGTAGCGCAGCCGGCGATCGAGAACCGCCTCGACCTCCGGGTTGCCGCGCGAGACCGCGTTGCCGACGACCACCATGTCCAGTTCGTCCGTGATGTGCTCGTCCCGGTAACCCTGCAGCGGCACGATGCCGCGCGCGGCCAGCAGGTCGCTCATCGGCGGATACGCATGCTCGTCGGAACCGCCCACCTCCAGGCCGAGATCCTTCAGCATCAGTGCCGCCGTGGCCATCGCCGTGCCGCAGATACCGATCAGATGGATCCTCTTCACGAGACGGCCGCCTCCTCGATGATCAGGCCGGGACTCGCCTCCGCGTCCACCGTCACCGACACGCCGAGCGGCAGCGTCAGCCCGGGACCGCTGGTGTGGCCCGACGGAAACCCGAACAGCACCGGCCCGGAAAAGTCGGCCAGGAGCTCCGCGCAAACGGAGCGGGCATCGCGCCCGGTGTCGTCGCGGCATCCGGGAAACTCGGCGCACACGACGGCGGACGCGGCGTCGATCAGCCCGGACTGGCGCAGCTGCGTCACCATCCGATCGATGCGGTAGGGCCGCTCACCGACGTCATCGAGAAACAAGACGTACCGTGCCGGAGGCGCGAATGCGTACGGCGTCGCCAGAGACGCCAGCAGCAGCGTCAGCGTGCCGCCGAGCAGCACGCCGCGGGCCGTGCCGCGCCGGATCACCTCGACCCCGGGCGGCCGCAGGGGTCCGAGCGGTTCGGGAACCGACAAGCACCCCAGCAGCGAATTCCGGTCATACCCCGCCGCGCCCTGCGCCAGGTTCACCGCCATCGGACCGTGAAAGCCGACCACGCCGCAGCCGGTCGTCAGGTACGCCAGCAACGCCGTCAGGTCGCTACAGCCCAGCACCGCTTTCGGCGCCCGCCGCAGCGCCGCAGCATCCAGCAACGGCAGTAGCTGCGCGCTGCCGTAACCGCCCCGCACGGCGACGATGCCGGCGATGTCGGGGTCCTCCCAGGCTTGCCGGAACGCCGCGGCGCGCTGCGCCGCCGGCCCGGCAAGATAGCCGCTGGCCGCCAGCGCGCGTTCGTCGAATACGGGCTCGAATCCGAGATTGCGCAGCTCCGCGACGCCCCGCTCGAACACCGCCCTCTCGATGGGACTTGCGGGCGCCAGCACCGCAACCCGATCGCCGCGCCGAAGCGCGGGCGGGCGGCGCAGGGATGTCATGCGAGGTAGCCCTCCATCTCGCTGGCAATCGCGGCGTGCTCCTGGCCTCCCAGGACCGCCCGGAGCTCGGTGGGCCGCGGCGGCCGCCAGTCCCGGACGCCGGCAAGGAAGCGCACCTTGACGCGCTCCTGTCGCGCGAGCGCCTGATCCACGCGCGCACGCGGCAGCCGCCCGTCCTCGACCGCATGTATCAGCGCCTCTATCGCGGCCGCCTGCCGGTCCGTGTCCGCGCCGCAGAGCAGCACCATGTCGCACCCGGCGGCGATTGCCCGCACCGCGGCGTCCTCGACGGCAAAGTGCCGGGTGATCGCACCCATCTCCAGGTCGTCGCTCAGCACGAGTCCGTCGAATCCCAGATCGTCGCGCAACTGGCCGACTATCCTCGGCGACAGCGTGGCGGGGTTCTGCTCGTCGAGCTCCGGATACAGGACGTGCGCCGTCATGATCGCCGCAACCCCGCCCGCGGCGGCCGCGCGGAACGGCTCCAGCTCCACGTTGCGCAAGCGGTCCGGCGTGTGCGCCACCACCGGCAGATCCACGTGGGAGTCCGCTGCCGCGTCACCGTGGCCGGGATAGTGCTTGCCGCACGCCGCGACGCCGCCCGCCTGCAGACCCTCGATGACGGCGGCGCCCAGGCGAGCGGTCTGTTCGGGATCGCCCGACAGCGCCCGGTCGCCAATCACCGGGCTGTCCGGGTTCGTGTCGACGTCCAGTACCGGCGCGTAATCCAGCGTCACGCCGACCGCGCGTAACTCACGCGCCAGCGCGCGAGCGAACCGTGCGGCCAGGGCTTCATCCCGGCTGTTGCCCAATGCGCGCATCGCCGGCCAGCGCGTGAACGGCGCCCGCAGCCGCGCGACGCGTCCACCCTCCTGGTCGATGCTGACCCACGGCGGCGACGCCCCCGACAAGGCGCCAGCCGCGCAGGCCAGCTCGGCGACCTGTTCCGGTGCCTCGACGTTGCGGGCGAACAGAATGATCCCGCCCAGGTCCGCATCGCGGGCCAGCGCCCGTAACTCGACCGGAATCGACGTGCCGGCAAAGCCGGCCACGACCAGCCGGCCAATGTTTCGACGCATCTGTTGAGACATCAACGGCGGGTGGGCGACGGACAACGCGCCACGTGGAAGGAGAGCACGGCAGTCGCCTCATTATAATGCGCCGGTGCGCATCCGCTCGTCCGCGCCGACGCGCCTCGACCTGGCCGGCGGGACCCTCGACATCTGGCCGCTCTACCTCTTCCACGAAGGCGCGCGCACGCTCAACGCCGCCATCACGGTGCGGGCGGAGTGCGAGCTGTCGGACGAGGGAGTCGACGGCATACATGTCACCTCGGCCGATACCGGCGCGGAGCTGCGGGCGCCGGATGCCTCGGCCCTCACCGGCGACGAAGAGCCGCGCCTCGTCGCGCACCTGCTGCGCTATTTCCAGGTCGATCGCCTGTCCGTGGTTACTCGCTCGCAGTCTCCCGTCGGCGCTGGCCTGGGCGGGTCGTCGGCGCTCAACATCGCTCTCTGCGGCGCACTCGCGGCATGGCTGAACCGCGCCTACGCGCCCGAGGAACTGATTGCGCTGGCGCTGAATCTCGAAGCCCAGGTCATTCGCGCCCCCACCGGCGGCCAGGACTACCGGCCCGCGCTGTACGGCGGCATCGCCAGCATCGAGATGGGCCCCGGCGGAATCCGACGCCGCCCCCTGCCGATCGGCGCCCGGGAGCTGGGCGAGCGGATCGTCGTGGCGTATACGGGCGACGCCCACAACTCCGGTGTCAACAACTGGGAGATTACGAAACGCCATCTCGACGGCAACCGGCAGGTGATTGACGCGCTGGGGCGCATATGTGAAATCGCCGGAGCGATGGAACGCGCACTCGAGCAGCGGGACTGGCCCGCCGTGGGGAGGTATCTCTCCGCGGAATGGACGGTACGAAAGAGTCTGGCGCCGCATGTCACGACGCCTGCTATCGACGCGCTGATCGCCAGTGGACTCGCGGCCGGTGCGACCGGCGCCAAGGTGTGCGGCGCCGGCGGCGGCGGCTGCATCCTCCTGCTCGCCGAGCCGCGCAACGCCGGGGCCGTACGCGAAGCGCTGGCTGCTGGCGGCGCGCAACTCATCGACGCCGCCATCGACACCGAAGGCCTGCGCGTGCAGCGCAGCTAGCCCGTGGGTGTCACCCCTTCCACGCGCCACGGAGTGCATCCAGGGCGGCGCTGAATTTGACGGGCGCGATGCCGGCAAGGTCGGCGAAGAGTCCTATCGCTGCCGCGCCGGCTGCTCCGCTCGCGGCCAGCTCCGGCATCCGTTCCAGCGTGACGCCGCCGATGGCCAGAACCGGAACGGGCAGCGCCGCGGCCGCCTGCCGCAACGCCGCCGCACCGAGCGAACTCCCGGCGGGCTTCGATGCCGTCGCGAACACCGTCCCGAGAAGCACGTAGTCAAGCCCGCCGGCGGCCGTTACCGTGCGGCCTTCGTCGAGACCATGAATGGACCTTCCGACGATCCAGTCGTCGCCAACGTGGTCCCGAACGCGTGACGCGGGCACGGAACTGCCCTTGAGATGGACGCCGTCGGCGCCGTGCGCCAGCGCGATGTCTACGCGGTCGTTGACGACGATGCGCGTGGACGTTCCGCGGGACGCTTCGACGGCGAACGCCACCAGCGCGCCCAGTGCCCTGTCCGTCAGGCCCGCTTCCCGGACCTGCACCATATCGACTCCCGCCGCGATGGCCGAACGGATGAGCCCACGCGTCGGTCCGAGCTCGTCTCCACGCACAGGCTTCAGACGCGCCCGGTCCGTGACCAGGCAGAGCACGGGCCGCCGGGACGTCAACGAGCTCACGAGCGGGGCACGGCGCCCGTCAGCAGTCCGTATTCGCGCCGCGCCGCACGCCGCAGCCGCACGCGTTGAATCGTTGCGGCTATCTCGGCCAGCGCCGCGGCGAGACTAACCACTCCGACGCCGGCTATTGCGCCCCGCACGGCGTGGCTGGTCAGCAACGGCTGCAGAATCGGCAGCGCCTCGACGAAGTAGTTTCGATCCCAATAGGTCGTCCAGGGGGCGATGATCAGCACCAGCCCGACCTCGGCAAAGTAGACGACCAGAAGGCCTTCAAGGAATCGTGAGCGCATTCGTGCCTTGTTCCATGGGGCTGCGCCCCACGCGGCTTACCTTGGGTTGGGCGGCTACGTCATCCTACCAGACGCCGAAAAAGGCCGGAACGAGCGCCGGTGGGCCGCGGAACCGCCGTACTGTTCGATAGCAGCAAGGTGCTGAGCCGTCGCGTAACCCTTGTGACGATCGAATCCGTAGCGCGGGTCGGCCCGATGCAGCCGGCGCATCAGCCGATCGCGCGTTACCTTCGCGACTATCGATGCCGCGGCAATGACCGCGCATCGCCGGTCACCCTTCACGACGGCCTGCTGTGGAATGGAAAGGCCGGGCAGCGGAAATCCGTCGACCAGCACGAAGTCGGGAGCCGGCGCGATCCCGGTTGCCGCGCCATGCATGGCGCGCAGCGCTGCGTTGTGGATGTTGATCCGATCGATCTCGCCGGCCTCCACGCTGGCCAGCGTCCATGCGGTCGCGCAGCGGACGATATCGTCGTAGATCCGCTCGCGCGCGGCTGGGCTCAGAAGCTTGGAATCACGCAGCCCGCGAATGGGGCGCTCCGGGTCAAGGACGACGGCGGCGGCCACGACCGGTCCGGCCAGACAGCCCCTGCCGACTTCGTCCACACCGGCGACCCGCTCGTATCCGCGACGCCGGATGGCGTTTTCAAGCGTGCGCCGCGCCGGCGGCGGTGGCATGGGGTCGACCCGTCTTGCAGCCCGGTGAGTAGGGTTGCCTAGGTGCGGCGGCGGCGCTCCCGCATGCGTGCCGCCTTGCCGCGCAGCTTGCGCAGGAAGTACAGCTTGGCCCGCCGCACGCGCGCCGACCGCACGACCTGGATCTTGTCGATAACCGGGGAATGCAACGGAAAAATCCGTTCGACGCCCTGGCCGAACGAGACCTTGCGAACGGTGAACGTCGCCCGGGCGCCCCCGCGGTGCTGTGCGATCACCAGCCCCTCGAACACCTGGATGCGTTCCTTTTCGCCCTCGCGCACCTTGACGTGCACCCGCACGGTGTCGCCGGACCGCATGGTCGGCCGCTCCTGCAATTGGGGACGCTCAACTGCCTCAATCGCCTTCATGCCATTGCCTTTCGCTTCTAATCCGATCCCCGCAGGTCGCGGAGGATCTCACGTTCTTCCTCATCGAGCGGGCTCTGCTCCAGCAGTTCGGGCCGCCGCTCCAGCGTGCGCCGCACGGCGGACCGCTTGCGCCAGCGCCGGATCTCAGCATGATTGCCCGATATCAGCACATCCGGCACCCGCGCGCCGTCGAGATCCGCCGGACGCGTATAGTGCGGCCAGTCGAGCAGGTTGCGCACGAACGAATCGCGCCGGACCGACTCGGCATCTCCCACCACGCCCGGCAACTGCCGCGCCACGGCTTCCACGACGACCATTGCCGGCAGCTCGCCGCCGCTCACCACGTAGTCACCTATCGACAGTTCCTCGGTTGCCACCTGCTCGCGCACCCGCTCGTCGATTCCCTCGTACCGACCGCACAGCAGCACGATGTGCTTGAGGCGGCTCAACTGCACCGCCTTGGCGTGCGTCAGCGCAGTCCCCTGCGGGGACATCAGCACAACAGCGTCCGGCGATCCGCGCTGCTCCCGCAACTGCTCGACGGCCCGCACGAACGGCTCCGGCTTCATCACCATTCCGGGACCGCCGCCGTACGGAACGTCGTCGACCGTGCCGCGCCGATCTGCCGCGAACCGCCGCAGATCGTGCACCGCCGGATCGAGAATGCCTCGCTCCGCCGCGCGCGCGACCACGCCCTCCGCGAGGAACGCGTCCACCATGCGCGGGAAGATCGTGACGATATCGAACTTCACGGCACGCCACCGATCAACGACGGCGATTCAACTCCAGCAACCCTTTCGGTGGGTCGACCACGATCACGCGGCGCTCGGGATCTACCTGCACGCAGATCGGAGCGGCCAGCGGCACGTCGATCTCTCCGGTCGAACCGTCCGGGTCGCCGGCCCGCCGCACCAGCAACCGGTGCGCCCCCGACGAGCCGCTGACGGCCGTTACCGTACCCACGTCGACACCTTCGACGGTTCGGACCGCACATCCCGTCAGCGTGTGGTGATAGAACGACCCCGGCGGCAATACCGGCAGCTCGCTCTCCGGCACACGCAACTCGAGCCCGGCGAGCGCCTCCGCCTGGTCCATCGTGTCCACGCCCTCCAGCGTCAGGACCGGACGTCCGCCGTGGAAGCGAGCCGCAACGATCTCCAGTCGCTGCGGCTGACCGTCCGCGGCGGCGTGCAGTGTGCTGCCCGGCCGGAAGCGGCGATCCGGAAAATCGGTTTCCACGTTGACAATTACCTGCCCGCGATTGCCGTGCGCCCGCGCAATGCGTCCGACGACGATCATTTCGTCCCAGGGCGTCGCATCCGGGTCATTCGGCGTCATCGACGAAATCGACGTGGGCGTGCAGGCCGTCCAGTTGCGCCGCGGCCTCCGCCAACGCCCGCACGGCGTTTGCTGTTCGCCCCTGACGGCCGATCAACTTGCCCAGATCGCCGCTGGCGGTGGTCAACTCGACACGTGTCCGGTCCCGGCGCTCGGTTTCGACGACGCCAACGTCCTCGGGATGCTCCACGAGCGCGCGCGCCACCACCTCGACGACATCGCGCGCCCGGCTCACGATGCCTCCACCTCCGTCGCGGCCCCATCCGTTGCAGGCGGCTCGTCCGCGGGCGGCGCCTCGGCCGCGGTTTCCTTCGCGGCGGTTTCCTTCGCGGCGGTTTCCTTGGCGGCGGGCGCAGCGTCGGCGGCGGGCGCAGCGTCGGCTACGGCCAGCTCCTCGGCGGCGGGCGCAGCGTCGGCTACGGCCGGCTCCTCGGCGGCGGTATCCTCGGCGGCGGGCGGCTCCTCGATTGCGCCCGGCGCCTCGGCGGCTGCGTCAGCGGCAGTTTCCGGATGTCGCGCCACCATCGTCCGCACGGTGTCCGACAATTGCGCGCCGCGATCCAGCCAATGCCGCAGCCGCTCGCGATCCAGCACAATCGTCTCCGGTTCCGCGGTCGGGTTGTAGTGCCCGAGCACCTCCAGGGCGGACCCGTCCGGGGCCGCGTCGGACTCGATAACGACCACGCGGAAGCGCGGCTTCTTCTTGGCTCCTACCCTTCGCATTCGAATCGTGAGCATGCGTGTCCTACCTCTCGGATCTGAATTGGGACGATCATCGTCAAGGAGCCAGCGCTCCGGGAATCCGCATCCGTTGCCGGAGGCGCCGTGCCTGCGACCGCCGACCGACCGCGCCGGATTGCACCTTCTTGAGCAGCTGCCGCATCTGCGCGAACTGCTTCAGCAGCCGGTTGACCTCCTGCACGGAGGTCCCGCTACCGCGGGCGACCCGTTTCCGCCGACTGCCGTTCATGAGTCCCGGCCTGCGGCGCTCGTCGCGCGTCATCGAGTCGATGATGGCCGCCACTCGCGTCAAACCCTTGGGGTCGATCTGCGCGCCGCCGCCCAGGGCGCCCATCCCGGGTATGAGACCCAGCACCTGGTCGAGCGGGCCCATCCGGCCGATTACGGTCATCTGCCGGCGCATGTCCTCGAGCGTGAACTGATCAGGCAACGCGCGCCGCTCGACCTGCTCCGCCTGCTGCTCGGCGGCCGCCTGCTCCGCCCGATCGACCAGGGTCAGGATGTCGCCCATGCCGAGCATTCGCGACACCATGCGGTCCGGCCTGAACAACTCCAGGTCCTCCAGCCGTTCACCGCTGCCGCTGAAGACAATCGGAACGCCCACCACCGCCACAACGGACAGTGCGGCGCCGCCGCGCGCGTCGCCGTCCATCTTGGTCAGAACGATGCCGCTGACAGCGGCGCGGCGATGGAATTCGCCGGCGCTCCTGACAGCGTCCTGCCCTGTCATAGCGTCCGCGACGTACAGGCGGTCCGTGGGATCGACGGCCGCTGAAATTTCCTCCAGCTCCGACATCAACTCGTCGTCGATGTGGAGCCGGCCGGCGGTGTCCACGATCACGGTGTCGAATCCATCGGCGCGGGCCAGCTCGACGGCGGAGAGCGCCCGGCCAGCGGCCGATTCCCGATCCTGTGGGTCGTGCACCGCCAGACCGGCCTGGCCGCCCAGCACCGACAACTGCTCGATAGCCGCTGGACGTCGTATGTCAACCGACACCAGCAGCGCACGCCGGCCCTGCCGCGACAGCCAGTGCGCGATCTTCGCGGCGGTCGTGGTCTTGCCAGAGCCCTGGAGACCGAGCAGCAGCACCACGCGCTGCCGCCGGCCGGCGGCAGCGAATCCGGCCTGCTGCTTGCCGAACAGCGCCACCAACTCGTCCCTGACGATGGCGACCACCTGCTGGTCCGGCGTCAGGCTGTCGAGCACCGCGCGATCGACCGCGCGGTCCCTCACGCGCGAAACGAACGCCTTGACCACCTTGAAGTTGACGTCGGCTTCCAGCAGCGCCAGGCGTATCTCGCGCAAGGCCGACTCGACCGCCGCCGGCGTCAGCCGCACCTCACCGCGGATGCCTGCAAATATGTCGCGGAATCGGTTGCCGAGAACGTCGAACATGTCAGGAGCCGGCGCTGAAGATGAACTCTAAGCGACTGAAAAACAGCCGCTTATCATAGACTCCCGCAGGGCCGGGTGTCAATGCGCGGGGCGCCGCGGGCGGGCGCGGATCAGACCGAAGAAAGCTTGTGTCCCAGCTTTTCCTTCTTCGTCTTGAGGTAGTCCCGGGCGAACGCCGGAGTGGACACTTCGAGGGGCAGGGTCTCCGCCACCGACAACCCGTAACCCTCCAGACCGATGAACTTGCGCGGATTGTTGGTGAGCAGACGCATCGTGTGGACCCCGAGGTCTCGGAGTATCTGGGCGCCGATGCCATAGTCCCGCTGGTCCGGCTTGAAGCCCAGGCGCTCGTTCGCCTCGACCGTGTCGAGACCCTGGTCCTGCAGCTCGTAGGCGCGGATCTTGTTGCCGAGGCCGATGCCGCGGCCCTCCTGGTTCAGGTACAGCAGCACGCCCCGTCCTTCGGCCGCTATCTGCTGCATAGCCACGTCGAGCTGCCGCCCGCAGTCGCAGCGCGTGGAGCGGAAAACCTCGCCGGTCAGGCAGCGCGAGTGCACGCGGACCAGGATGCCCCGTCCGTCGCCGACTTCGCCACGCACCAGGGCGATATGCGTGCGGCCGTCGATCTCGCTCTCGAAAGCGTAGGCCCGAAAATCGCCGTGGTCGGTAGGCATTCTTGCGGACGCAACCCGCTTTACGAGGCGGTCATTGCGCATGCGGTACTTGATCAGGTCGGCAATGGTGATCATCAGGAGCCGATGCCGTTTCGCGAATCGCGACAGCTCCTTGACGCGCGCCATCGTGCCGTCGTCGTTCATGATCTCGCAGATCACGCCGGCTGGAGACAGACCGGCCATACGTGCCAGATCGACCGCCGCTTCAGTCTGTCCGGCGCGGACGAGCACGCCGCCGCGCCGTGCGCGCAACGGAAACATGTGGCCGGGTTGCGCCAGGTCGGCCGGCCGCGTGGCCGGATCGATCGCCGCGCGCACCGTCGCCGCGCGGTCCGCGGCCGAAATACCGGTACTGGTCACCTCGCGCGCCTCGATCGATACCGCGAAGGCGGTCTCGAAACGCGACGTGTTCTCGCGGACCATCATCGGGATGCGCAGCTCGTCGAGCCGCTCTCCGGTCATCGGCATGCAGATCAGGCCGCGACCGTAGCGCGCCATGAAATTGATCGCCTCGGGCGTGACCGCTTCCGCGGCGATCGTCAGATCGCCCTCGTTCTCGCGGTCCTCGTCGTCCACGACGATGACCATCTCGCCCTTGCGGATCGCCTCGATGGCCTGGTCGACCGGCGCGAACAACCCCGCCGCGCGAACCACGTGATGCGGCCCCGGCGCGGCTGCCCCATCAGTCTTCTGCTCAGCCTTCAACCAGTCCCTCCACGTATGAACCAGGCCGGCTCGTCCGCAGCCTTGCCTTGCGTCGCATCCACGGCATTGAGCACGTACTTGCCGATGATATCGCACTCGAGATTGACCGCGTCGCCTACGCGCGCCGACCGCAGGCGCGTGTTGTCCCAGGTGTAGGGCACGATCTGGACGTCGAACCGCCGCCCGTCGAGCGCCGCCACCGTAAGGCTGATCCCGTCAACGGCAATCGAGCCCTTCGGCACGATCAAGGGCTTCAGCGCTGGCGGGTATTCGAAGCTGACCCGCCGGAATTCCGCTTCCTCACGAATACCCGCTACTTGTCCCGTGGCGTCCACGTGACCCAGCACGAAATGCCCCCCCACGCGTCCGTCGGCGCGCAGGGGCCGCTCGAGATTGACGTGCGTTCCCTCGCACACGGCGCCCAGAGTCGTTACGCGCGCGGTTTCGGGCGAAACGTCGGCCGTAAAGCCGTCGGCGTCCGCCGCCACGGCGGTCAGGCACACGCCGTTCACTGCGACGCTGTCGCCAGCGGCCAACTCCGCGGCCAGCCGGCAGCGGATCCGGAGACCGAGCCCGGCCGCCGTACGGGTGGCCCGGGACACCCTGCCGACCGCCTCAATCAGACCGCTGAACATATCCCTCCATCAACAGGTCCACACCCAGTTGCCGGATGCTGGCATCCGCCAGTCTGGCCATCGACAGCTCGTCCTCCAGCCAGCGCACACCCTGCGACCCGAGGCAGGTCGGCGCGATGTAACGCTGGACGCGGTCCACGACGCCGGCCGCCCACGCCGCGCGATGCAGCACCGCGCCGCCCTCGAGCAGCAGGGAGGTGATTTCAAGCGTGCCCAGGCGCTGCATGATCTCGGGCATGGCGCCGGTCTCCAGCGCTTCGAGCGTCGCGCCGGCCGCGCGCAGCCGATCCGCCGCGGCCTGCTTCGCGCGCAGGGACGCCGCGTTGGCCATGACGATGACAGGTCCGTCCCCCAATGTCCGGAATATCCGCGCGGTCGGCGGTGTGCGCAGCCGCCGATCGAATACGACCCGCGTCAACGGCAACCTCCGCGGCGTGCCGCGCGCCGTCAGGCGTGGATCATCTATGAGCAGGGTCGCGGAGCCGACGCCCACCGCGTCCACCTCCGCGCGCGTGTCGTGCACGGCAGCCGCGGCGGCGGCTCCGGTGATGGGCGTGCGGACTCCCGGCCGCGATGCGATCCGTTTGTCGAGGCTCGTTGCGATCTTCATCGTCACGAACGGACGCCCGCGGGACGCCCACGTCAGGAATACCTCGTTGAGCCGGGCTGCCTCGGCCCGCCGCACGCCGACATCCACCTGAATCCCACGCGTCCGAAGCCACGCAATTCCCGCTCCGTCGACCCTGGGATTCGGATCGCCCACGGCAACGACGACGCGCCGGACGCCGGCATCGACAATCCGCGGCGCGCACGGCCCGGTGCGCCCCTCGTGCGCGCACGGCTCCAGAGTGCAGTACAGCGTCGCCCCACGCGCCAGCGCGCCGGCCTCGTCGAGCGCGCATACCTCCGCGTGCGCCGCCCCGGCCCGCGCGTGGAATCCGCTGCCGACGACCTTGCCGGCGGCGGACACCACCACCGCTCCCACCATCGGGTTCGGGCTCGTCTGCCCGCACCCCTGGCGGGCCAGCGCCAGCGCCCTGTCCATGTGCAGGCCGTCGCTACTGTCGCGCCACACCGCTACCATGCCTTCGTGAATAGAGCGTCGACGTACGCCTCGGCTGCGAACGGGAGCAGATCGTCCAGTGCCTCGCCTATGCCGACATAGCGGATCGGCAAGCCGAGCTCGCAGGCGATCGCCACCGCGATGCCCCCTTTGGCGGTACCGTCGATCTTGGTCAGGACGATGCCGGTTACGCCAGCGTGGTCGAAGAACTGCCGCGCCTGCGTCAGGCCATTCTGCCCCACCGTTGCGTCGAGCGCGAGCAGCACCTCGTGGGGCGCCCCCGGAACCGCCCGCGATGCGACCCGCCCGATCTTCTCGAGCTCCGCCATCAGGTCGGCGCGCGTATGCAGCCGGCCGGCCGTATCGACGAGCACGACGTCCCGCCCGCGGGCGCGCGCCGCCTCGACGGCGTCGAATACGACAGCCGCCGGGTCGGCGCCGGGACGCGCCTTCACCAGGTCCACCCCCGCGCGGTCCGCCCAGACCGCCAACTGATCGATGGCCGCTGCGCGAAACGTATCAGCGGCGCAGATGAGCGGGCGGCAGCCCTCGCGCCGCAGCAGGCTGGCGAGCTTGCCCACCGTGGTCGTCTTGCCGGTCCCGTTGACGCCTACGACCAGGACCACCCGCGGTGCCGCCGCCGCGGGCGGCGCCGACGGCGGAGAGGAAAGTATCTCGAGCATTTCCCGCTGCACCCGCGTGCGCAACTGCAAACCGCCGCGCGGCGCACCCGCATGGCGGACAGCGGCCATTATCCGCTCGGACGCCGCGACGCCCACGTCCGCCTCGAGCAGCACCTCCTCGATGGCGTCAGCCGTCTCGCGCGCCGCTTCCGATGCGTCCGCTCCGTGGCCGGCGGCGCCCGCTATCTGCTCGAGACGGCCGCCGAGCCTTGCGGCGGTTCGCCGCAGGACCGCCCCCAGACGGTCGCGCAACCCTAGCGGCACGACTCGCCCACCACGCGCGTCACCACGCGCGTCACCCCGCTTCCACCTCTGACCGCTGCCGGCGCAGCATCAGTTCTTCCACGGCAACGCGCGGCGTCTTCCGTCCGGCGAGCACGTCGGCCATCTGCGACGTAATCGGCAGCTCGACGCCGTGGCGGCCACCGAGCGTCAACGCGGCCTCGGTCGTGCGCACGCCCTCGGCCACCGCCCGCATCCTGCCGAGGATCTCGTCCAGCGGCAGCCCCTTGCCGAGCTCAATTCCGACCGAACGGTTGCGGCTGAGCCGACCGGTACAGGTCAGCACGAGATCGCCCAGGCCGCTGAGCCCGGACAGCGTCTCCCGCTGCCCGCCCAGCGCCGCGGCGAGCCGCGAAATTTCCGCCAGACCGCGGGTAATCAGCGCGGAACGGGCATTGTCGCCCAGCCCGAGCGACTCCACCGCGCCGGCGGCGATGGCAATGACGTTCTTCATTGCGCCGCCGATTTCGACGCCCACCAGATCCCGCGTCGCGTACAGCCGGAAATAGCCCGACCGGAATTCCCGCTGCACCGCCGCGACCGTAGCCTCGCATCGGCCGGCCACCGACACCGCCGTGGGCGCGCCGCGCGCCAGCTCGGCGGCGAAGCTCGGACCCGACAACACCGCGATCCGCCGCTCGTCGCCCAGCTCCTCCTCCATGACCTCCGACACCCGCAGGAGCGTCTCTGCCTCCAGGCCCTTCGTCGCGCTGACGACCGTCGCCCCCGGCGACAACCCTGGACGCGCCTGCCGGATCACGCCGCGCGTACCGTGCGACGGTATTGCGGAGACCACACAGGTTGCGGCGTGCAACGCCTGCTCCAAGTCGGCAGTCGGACGCAACCCGGCGGGCATCGCGACCCCCGGCAGGTAGGTGCGGTTTTCCCGCTCCGCCGCCATCGACGCGACCAGCGCGCCATCCCTCGCCCACAGGGTCACGTCCCGGCCCAGGCGCGCGAGATGGATGGCCAGTGCCGTCCCCCAGGCGCCGCCGCCCAGCACCGCAATACGTTGCATCGAAACGTCCGGCATCTCGATTCTCAGGCCCGTTGGCTGATGCGCCGCTCGCGCCCGGCGTGCAGGCGCACCATGTTGGCGCGGTGCCGGTACAGCACGAGAGCCGCCACTCCCGCGGCGCAGACGATTGTCGCGGGCGCCTCCCCGTTGAAATAGACCGCGGCGGCCAGGACAACGGCCGCGACCATCGATCCCAGCGAAACGTAACGCGTCAACCAGACGACACCGGTAAACGCCATGAGCGCCAGCGCCGTCGCCTCGGGCGCCAGGACCCAGAACACGCCGCTGGCCGTCGCCACGCCCTTGCCGCCGCGAAACCGCAGCCAGACCGGAAAGACATGCCCTACTACCGCCGCGGCGGCAACGGCGGCAAGCGTCGCCTCCGACGCACCCAGGCCGTGGGCCAGCAGCACCACCCCGCAGCCCTTGCCGACATCAAGCACCATCACGCTCACCGCCACGGGTACGTTCGCCACCCGCAGCACGTTGGCCGCACCGACATTGCCGCTGCCTGCGCGGCGCACGTCCGTGCCCCCCACCCTTCTGGTGAGCAGCAGCGCGAACGGAATCGCGCCGACGAAATACCCCACAAGCACGAGCAGTGCGTCCATCCGCCTCCCAGTATGCCCTATCAATCCGCGCCGCCCGCCAGCGGCAACTCCGCCAGGACACGGTACGAAGGCCCGGCCGGCCCCAGTCGGCTTTCGAACAGCGCTGCCCGGCGGACGCCCCATGCCACCGTTTCGATCTCGCTGCCGGACGGCGCACCCGCCAGGGCCTCACGCAGCCGGCCGCCGGCACGGCGCACGCGCCCAACCGTCAGGTGCGGGCGGTACTGCTGCCGGTCCGGCCGATAGCCCAGCGGGGCGAGACGCCGCGCCACCTCCTCACGGAGTGCGCCGAGCGCCGGCGCTCCCGCCTGCACGCCGACCCAGATGACGCGCGGCGCTCCGCGTGGTGGAAAGGCGCCGAATGACCCGAGCGTGACGCGAAACGCGGGCAGCGGGCTGGCCGGCGCAAGCGCTCCGGCAACCGCCGCCGCGGCGTCCGCCTCCACCTCTCCGAGAAACTGGAGCGTGAGGTGCAGGTTGCGCGTCTCGACCCACTTGACCGACGTTGCTCCGAGTGTGGGGTGTCGCCGCAGCTTCTCGAGCGCCGCGGCTAACGCGACGCGGGCGCGCGGCTCGAGTTCAACCGCAACGAACAGGCGCATTACTTCCGGATCAGGGCGCGGCGCAGAAGATCGAGCGCCGCCTGAGAAGCCTGGAACTTGACCCGCTTCCGGTCGCCGGGCAGCCTGAGCTGGCGCACACGCACCCGCTCGTCCGGGCCGGCCAGCGCGACGTACACCGTACCGACCGGTTTCTCCGGCGAGCCCCCGCCGGGGCCGGCAATCCCGGTGACGCCCAGGCCGTAGTCGGTGGCGGCCAGCTTGCGACAGCCCAGCGCCAGCGCGCGCGCCACCGGCTCGCTGACCGCACCGTGAACATCGATCAACTGCCGATCCACGCCGAGATGCGAGGTCTTCGCCGCGTTGTCATACGCCACCCAGCCGGCGTGGACGTACGCCGAACTGCCGGGGACGTCCGTCAGGCGCGACGCGATCAATCCGCCCGTGCACGACTCGGCGAGCGCGACTCGCCGGCCTCGCGCGCACAGCAGGCGCCCCACGACCGCCTCGAGCGCGGCGCCGTCGCTGCTGACCAGGTCCCTGCCGAGCACCGTCGCCAGCTCATCGGTCGCCGCGTCCAGGGCGCGTGCTGCCGCTTCCGCGGTTTCCGCCCGCGCCGCCAGGTGCAGCTCGATCTGGCCGAGCGACGCCAGGACGCTTGTCTCGATCGGGACCGCGGCCGACCGCCAGCGGGAGTACACCGGGGATGCCGTCTCGTCCACGTACGACTCCGTGCGGCCGGTCACGCGCAGCACACGCCTGAAGATGCCCTGCCGGCCGGCCGCCGGCGCGAGCCTGCCGCGTACGACCGTGTCGAACATGCCATGCACCTCCCGCGGCGGGCCGGGCAGGACCACGCACACGACGTCCGGCCGCTCAATCCACAGTCCCGGCGCGGTGCCGTTCGGATTGGGCAGCACCACGGCGCCCCCGGGAACGAGCGCCTGACGGCGATTGATCTCCGGCATCGACAGTCCGCGGGCCGCGAACCGCGAGCGAATGGCGTCCACGATCTCCGCGTCCTCTTCCAACGGCATGGCGAACGCGGCCGCCACCGCCTCGCGCGTGACGTCGTCGTCCGTCGGTCCGAGTCCTCCCGTGACAATCACGATGTCCGCTTGCGGGAGCGCCGCGAGCAGCGCCGCAGCGATATCGGCGCGGTCGTCGCCGACGACCAGCTTGCCGCGCACGTGGACGCCCAGCTCGTTCAGCCGTTGCGTGAGATACAACGAATTCGTATCCAACCTGTCCGGTGTGAGCAGTTCCGAGCCGACAGCGACGATGACCGCCCGCCGCAGCTGGTTGCGAGCCATCAGGACACCGTGAGGCCGGGCAGAGCCCACGCCAGGAGAAGCAACGCGACGTGGGCGTACACACCCGCGGCGAGATCGTCCGCCATCACACCCCAGCCGCCGCCGAGGCGCTCGGTGCGGCGCACCGGAAACGGCTTGACGATGTCGAACAGCCGGAACAGGACGAATGCCGCGATCACTCCCGCCCACGTCACGGGCAGCCAGAGCAGGGTGAGCAGCATGCCCGCCACTTCGTCGATGACGATCGCGCCCGGATCGGTTCGGCCGAAGTGCCGCTCCGCAGCCGCGGACGACCAGACGCCGGCAACAACGACCGCGACAAGCAGACCCAGCTGGGTCCAATCCCCGCCGACCAGGCGGACAAGCCCGTAGCAGACCAGCCCGACCAGCGATCCGGCCGTGCCGGGAGCGAACGGGACGTAACCGATCCATCCGCAGGTCGCCAGCAGCACGCCGGGGTGCCGTGCGCCTGCGCGGCCGTCAGCCGGCCGGTGCGGTGCGGTGTCGGACATCGGGGTAATTCAAGAATGCCGGAACGGGGATGAGGGAGTCGCAGTATACCGTATCGTTACGTTGGCGGAAGGACACTCCGCCACAGGGACCGCACGGCGGCCGGTGCGCCCGTGACCAAACCACTCATCGAAACGGCGCCGAACGTGAGCGAAGGGCGCCGCCGGCAGATCGTCGACCGGCTCGTCGAAGCCGCCGGCCGCGCACCCGGATGCCGCCTGCTCGACGTGTCGTCCGACGCGTCCCACAACCGCACGGTGTTGACGCTGGCGGGCGACGCGCAGGGCGTTGCCGGCGCATTGCTCGCGATCTACGAAGTCGCGACGGCCGCCATCGACATCCGGCGGCATGAGGGCGTGCATCCCAGGGTCGGCGCGGTCGACGTCGTGCCGCTGATCCCTCTGGCGCACGCCTCGATGAGCGATTGCGTGTCGCTTGCGCGCACGCTGGGACGCACTGTCGCAGACCGCTTCGGCGTCCCCGTCTTCCTGTACGAAAATGCCGCGACACGCGCCGAACGGCGGGCCCTGGAGAACATCCGGCGCGGGCAGCTCGCGGGCCTCGCCCGGCGCATCGACCAGCCGGACTGGCGTCCGGACTTCGGTCCGCCGGCGCCCCATCCGACGGCCGGCGTCTCGATCATCGGCGCGCGATCGACCCTGATTGCCTTCAACGTCATCCTGGAGACGGACGACCTGACGGTGGCCCGGGAGGTTGCCCGCACGGTCCGGGCGAGCGGCGGCGGTCTCCCGCATGTAAAGGCCATCGCCGTGCGGCTGGGCGACGGCCGTGTGCAGGTGGCCATGAACCTCACGAATTATCTGGAAACGCCGCTGCCCCGCGCCTTCGACGCCGTCCAGCGCGGAGCCGCCCGGCGTGGAGTCGGCGTTGCCGGCAGCGAGCTGGTCGGCCTCATGCCCGCGGATGCGCTGGACGCCGCGGTCGCCAACCACCTGCTGCTCGATGATTACGGGCCGCACCGACTCCTGGAGACGCACCTGTACGGTCCACGTTCGACAGCGGGCTGCTAGGAATCCTTGGCGTCGAGCAGCCCCCGCAGCTCGGTCATGAACTCGCCGACGTCACGGAAGTGCCGGTATACGGACGCAAACCGCACGTAGGCCACCTTGTCGAGCCGCTTCAACTCCTCCATGACCAGGCTCCCGACCTCCGTTGCCGAAATCTCTTTCTCGGACCGTTCCTGCAGCGTGCCCTCCACGCGATTGGCGACCGCCTCGAGCGCCGACACGCTCACCGGACGCTTCTCGCACGCCCTGAGCATCCCCGCGATCAATTTCTGGCGGTTGAACGGCTCGCGCGAACCGTCCTTCTTGACCACCATGTACGGGATATCCTCCATCCGCTCGTAGCTGGTGAAGCGGCGGCCGCACGCCAGGCACTCCCGCCGGCGGCGAATCACATCGCCTTCCTTGCTTTCGCGCGAATCGACCACCCGATCTTCGAGGTGGCTGCAGAAGGGGCACTTCACGACAGGCTCCGATCGTCCGTACGCGCCGGCACGGGCACCGCATTTCCATCGAGCCGCCCGGCCGCGCCGACCCGGGCGCCGTTTTCGAGACTGCGCATGTTGGCGAAACGCAGGCCATCCTGCGCCATGTATATGAGACCCAGCACCGACACCGGCCCGAACGACAGCAGGTGCAGCACCAGTCCGGCGCCGACCGCCTGATCATCCGTTGCGCCGTACAACACCGTGGCGCCGAGCTGATACGCAGCATGGTAGCTGCCGACGCCGGCCGGCGTCGGCACGGCCACGCCCACGACGATCAGGCCCAGCATGATGATCGCGCCGGCCGCGTCGATATGGATGCCGAACGCCCGCGTCACATACCACAGGCTCATCGCGGTGGCGCCCCACAGGACGAACGTCCAGAACAGCGCGACCGCCAGCGGCCGCGGCCCGCAATCGGCCGCCGCGCCCCCCAGAAAGCGCCCCAATTGACCCGCGAGACGGCGAGCAGCGCCCGCGGGCGCCCAACTCGTCAGTCGCACCGCCAGACGCCCGGCACGCTGCGGATCCGCAGCCAGAGAGAATGCCAGCGCGAGCGCGCCGACCCCCACGAGGCCGGCAATCGCGGCGCCCGTGCGCATCGTGGCGAGCAGCGCCGATCCCTCCGCGGACTGCTGTGCACCGCTCAGCACCACGATGCTCCCGAATATGAGGCAGATGACGAGCAGATCGAGCAGCCGCTCCACCACGATCGTCGCAAATGCCGCGGCGCCGCTCAGACCCTCGCTGCGCGCCAGGACGAACGGACGCACGACCTCTCCGACGCGCCCCGGGATGAGGGAATTCACCGCGAATCCTATGATGGTGGCGCGAAACGCCGTGCGGAAACGCGTCCGCCCGATCGGCCGCAGCAGATAGCGCCAGCGCACGACGCGCACGAGGTACACCACGACGGTGCACAGCACGCCGCCGGCCAGCAGATCGCGGCGCGCGCCGAGCATCTCCGTCCATACCCGCTCGAGGCTGGCGTTGCGCAGAAAGAACGCCATGAGACCGGCGGCAAGGAGCGTAATGGCGGCAGTACGGACAGGGCGTTTCATCAATATCGCGAATATCGCGCGCGGCGGATTCCTTGCCACTGTACTACGGCGCCCGCGCGACCGCCGCCGCGGAAATCCGCGTCGTGACGCTTGCAGCGGCAACCGCCAAACCGGTAAGCTATTGCCCTTCCGCAAAGGCGTCTCATGTCTGTAACGTCTCCAGTGTTCTCCACCGCTCTCAAGGGTGTCCGCGTGCACCGTCGCGGCAAGGTGCGCGACATGTACGAGCTCGGCGACCAGTTGCTTATGGTGGCCACGGACCGCATCTCGGCATATGACGTCGTCCTTGACTCGCTCATCCCGGACAAGGGCGCCGTGTTGACCCAGCTGTCGGCATTCTGGTTCACGAGAACCGGCGGCATCGTGCCGAACCACATGATTTCCACCGATCCGGCGGCCTATCCGGCTGAGCTGCAGGCGGACGCCGCCATGCTGGCCGGGCGCTCGATGCTGGTGCGGCGCACGCGGCCCGTGCCTATCGAATGCGTCGCGCGCGGCTACCTGGCCGGCTCCGGCTGGCGCGAATACCGGGAAAGCGGCCGCGTCTGCGGCGTGGAGCTGCCGGCCGGCCTGCGCGAGTCCGACCGCCTGCCGCAGCCGATCTTCACGCCCGCGACCAAGGCGGAGACCGGGCACGACATCAACATCAGCGAGGCGGAAGCCGGCGACATCATCGGCGCGGAGCTCATAGCGCGCCTGCGCGACCTGACCCTCGAGCTCTATACGCACGGCGCCGCGCACGCGGAGCAGCGCGGCATCATCGTCGCCGACACGAAGTTCGAGTTCGGCCTCGCGGCGAACGGCGGGCGTGACGAGATCGTGCTGATCGACGAAGCGCTGACCCCGGACTCGTCGCGGTTCTGGCCCAGGGATCGTTACGCGCCGGGCCGCGGGCAGGCCAGCTTCGACAAGCAGTACGTCCGCGACTACCTCGACGAGATCCAGTGGAACCGGCAGCCGCCGGCGCCGGAACTGCCGCCGGACGTCGTGGAACGAACGCGCAACAAGTATCGGGAAGCATATCGGTTGCTGACGGGCACGGCGCTCGACTGACCCGTCGTCACTCGTTCGTGATAACTGGTCCAACCGCCAGCGCGGTGCGACGGCGGGTTGAAGGGGCTGATCGGTGCGGGAAAAGCTGGACCAGTTAATCGACGAGATGTTGGCCAAGGGCGTCCACTACACCGATGCCCGCCAGGCGATTGAACGCCGCTTCATCAGCCGGGCGCTGTCGCGCTCGAACGGCAATCTCGGCCGTGCGGCCGCGCTGCTCGGCATGCACCGCAACACCCTCAGCCGCAAGATGGAGAGCTACCGGCTCAAGCGCACAGCGTAGGAGTCCTTCCGTCCGCGCATCTTGACTCTCCGCAGCGTTCCGCTATAATTGGCAGTTGTGCCGCGCAACTGCTAGCACAGTGTGGTGAGCAGGGCATCTTCCGCTCCTGCATCCCGCGGTTCATCAACGATTTGAAAGGAGTACAACGTTCATGGCTGTAAAGGTTCGCCCGCTTCACGATCGGCTCATCGTCGAACGCATCGAAGAGACCGAGCAGATGGTCGGCGGCATCATCATTCCCGACACGGCGAAGGAGAAGCCGCAGCAGGGGAAGGTGGTCGCGGTCGGCAAGGGAAAACTGAAGGACGACGGCAGCGTGACACCGCTCGACGTGGCTGCCGGCGACAAGGTGCTGTTCGGAAAGTACTCGGGTCAAGAGATCAAGCTCGACGGCGACGAGTACCTAATCATGCGCGAGGACGAGATCCTCGGCGTTCTCGAGTCCGACTAGTCGCAGTGATGGGAGTTTGAGGAATGGCAAAGCAGATTGTTTACGGTGAAAACTCAAGGCGCAAGATCATCGAGGGCGTGAACCAGTTGGCGGACGCGGTCAAGGTCACGCTCGGACCGAAGGGCCGCAACGTCGTGCTGGACAAGAAGTTCGGCTCGCCGACCATCACCAAGGACGGCGTCACGGTGGCCAAGGAGATCGAGCTGAAGGATCCGCTCGAGAACATGGGCGCCCAGATGGTGCGCGAGGTCGCGAGCAAGACGTCCGACATCGCGGGTGACGGCACGACGACCGCCACGGTACTGGCGCAGGCCATCTATCGCGAGGGGGCCAAGAACGTGGTCGCCGGCGCCAACCCGATGGAACTCAAGCGTGGCATCGAGCGCGCGGTCGAAACGGTCGTCGGCGAGCTGCGTTCCATGTCGACTCCAGTCAGCGGCAACATGATCGCCCAGGTCGGCACCATCTCCGCGAACAACGATGAGACGATCGGCAAGATCATCGCCCAGGCGATGGACAAGGTCGGAAAAGACGGCGTCATCACGGTCGAGGAGGCGCGCACGCTCGAGACATCCCTGGATGTGGTCGAGGGGATGCAGTTCGACCGCGGCTATCTGTCGCCCTACTTCGTCACCGATTCCGAGCGGATGGAAGTGGTGCTCGAGAATCCAATCATCCTGATTCACGAGAAGAAGATCAGCTCGATGAAGGACCTCCTGCCCCTGCTCGAGCAGGTGGCCCGCCTCAGCCGTCCGCTGCTGATCGTCGCGGAGGACATCGAGGGCGAGGCGCTCGCCACGCTGGTCGTCAACAAGTTGCGCGGCACGCTGCAGGGCGCCGCGGTCAAGGCGCCGGGCTTCGGCGACCGCCGCAAGGCGATGCTTGAAGACATCGCCATCCTGACGAACGGAAAGGCCATCACGGAGGATCTCGGTCTCAAGCTCGAGAACATCCGCGTGGAGGATCTCGGCGAGGCCAAGAAGGTCACGATCGACAAGGACAACACCACCATTGTCGAGGGCGGCGGGAACCAGGGCGCCATCGAGGGCCGCGTCAAGCAGATCCGCGCGCAGATCGAGGACACGACCTCCGACTACGACCGCGAGAAGCTTCAGGAACGGCTCGCGAAGCTGGTCGGCGGCGTCGCCGTCATCAAGGTCGGTGCGGCTACCGAGACCGAGATGAAGGAGAAGAAGGCGCGCGTCGAGGACGCCATGCACGCCACCAAGGCGGCCGTCGAGGAAGGCATCGTGCCGGGCGGCGGCGTGGCTCTGCTACGCGGATCGGGCGCTCTCGACTCTGTCGACGTCGGCGGCGACCAGCAGATCGGCATCAACATCATCCGGCGTGCGCTGGAGGAGCCGATGCGGTGGATCTCGCAGAACGCGGGATACGAGGGCTCGATTGTCGTGCAGAGGGTCCGCGAGGCCGAGAACCGGGATGAAGGCTTCAACGCCCAGGCCGAACGCTACGAGAACCTGGTCGGCGCCGGCGTCATCGATCCCACCAAGGTCGTGCGCACGGCGCTGCAGAACTCCGGCTCCATCGCCTCACTGCTGCTGACTACCGAGGCGCTCGTGGCGGAGATTCCCGAGGACAAGCCCGAGCCTGCTCCGGGCGGCGGCGCGCCTCCCGGAATGGGCGGCATGTACTAGGCATCACCTACTTGGGGCCGCGCAGCCTCACCAACTTGGGGCTGCGCGGCTTCACCAACATCAACTTGGGGCTGTGCGGCCTCACCAACTTGGGGCTATGCGGCTTCATCAACTTGGGGCTGCGCCCCAAACCCCCGCCGGCCACTCGCGGGGACCCCATTGCCCCACTCCGTGGCCGGCGGGCCGCGCTGTGCGCGGCTTGGGGACGACGGCTTCAGTGCTCGTCGTCCCCCCTTTATTTCCATCCGGTGGGGGCAGTACGGCCCTCATTCGCACACCTACTCATAGGGGTTGCTGATTTGGCAGCCGGGCGCCTGGCAAACCTCCTCAGCGGAGGTTGAAGTCGAGGGCAACGCTCACCAGGAGCGCGACCGGCTCACCGAATCGCGTGGCCGGGTCGAAAAGCCACTGACGGGCAGCCTTGATGGCCTCCTCGTCGAGCCCAAAGACCGGATCGAGGGAGCGTGTAACCCGTACGTCGCCTACAGTTCCATCGGGCAGCACGACCACCTCAAGTATGACGGTGCCCGTAACTTTGGCGCGCAGTGCCTCGGATGTGTACTGCGGTTTGACCTCGCGGAGCACGCGCGGATTCACGATGCCGGCGCCCGGACGGTAGACACCGCCACCGACGCCGCCGCCGGTACCGGGTCCCAGACCCGAACCGGTCCCCGGCCCGCTCCCGGCGCCTTCGCCGCTGCCGGCGCCGCCGCCGGTACCGCTGCCCTGCGCGCCGGTGTCGGCGCCGGCCAGGGCGTCCAGCACGCCGCTCCGCGTCCGGTCGGCCGACGCCATGGATACCGCCGGGATGTTCATCTGCTGCGCACTGAGGGTTTCCGGCTCGGGTTCCTGCTCCACAACCACCGGCTCGTCCGGGATCGGCACGCTGAGCGGTGTTTCATCGGCGCCCGGCAGCTCGACGAGCTGCGGCAGCTCCAGCGACTCGTTGCCGCCGCCTCCGCCTCCGCCGCCGGGCCCCTCCTCCGGCAGCCAGACGATGCTGTAGTTGTCGCGCGCGGGAATGATCAACTCGTACACCGGCTCCGGCGTCAGGCTGATGATGAGGGCCACCAGCAGGCCGCCGACGACGTGCCCCGCGAGGGACGCGGCGAGCGAGCGGCCCATCCGCTCCTCGGTGGCCCCGAGCAGGAACCGCACGTCCCGCGGCCCGAAGGACTCGGGCCGAATCGACAGCGAGGCGAACTGCTGCTCGGATTCCCCGTTGCGGGTGGTCCCATGCGCAGCCGGTCGGCTACGCGACAGGAACGGTAATCGACCGAAGTTAAGGCTCATGGCGCCGTCAGGCGCCGGGCGCACGCCGCACGTTGCGGCACGCTGCCGCCCAGCGCGTCAGACGCGTCCGGTCCAGGCTCCAATGGCCGCGTTGCCGCCGCCGTAGGCGTGGAGCACGGTAAGCGCGTCGGCTGCGAGCGGTTCGCTCTCAATACCAACCAGCACACCGCCGCGGGCGGTGAGCGTCTCGAAGATATAGCCGTCGTGGGCCTGGAAGCCGGCTCGTGCCACCGTAGCCGCAATGCCGGACCTGCCCAGGGCTTCGTCTTTTCCCTGCAGGGCGCCGACCAGCGAGCCCTGCGCGATTGCCGCGCCCAGACCACTCACTTCGACCGACGCCGCGGAGCCCCCGAGCGCACGCTCGACCACCCCGGCCACATCGTCCGACTGCCGGGCAATAACGGACAACGCCTCCGGGCCGAACCCGTGACGCTTGAGGGCGTCCAGTCCACGCTCGGCCCAGGTCGCGTCCTGAAATACGCCAACCGTGAACAAACTGCGTTCGTCGCTCTGTGCCATTTACGAACCTTTCGCCTTCATAGAAAGTGTACACCAGACCCGGCAGCGGCCGGCCGCCGCTCACAGGACCAGTCTCGCGTTGCCGACACGCCGCGTGACGCGCATTCGGTCCAGATAACCGAGCAGCGGGAGCGCATACTTGCGCGACACGCCGAAGCGCTCCTTGAACATGCCGATGTCAATCCGCACCGGCTCCGTCGTAGCGGACTTCAACTGACCGACCTCCGCCGCGAGGCGGTCCAGGTGCTCCTTGTGAAAAACGAGCCCCTCTACCCGCACGAGCGTCCCGTCGCGCACCAGCAACTCCTGCATGCGCTCGGCCAACGCCGCTTGCGCGCCCGCAGCGGCCGCCGCCTGTCCGACGTCCGGCGGGGCCAGACCCGCCGCCTGGTACGTATCCGCCAGACGATCCCGGACCCGCGCCTCGTCCGCCGACAGCACGATGCGGTGCTCCGCCAGCGCCAGATGATCGGTCGCAACGATCTTGCCGTCCGCCACCAGCCCCGCGACGGCATGGTCGATCACTGTCGGCGCCGCATGACGGCTCAGGCGCTCCCGCGCCTCTTCCCGCGGCAGACCCGGCGCGAGCGGCTGCCGCGCGTGAAATTCCGCAATGAGCCCCAGCACCTCCCCACGCACAACACGCAGGTCGGCCGGCGCGACCAGCAGGCCGCCGACGGCAACGACGCGCCCTTCGGACTCCAGCTCCGCAGCCGCCCGGTCGAGCCATGCAGCCGTGACCCCCAATCGCCGGGTCAGCGACTCGCGCGGCGCGCCTCGGCCACCCCCTTCGTCCACCATGACCAGTAGCCCGGCGGCCGTGCCGCCCTCGCCGCCGAGCCGGCGCAGCCGGGCCACACCGCGCGGCGAGCGGAATCGCCCGCGCGGCGGCAATGGATCCAGCACCTGCCCGCCGGCGATGGTCACCGGCGGCGAGTACGCCCGCAGAACGAATCGATCGCCGCGCGTCAGTGCCAGCGGCGCCTCGACCCGCACACGGGCGAAGGCGCCGGCCCCCGGTTCGAGCGCGCTCAGCAAGACCGGATCATCTTCATCCTCCGCATTCCGCGTGGGCGCGGAGAGCGAAATTCGAGCCATCGCCTCCGCCGTGCCGTGGTGGCAGCGGACACGGGCGCCGTGCCGCAGCGCCGGAGCATCCGCCAGCAGCGTGACGGACGCATCGAAGCGGCGCGTCGTATCGAAGCCGTCGCGCGTCACCACCGCGTCGCCGCGGCGCAGCTCGTCCGCATCCATGCCGTGCAGGTTCACCGCTACCCGCCGACCGGCTCCCGCCGCCTCCCTCGAGCGGCCGTGCACCTGCACGCCGCGCACCCGCACGCGCCGGCCGGCCGGCAACACCTCCAGCTCCATGTCTGCGCGGATTTCCCCAGACACCAGCGTACCGGTGACGACGGTGCCGACACCGCGGACCGTGAACGCCCTGTCGACCGGCAACCGCACCGGCCCTTCCGCCGCGCGCGGCGGCGCCGCCGCCACCGCGGCCAGGGCGTCCCGCAGCGTTTCCAGGCCGGCTCCGGTCTTGGCCGACACCGGGATGACCGGCGCATTCTCGAGCCCGGAGCCGCCCAGCAAGTCCTCGGTTTCCAGCCTTACGAGCTCCAGCATCTCGGCATCGACCAGATCGCATTTGCTCAACGCGACGACGCCTCTGTCGACGCTCAGGAGCCGGCAGATGTCGAAGTGCTCGCGGGTCTGCGGCATCACCGACTCGTCGGCCGCCACCACCAGCAGCACGGCGTCGATGCCGCTCGCGCCGGCAATCATGTTGCGCACGAACCGCTCGTGGCCCGGCACGTCCACAAAGGCGAACGTCGTATCGTCCTGCCGGTAATGCGCGAATCCGAGATCGATCGTGATGCCGCGGGCCTTCTCTTCCTGCAGGCGGTCGGGATCGGTGCCCGTCAGCGCCCGCACCAGGGCGCTCTTGCCGTGGTCCACATGCCCCGCCGTCCCGATGACAACGTCCCTCATATCAGCCTGTGGCAAGAAACCCGCGTCCGCGGCCCGTCAGCGCCGGCGCGGGCGCGTCCTCCGCCGGTCAATCGTGCCGCCGGTCTTGCGGCCGTCCCGCCTGCGCGGCCGGTCGCGCCGTCCTTCGAGCACGCGGACATGATCGAGGACCTCAACCAGGGCCAGCTCGAGTTGGCGCCGTTCGCGGTCCACCCTGACGAGCTGGACGCGCACCGGATCGCCGAGACGGTACACCTTCTTCGTATTTTCGCCGCGCAGCGCGTGCTGCCCCTCCAGATGCCGGTAGTAGTCGTCGGCCATGCTCGAAATGTGCACCAAGCCCTCGACGAAATGCTCCGTCAACTCCACGAACAACCCGAACGCGGTTACGCCGATCACATAGCCGGTGAATTCATCGCCGACCTTCCCGGCCATGAACCGCACCTTCTTCCACTGGACGATCTCCCGCTCCGCCTCTTCCGCGCGGCGTTCCACGGCGGACGTCCGGCGCGCCAGCTCCGGCAAGTCCTCCCGCCACCGCTCCCGCCGCTCGGTGTCCGGCGTACGAGCCCGCAATTCCCGGAGGGCGCGATGCACGACCAGATCGGGATAGCGGCGGATGGGCGACGTGAAGTGGGCGTACGCCGGCGCAGCCAGCCCGAAATGGCCCAGATTGGCCGGATCGTAGCGCGCCTGCTGCATCGTCCTCAGCATCAGGAACGCCAGCGGCCGCTCCTCCGGCTTGCCGTGCACGCGTCGCAGCAAGCGCTGAAAATGTCCCGGCGTCACGTGCTCCGCCGGTCCCCCGAGGCTGAAACCGAGCGACGCGGCGAATGCCTCGAATTCGGCGACCTTCGCCGGATCGGGGGATTCGTGCACGCGAAACAGCGCGGGCATGCGGTTGTCCTCGAGGTGCCTTGCGACCGTCTCGTTCGCGGCCAGCATGAACTCCTCGATCAGGCGGTGCGCCAGGTTGCGCTCCGCGGCCACGATCGCCTCCACGCGGCCCTGGTCGTCCATCAGAAACTTGGCCTCGGGGAGATCGAAATCAACCGACCCGCGCGCGCGCCGCCGGCCGTTCAGCACCTCGAACAGCTCGGCCATCAACTCGAGGTGCGGCACCAGCCGCCTGTACTTCTTCCGCGCGCCAGGGTCGCCACCGGTAAGGATGGCGTTGACCTCCGCATACGTCATGCGGGCGTCACTGCGGATTACACCGTCGTACAGCTCATAGCGCCGCACGTCGCCGCGCGCGTCGACTTCCATCAGACACGACTGCACGAGACGGTCGACCTGCGGCCGAAGGCTGCACAGGCCGGTCGCCAGCGCTTCCGGAAACATATGGATCGCGCGGTCCGGAAAATAGACCGACGTACCGCGCTGAATCGCCTCCGCGTCGAGCGCGCTACCCTCCTGCACGTAGCGGGCGACGTCGGCGATATGCACGCCCAGCCAGAAGTTGCCGTTCGGCAGGCGCTCGATGGTGACCGCGTCGTCAAAATCCCTGGCGCTCTCGCCATCGATGGTCACGGTCGGCCAGCGCCGGAAATCCTGCCGGCCCTGCCGGTCGCGCGGTCGCACCCGGCTCCCGGCGCGCTCGGCCGTGCTCGTCGGGCAGCTGATGCTTGCGGATGATCAGCCGCGTGTCCACGCCCTGCGCTTCGATGTCGCCGAGCACCTCGGTCACGCGGCCAACCGGGTTGCGTGTGGCCGTCGGCCAACGCGTCAGCTCGATCTCGACCATGTCGCCCGGCGCAGCGCCGGCGGAATCCTGGCGCGGCACATGGACGTCCATGACCAGCCGCCGGTCGAACGGCACGACGTACGCCAACCCGGTTTCGTCGCTGTCGAAGCGGCCCACCAGACGCTCCGCCGCGCGCTCCAGGACGCGCACGATGCGTCCCTCCGCGCGGTCCGCCGACCGACGGCTCTCAACCCGCGCAACCACCCGGTCCCCGTGCATCGCCTGATTGAGGTTGGCGCCGGCGATGTACAGATCGCCGTCGACGCCGTCAATCGGATGTTCCGGGATCACGAATCCGAATCCCCGGGGATTGACCTGCACCCGGCCGGTCGCGAGCCGCATGCGATCAGGTTGGCCGTAGCGGTTGCCACGCACCTTGATGAGCTTGCCGGCATCGACGAGCGCCGCCAGACGGCGGCGCAGGGTGCTGCGCTGCGCCGGCGGCAGGCCCAGCTGCTGCTGCAGCTCGCGCGCCGTGGCCGGGTGATCCAGCGTCGCGCGGATGCGCGCCAGCAGCTCTTCCGGTGGCGGTGTCGTCATTGAATCAGCAGTACCTGCAGGTCGCCGACATTGGTAGCTGTCGGCCCCAGCCGCACCAGGTCGCCCAATTGCTCGAAGAAGGTGTACGAGTCGTTCCGCTCGAGGTATTGCACCGGATGGTGCAGTCCCTTCTTTCGTGCGCGCGCCAGCGTGGTCGTATCGCTCACCGCCCCCGCCGCGTCGGTCGGCCCGTCGATGCCGTCCGTGCCGATACTGGCCAACGCGGCGGCGCCGGTGAGCGCGGCGAGCGGTTCCACCGCAGCGAGCGCGAACTCCTGGTTGCGCCCGCCCCGGCCGGGCCCCCTGACCTCGACCGTTGTCTCGCCGGCAGCCAGGATACATGCCGGCCGCCGCCGGCCGACTGCGGCCGCCAGCGCAAGAAAAGACCCGGCCGCCGCCCGCGCCTCGCCGATCAACGGCGTCGGCAGCTTCACGACGTCGTAGCCGAACCCGGTCGCGCAACCGGCGGCCGCGTCCAACGCATCACAGCGATTGCCGATAATCGCCGTCCGAGTCAGACGCAGGCGCGCGTCGCCCGGCTTGGGCGTCTCCGCCCGGTGCCCCTGCCGCCCCGCTTCCAGCTCCCGCAGCGCGGACTGCGGAAACGAGGCCCGGACGCGCGGATCAGTCGCCACATCGAGGGCCTCGGCATAGGTGGTCGGGTCCGCCGCCGTCGGGCCGGAGCCGATCACCGCGGGGTCGTCCGCCACCGGACCAACCACGTCCGATATCGCCAGCGTCACCACCGCGCCCCGCGCGGCGGCCGCCAGCCGGCCGCCCTTGACGGCCGACAGATGCTTGCGTACGCAGTTGATACGGTCGATCGGCACGCCGGCCTCCAGCAGCGAACGTGTGGCCTGCACCTTGTCCTCGAGACTGACGCCCGGCGCCGGCGCCGCCAGCACGGCTGAGGCACCGCCGGACAACAACAGCACGAGCAGCCCGTCGCCGGCCATACGTTCCGCGAGCGCCAGCGCCCGGCGCCCGGCGGCAAGGCTGCCGTCGTCGGGGACCGGGTGCCCTGCACGTATCCACTCGAGCACACCCAGGTCCACGTCAGGCGGGCGGCCGGGAGCCGCCACCAGTCCGCAGCGGACATCCTCTCCGCAGCTGCCGAGATACGCCGCCGCCATGTGCGCCGCCGCCTTGCCGGCGGCAACCAGCGTCACCGGGCGGCCCGTAATCGTCTTGCGGAGTTCGCTGCTGCCGAGCGCCCGTGCGACGAGCCCGGGCGCGGAGGCTCCCTCGATACCGGCTGCCGCAATCGCAAGCAGGTGGCGCCGCAGGATGACAGTGGAGTCGTTCAGTGGGAGTTCTTCTGTTCGGACCAGACCGACAGGCGCGTGACCACGTCAATCTCCCGGAGCAGCCGGCTTACGAGCTGATCGCCGTTCTCGCGCGTGCAGAGGTTGTCGACCTCGGACATCAGGCGCGTAAGCGCCGCTTCGACGTCGCCGATTACCTTGTCCGAATAGTACTCGCGGTGCTGTTCCAGACACTGGCGGTGCTTGGCCAGCTCCTCGCGGTAGAAGTTGATGCGCGTGGCGTTATCGCGGAAACCGACCGTGTGCTGGGAGGTGGGTCTGACGAAGCCGGCGCAATTCGAAGGCGGCATCGAACGCAAGTAGTCTAGTGGCCGCCCGCAGGCGGTGTCAATGCGCGCCGTGCCGCGCCGCTTACAGGTATTTCTCACCGCCCGCCGTCGAGGACCTCAAGCAGCATGGCGCGCGCGGCGCGCGGATTCGCCTTGCCTTGCGTGCGCCGCATCACCTGACCGACGAGGAATCCCAGCGTGCCGGTCTTGCCTGCGCGGTAGCTGGCCACGGCATCCGGATTGCCTTCGAGCGCTTCCCGCACGGCGGCGCCCAGAACATCGGAGTCATCAATCTGAACCAACCCCTCCGCCTCCACGATGGCGCGCGGCGCCTCGCCCGACGCCGCCATCCGCTCGAACACGGTCCTGGCCGCCGACGTGCTGATGGTGCCGGACTCCACCAGCGCAATAAGTTCCGCGAGCCGCTCGGGCACGACGCGCAGGCCGCCGATTTCGACATCGTGCTCGTTCAGGTAGCGGCCGACGGAGCCCATCATCCAGTTGCAGGCCGCCTTCGCGTTGCCCGACGCCCGCACCGTATCCTCGAAGTAGCTCGTCAACTCGGCCGACTGCGCGAGCCAGGCCGCATCCTTCTCCGCGACGCCGAATTCGGCCACCAGCCGCTGCCGGCGCTCTTCGGGAAGCTCGGGCAGCGACTCCGAGATGGCCGCCACCCATGCCGCCGACACCTCGAGCGGCGGCAGGTCGGGCTCCGGGAAGTAGCGGTAGTCGTGCGCCTCCTCCTTGCTGCGCATCGGCAGCGTGCGTCCATTGGCGGCGTCCCAGAGGCGCGTTTCCTGCGTGATGGCGCCGCCGGCGCGCAGCACGTCCGACTGCCGCGCCAGCTCGTATTCGAGCGCGTGCTGGAGGAACCGGAACGAGTTGATGTTCTTCACCTCCACCTTGACGCCGAGCCGCGTCGTTCCGGGTGGTCGGACCGAGACGTTTGCATCGCAGCGCAGACTGCCTTCTTCCATGTTGCCGTCGTTCACGGCCAGCGCCCGGAACATCGCCCGCAAGCGGCTGAAGAAATCGGCGGCGGCGGCGCTGGAGCGCAGGTCGGGGTGGGTCACGACCTCGATCAGCGGCACGCCACTACGGTTGAAATCCAGGTGCGTCGCACGGCCGGAACCGGGAACCCCGGCGTGCAGCGACTTGCCGGCGTCCTCTTCGAGGTGCACGCGTATGATGCGAACGTCGACCTCCCCCTCATCCGCAACGTAGCGCACGCGCCCGTCGGTCGCCAGCGGCTGGTCGTATTGCGAAATCTGGTAGCCCTTCGGCAGGTCGGGATAGAAGTAATTCTTGCGCGCGAACAGCGACAGCGGCTGCACCTCGCAACGCAGCGCCAGAGCGGCCCGGATTGCAAGCTCGACCACCCGCTCGTTGAGCACCGGCAGGGCGCCGGGAAGGCCGAGGCAGACGGGACAGACGTGGGTGTTCGGCGGTGCGCCGAACGTCGTGCTGCAACCGCAGAATATCTTGGTGGCGGTCTGCAGCTGGGCGTGAATCTCGAGTCCGATGACCGGTTCGAACTCCATGGACCGGGCGCGCGGCTGGGGGATCACACGCGCGGGCCGGCGGCCTTGATCCCCTGCTCGGCCTCGGCCTCGAACCGCTTGAAATTCTCCGTGAACATCACCGCCAGGCGGCACGCTTGCGCGTCGTAATCCGCTGGGTTCGACCAGGTCCCGCGCGGGTTCAGCACTGCGGCCGGCACGCCCGGACAGGCCTGGGGGACATCGACGCCGAACCGCTCGTCGGTTAGATACGGCACGTCGTCGAGCGCGCCGGACAGCGCCGCGTTGATCATGGCCCGCGTGTGGGCGATCCGCATGCGGCTGCCGGCGCCGTATGCGCCGCCCGTCCAACCGGTGTTGACAAGCCACACCTGCGAACCGTGCTCGGCGATGCGCGCGCCGAGCAGGTTGGCGTAGACAGTGGGATGCCACACCATGAACGGCGCGCCGAAGCACGTGCTGAACGTGGCCTGCGGTTCGGTCACACCCTTCTCCGTGCCGGCGACCTTGGCCGTATATCCGGAGAGGAAATGGTACATTGCCGCCTTGGCGCTGAGCCGGGCTATCGGCGGCAGTACGCCGAACGCATCGGCGGTCAGCATGACGATATTGCGCGGATGTCCGCCCTGGCCGGACGGCACCCAGTTGTCAATGAATGAAATCGGATAGGCGCCGCGCGTGTTCTCGGTCAGCCGGTCGTCGTCAAGATCGAGCTGCCGCGTGCGCGGATCGAGCACCACGTTCTCGAGCACCGTGCCGAAACGCCGCGTCGTCGAATAGATCTCCGGCTCCGCCTCCGCCGAGAGGCGAATCATCTTGGCGTAGCATCCGCCCTCGAAATTGAAAACGCCGCGGGCGCTCCAGCCATGCTCGTCGTCGCCGATCAGGCGGCGTTCCGGATCGCTGGACAGGGTCGTCTTCCCGGTACCCGACAGGCCGAAGAACAGCGCCGTGTCGCCATCGGAACCGATATTCGCCGAGCAGTGCATCGGCAATACCGCTTGCAGCGGCAGCAGGTAGTTCATGACCGTGAAGATCGACTTCTTGATTTCGCCGGCATAGCTGGTCCCGCCGATGAGCACGAGCCGCTCGGCGAAGTTGAGCAGAATAAAGACCGGCGAGTTGGTGCCGTGCATGGCCGGATCAGCTTCGACGGACGGCACGTCGATGACCGTGAAGCCCGGGGTGTGTCCGGGATCCGTCTCGCCCGCCGGGCTGGCCAGGAACATGGTGCGGGCGAACAGGCTGTGCCAGGCCCGCTCGGTAATGACCCGAATCGGCAGGCGGTATGCCGGATCCGTCCCGGCGAAGCAGTCCTGCACGAACAACTCCTTGCCGCGCATCGCCGCCAGCATGCGTCGCTTGACCGCCTCGAACTGGTCCGCGGTGATGTCCCGGTTGACCTGTCCCCACCAGACATGCGGCTCGGTGGTCGGCTCGCGGACGAGAAACTTGTCATTCGGCGAGCGGCCGGTGTGCACGCCGGTGAGACACACGAGCGGGCCGCTTTCCGACACCACGCCTTCCGCGCGCCGGACGGCGTGCTCGTACAACGCCGCGGTGCCGAGATTCCAATGAACTTGCCCCGGATCCGCGATGCCGTGGGCGGCCAGATCCGGTGTTGCCAGTGTGGCTTGCGCCATGTTCGACGGCCTCTAATTCTGCGGGCGGGGCGCACCGTGCACCGCATCCCGCGCATGTGAACAAGCTTATGATCGTACGTGCCCGCGCGCGCGAAAGTCAACTCTCGGCGCCCCCACCACGGGGTTCATGGCCCGACGCGGAGCGGCCGATACAGCGGGCATGACCATGTTGACCAAACGCGCATTTCCGGCCGGCCTGCTGCCGCTGCTGGCCGCAATCATCGTCTCCGGCTGCGCCGGCGCCCAGCCGATCCGCCTGCCGGGGAGCTTCCACGTGGCCGACGCGGATTTCGACGGGACGCGGCTCCGCATTCGACTCCCGAACGGCAGGGTCGCCCGGCTGGACGTAGACGAATACGTGAGCGGATCCGTCCCGGCCGAGGCCGCGCTCGGAGGACTTGACCCCGCGACCGCGAGGGCTGTTGCCGAGGTGCAGGCGATTGTGGCCCGCACCTACGCGTTCGCCAACCGGCGGCGCCACGCGCACGAGGGATTCGACCTTTGCGCGACGACCCATTGCCAGGTGTTCCGTCCGCTGTCGACCTGGCCTGCACCCATTGCCCGGTTGGCCCGGGATGCCGCGCACGCGACCCGCGGCATGGTCATCACCTTCGCCGATCGGCCGATCAACGCCGTATTCCATGCCGACTGCGGCGGCCATACGAGCGACGCGGGTAGCGCCTGGCGCGGCGACAGCCCGCCGTACCTGCGGGGCACGCCCGACACGTACTGCGTCAAGGACGGCGCGGCGCCGTGGCGCGCGGAAGTCAGCATCTCCGACCTCCGGCGTGCGCTGAACCGCGACGACGCCACGAACGTCGGCAGGCGTCTCGAGGAACTGGAGATTACGGAACAGGATGCGGCGGGCCGCGCGGTCCACGTCACGTTGCACGGCGCCCGCACCCTCGCGGTTCGCGGCGAACGGCTGCGCAGCGTGGTCAACGCCAACCTCGGACCGCGGACCATCAAGAGCACGCGCTTCACGGTGCTTCGTGACGGACGCCATGTGCTGTTCGAGGGCCGCGGATTCGGCCACGGGGTCGGCCTCTGCCAGACCGGCGCGCTGGCTCGTGCGCGCGCCGGGCACTCCCCGCGCGATATCATCGCGCACTACTACGCAGGCACTGCCGTAGCCGCCTGGCACAGCCTGCCGCGAGTGAGCGCCTCCGCTCTGCCCGCGCGTACCGTATTATTTACAGGATCGTGGACGGCATCCGACTACCCGCGGGCGCGCGGCCCGCACGCACCACACTGGTTGCAAGAATAGCGCGCCTCCCGCAGGTGCGCGCGTTGCTCCCCCGTGACACCGCGACACCGCTAGCAGGGCCTGCGGCTGTCGATCTGTGGTGAATCCGCCCGTGCCTGCATCCATATATCGCAAGGGCCTGGACCTCAAGCTGCAAGTAGCCGGCGAGCTGGCCAGCGACTATCACAGCCAGTTGGTCGAGAGAGTAAAGGACGCGGGCTATCGCTGGCAGGATGGCCGCGTGACCGTGCACCTCGCACGCGAATTCGGCTTTTGCTACGGAGTCGACCGCGCAGTGGACTACGCCTATCAGACGCGGCTCCGATTCCCCGACCAACGCGTGTTCCTGACGGACGAGATCATCCATAACCCGCAGGTCAACAACCGCTTGCGCAACTCCGGCATCCGCTTTCTCAGTGACCCGGACGAGTCCACCGACAACCTCGTCGCCGAAGACGTCGTCATCATTCCAGCGTTCGGCGTGACGGTGGCGGACCTCGAGCGCCTGGACCGCGTGGGATGCACGCTCGTCGATACGACCTGCGGCTCGGTGCTCAACGTCTGGAGGCGGGTGCAGGAACACGCGCGGGACGGCTTCACGTCGGTAATCCACGGCAAGTTGCGCCACGAGGAGACACGGGCAACAGCCTCTCAGGCCGCTGCCGTCAACGGCGGTCGTTACGTCGTGATACTCGACGAGGCGCAGACCGGGCTGGTGTGCGACGTGATCCGCGGCAAGGCCGGCCGCCAGGAGTTCATGGACGCGTTTCGAGACGCCTGCTCACCGGGATTCGACCCGGAACGTGATCTCCAGCGGGTCGGCCTCGCCAACCAGACGACGATGCTGATGAGCGAGTCGATAGCGATTGGCGAGATGATCCGGGAAACCATGATCGCGCGCTACGGCCCGGCGGCGCTGACGGACCACTACCGGGCGCTCGATACCATTTGCAGCGCAACCCAGGATCGCCAGGATGCGCTCAAGCAGATGCTCGGCGCCCATCGCTTCGACCTCGCGGTGGTAATCGGCGGCTACAACAGCAGCAACACACGCAATCTGGCGCGCATATGCGCGCAGCAGATCCCTACCTATCACATTGCCGCGCCGACCTGTCTCGTCTCGGCCACCGAGTTGCGGCATCAGCCGCTGAACGTCGCGCCGGGTGCTTCGGCCGGCGACGAGCGCGCCGCACAGACCGTCGCCCGGAACTGGCTGCCGCCGGACGGCGACGCCACGATCGCCGTGACCGCGGGCGCCTCGACACCCGACAGCGTCGTCGGCGAAGTGATTGATAAGCTGACGCAGCTCGCGAGCCGGGAATAGGCCGGCGACGGCGTCGATCTTGCAGCGAGAACCTCAAGGGCGGAGCCTGCACTGCTACACCTGCTACGAGAAGGAATAGCGATGCCCACTCGCGAGTCTCAAATAAAGGGATATCGTTCGGAGACGCGGGATGGCAGCATGCACCGACGACGGCCGCGTCGACGGGGGAGGAACAACAACGTGAATAAGTGGCGTTTCTTGCTGGTATGCCTGCTGCTCGCGGGAACGGCTGACGGCACGGCGGCGCAACAACCGGGCATCGACGTGGCGCGGCTGATCGAGGACAGCGCCGGCGGCCTGCTGACGCAGACCCGCCGGGTATTCGAGCTGACCGTGAACGAGGCGATCGAGCGTGCGCTGGACCGCAACCTGGACATCGCCGTCGAACGCGTCAACCCGCAACTGCAGGACCTCACGATTGCAGAGTCCCGGTCCGCCTTCCTGCCGAACGTCAGCTCCAACTTCGATTTGGGCCGCAGCATGAGCCCGTCCCGTTCGCAGCTCGACGGCGCGGGCCGGCTGTCACGCCAAACGGTCGAAACCGAGACGGAGAACGCCGGATTCGGATTGGAGCAGGCACTCGGTTGGAACGGCGGTCGCTACACGCTCGACTGGACCAACGGGCGCACCGCGACGAACAACGTCTTCTTCAGCTTCAATCCGAGCTTCTCGAGCAACGTGGCCCTGTCGTACACGCAACCCCTGCTGCGCGGACGCAGCATCGACCCGCAGCGTCGCCAACTGCTCGTCAGCCAGTTGAATCGCGACATCTCCGATGTCGACCTCCGCGAGACCATCGCCAACACCCTGGCCGACGTGCGCCGGGCCTACTGGGACCTGGTCTACGCGAGGGCGAGCGTCGACGTGCAGCAGCAGTCGCTCGAGCTTGCCGAGCAGCTCGTCCGGGACAACCGGATTCGGGTGGAGATCGGCACCCTGGCGCCGATTGAAGTCGTGCAGGCCCGCTCCGAAGCGGCTGCCCGCCGCCAGTCGCTGGCCGAAGCCGAGCAGCAGCTCCGCACCGCCGAGCTGGCGCTCAAGCAGCTGATCGTGGCCGGCACCGATGACGAGCTGTGGAACGCCGAAATCGACGCGACCGACCAGCCGCTGCTGGATCAGTCGCCGATCGACGTGGAAGCGGCGGTTCGAACCGCCCTGGATGCGCGTACCGACATCGAGCGCACGCGGCGCCAGCAGGACATCAACACCGTCACGCTCCGTAACCTGGCCAACGCCACCCTCCCGGCTCTCGACGTGGTCGGATCCTTCCGCCTGCAAGGGCAAGGCGGCACGCAGTTAATCAGCAGCGCGCTGGGTGGTCCCGCGCTCGTCACCATCCCCGGCGGGTACGGAGACGCACTCGGACACCTTCTCCAGCTGGAGTATCCGGTCTGGAACGTGCAGCTGCAGCTCAGCTATCCGTTGGGCCACAGCGCCCAGAAGGCGGCCCACGCGCGGGCGAGGCTGCAGGTGCAGCAGACCCGCGCGCAGATCGACCAGATCGAGCTGCAGATTGCGGCCGAGGTGACCAACGCCGCCCTGCAGATTCAGAGCATCAGGGAGCGCATCGAAGCCGCGCGCGTGGCGCGTGAGCTGGCGGAGGAACAACTGGCCGCCGAGGAAAGCAAGTTCGAGGTCGGGACGTCCACGAATTTCTTTATCGTGCAGGCGCAGCGGGACCTCGCAACCGCGCGGGACACCGAGCTCCGGGCCATCCTCGATTACCAGAACGCCGTCATCGAGTTCGAGCGCGTGCAGCAGACGTCGCTTGGCAGGGCGGGCATCTCGATTGTCGGCGGAGGATAACGCCATGAAGTACCTGTTGTTGGGTTTGACGCTGGCCGCGGCGGGCGCCTGGTGGTACTACGCGTCGGAGGCGCCCGAGTTCGTGCCGGAAATACGCTCCGTCGAGGTGACGCGCGGCGACATCGTCGAGTCGGTCGCCGCCACGGGGGCGCTGGAGGCGGTGACCACCGTCCAGATCGGCAGCCAGGTATCCGGCATCATCCAGGCGCTCCACGCCGACTTCAACTCGATCGTGCGGGACGGTGACGTCATCGCGCGCCTGGATCCTTCCCTGTTCGAGACGCAGATCGAGCAGGCCCGGGCCAACCTGCTGCGCGCGGAAGCGGACGTCGAGCGCCTGGTGGTGGCGGTCGACGACGCGCGTACGCAGCACGAACGCTCGGTGGAGCTCGCCGCGCAGGAGCTTATCTCGCAGACGGAGCTCGAAACGGCCGAAGTCAACGTGCGCTCGGCCACCGCGCAGCTCCGGTCCGCCGAGGCGCAGGTCATTCAGGCCCGCGCGTCGCTCAATCAGAACGAGGTCAACCTGGAGCACACGGTGATCCGGGCGCCGATAGACGGCATCGTCATCTCGCGGCTGGTGGACGTGGGCCAGACCGTGGCTGCCAGCCTCCAGGCGCCGGAGCTGTTCGTGATAGCGGCCGATCTGACGGAGATGCGCGTGATCGCCAACGTCGACGAGTCCGATGTTGGAAGGATCCGTCCGGAACAGCGCGTCAGCTTCGTCGTCGACGCGTACCCCGACGAGACCTTCGCCGGCACGGTATCCCAGATCCGGCTCGAGCCGATCGTGCAACAGAACGTCGTGACGTACGCCACCGTCATCGATGCGCCGAACCTGGACCTGAAGCTGAAGCCCGGCATGACGGCGACGGCGACCATCGAAATCGCCAGACGGGACGACGTCGTGCGCGTACCGAATGCCGCGCTCCGGTTTCGGCCGACCGCGGAGACGTTCATGGCCCTGAATCAGCCGGCTCCGGAATTGCCGGCCGTAACCAGCCCCGAAGCTATTGACCCGGCGGTCGCGGGCGGCGAGCAATTCGCGGCGGCCGGTGGCGCGCGGGGCGGACCTGGCGAAGGCGGCTTTGCGTTCGGAGTCGGCTTCGGAGCGGGCGGACCACCCGACCCCGAGGACATGCGCCGCTTCAGGGAACGGATGCAGCAAATGTCGCCCGAAGAGCGCGAGCGGTTCCGCGAGCGCAGGCGCGCCGGACGCGGACGCGCTGCAGCAGGTGCGCCGGCGCGGCCGGCAAACGCTGCGAGCGAGCCGTCCGTGCCGGCCGTCGCGCGGGGCGCGACCACCATTGACGCGCTGTTCGGTCCCCTGCCGGAGCCGCGATCGAGCGGTCGCGTGTGGCTGCTGGACGAAGGACGGCTGCATGCGGTCGACGTCGGGCTCGGCCTGACGGACGGAACCTCCACGGAGCTGGTCCGGCCCGGATCGGACGCAAGCGATGGTCATGCCGTCCCGGCGCTTGCTGCCGGCACCACGCTTGTCAGCTTCATCTCGACCCCCGAGGCCGGCGCGGCGGCGCGCAGTACGGCCACTTCCCCGCTCATGCCGCGCTTCGGACCGCCCGGCCGTCGGCGTTAGCAGGCCGGACAATACCGATGCCGGTCATCGCCGTCCGCAATCTCGCAAAGACGTACTCGACGGGCGCTGTCGACGTGCACGCCGTGCGGGGTGTGAGCCTCGACATCCCGGCTGGAGAGTTCGTGTCAATCGTGGGCCCGTCCGGCTCCGGGAAATCGACCTTCATGCACATCCTGGGATGTCTCGACCGCCCGACCCGCGGCTCGTACCATCTCGAGGGACGCGACGTATCGCGGCTGACCCGCGACCAGCTCGCGGAGGTCCGCAACAGCAAGATCGGATTCGTGTTCCAGGGCTTCAACCTGCTGGCGCGCACGTCGGCGCTCGATAACGTGGAGCTGCCGCTGCTGTACCGCGGCGGCGGGATGCGCGCGGCGGACCGGCGGCGGCGGGCGCTCGCCGTGCTGGACGCGGTTGGCCTGGCCGACCGGGTGGAGCACCTGCCCAACCAGTTGTCCGGCGGACAGCAGCAACGGGTTGCCATCGCCCGGGCGCTGGTCAACGAACCGGCCATCCTGCTGGCGGATGAGCCGACCGGCAACCTCGATTCGGCGACCAGCCGGGAAGTGCTGGACCTGTTCCGGCGTTTGAATGCCGAGAGCGGCATTACCGTGATCCTCATCACCCACGACCACGCGATTGCACGGCACGGAGACCGCGTCGTAGAGTTCCACGACGGCCTGATCGTCCGCGACGAGCGGCGCGCGAGCGAGCGGGCCGCCGGCTCGGAGATGCAAGCGGCGGCGCAAACAACCGGCTGAGGTGAAGCGATGTCACTGTTCGCCACGATCCGCGTCGCGCTCAAGGCTCTGGGCCGCAACAAGCTGCGGACCGGGCTGACCATGCTCGGCATGATCATCGGCGTCTCGGCCGTCATTACCATGGTCGCGCTCGGACGCGGCGCGCAGGAAGAGATCGAGACGCAAATCCGCGGCGCCGGCACGAATCTGATCAGGGTGCGGGCGGGCAACTTCCGCCGCGGCGGGGTCAGCATGGGTGTCGGCGGCGCGCCGACGCTGACCGTGGAGGACGTCGAAGCCATCCGTGAGGCGGTGCCCGGTGCGCAATATCTCGCGGCCGGCGTCAGCACGCGCGACCAGGTCATCGCCGCGAACCGCAACTGGAACACGCAGATCGAGGGCACGGATGTCGAGTTGCCGCTCATCCGCGTCTGGAACATCGACCGGGGCGCGTTCTTCAACGCGTCGCACGTCCGGAGCGCCGCCAAGGTTGCGGTCCTGGGTTCCGTGGTGCGGGACAACCTGTTCGGGGAAGGCGCCGACCCGGTCGGCGAGCGCATCCGGATCCGCAACCAGTCGTTCCAGGTAATCGGGGTGATGGCCGCCAAGGGCGCCGGCGGATTCGGCCAGGATCAGGACGATACGATCTTCACGCCGTACACCACGGTGCAGAAGAAACTGCGCGGCCGTGACGGCACCAATATCTCGGGAATAACGATCTCGGCGGACTCCCCCGACAACATCAACTTCGTCGCCGACGAAATCTCGGCCGTCCTGCGGGCGCAGCACGACCTGCCGCCGGGCGAACCGGACGACTTCATGGTGCGTACGCAGACCGACGTCACGACAATGCGCTCACAGATGACTCAGACGATGACCGGCCTGCTGGCCGGTATCGCCGGCGTATCGCTGATCGTCGGCGGCATCGGCATCATGAACATCATGCTCGTCTCGGTCACGGAACGAACGCGTGAAATCGGTCTGCGCATGGCGCTGGGCGCGAAGGGCCGCGACGTGTTGTGGCAGTTCCTGGTCGAGGCAATCGTGCTCAGCCTGGTCGGCGGCGTCGTCGGAATCGGTCTTGGGTTCGGCATTTCCGAGGGCCTGACGAGTATCCTGCAGTGGCCGACGGCGTTCCCCGCCGACGCCGTCGCGCTCGCGGTTGGATTCGCCGCGGCAACCGGGATCTTCTTCGGCTTCTACCCCGCCCGCCAGGCGGCGCGCCTCGATCCGATCGAGTCGCTGCGGTTCGAGTAGCCCGGCTGTTCACGCACCGAGCCGCATCAGCAACGCCTGCACGCTCAGCCCGGTGACCGGATCAACCAGGTCCGGCGCGACCGCCGCGAGAGGCTCGAGCACGAAGCGGCGCTCCCTGAAACGCGGATGGGGAACGGTCAGGCCGGGCGCCGACACGATCAGGCTGCCGGCCAGGATGAGATCGAGATCCAGCGTGCGCGGTGCGCTGCGGAACGGTCGTTTGCGGCCGCGGGCGGCCTCTATCTCTAGCAGCCGCCCCAGCAGGTCGGGGGGCTCCAGAGACGACAGGCCGACCACCGCGCCGTTCAGGTAGCGCGGTTGTCCCGCGGCGGCGGCCCCGTGCGGCGCAGTGTCGATGAAGTCGGATACGACCGCCTCGGCGAGGATCAGCCGCAACCGGTCGGCGGCGTATTGCAGGTGCTCGCGGCGCGGCCCGAGGTTACTGCCCAGCGCGACGGCAATCGGGCTCGGACGGACGGACATGCGGGATGGCGCCGGCCGTCACCGCTGCTGCTTCTGCTTGCAGGTGATACAGACGCGGGTCCACGGAATGGCGTTCAACCGCGCCGGGGCAATCATGTCGCCGCAGTCGCGGCAGACGCCGTAGGTGCCGTGCTCCATGCGCTGCAGCGCCTCTTCGATGGCCTGCAGGATCTTGGCGTCGGTCTGCTTGACCTTGAGCTGGATGTGGACTTCGTTGGTGCCGTCCGCCTGATCGGCGAGGTCTCCCTGCCGCGTGTTGTTGTCCATTGACGCGCGCAAGGGTTTTCCGCCGCCGTCGGACAATATTTCGTCACGCTTGTGCAGAAGAAGATCCCGATACACCTCCACGTCCATCTTGCTGTCTCCCGCCTCCGATCGGCACCCCCCAATCGGTGATCATAGCACGCGCCGCGGGCGCTCGATCTATTCGGCGCGCAGCGTCGTCAGCGGCTTGCGCCGCAGCACGTCGACGCTTGCCACGACACCGGTCACGGCTACCGCCGCAGCAGTCACGACGACCCCCAGCACGTTCGTCAGCGGCGATGGGAACCAGGTGATGTCCAGCACGTGCCGCGCCAGCGCCCAGGTGAGCACCAGCGCCCCCGCAGACCCGACGGCGCCCGCCAGTACGCCGAGGACGCCGTATTCCAGCGCCAGCATCGTGGCGAGCATCCGCGTATCACCGCCCAGCACCCTGAATACCGCCGCGTCGTGGACGCGCTGGAATTTCGTCATCGCCACCGAGCCGATCAGAATCAGGGCGCCGCTGAACAGCGCCACCGCGCCGACCACCGAGATGGCAAGAGTTACGTAGCCCAGCACACGACGCCCGGTACTGATCACCGCCAGGCCATCGATTACCGACACGTTCGGATAGCGTTCGGCCGCGTCTCGCTGCAGGCGGGCGCGCACCTCCTGCTCCCCCGGACCCTGCAGGAATGCCACATACGAGTGCGGGGCGCCGCCGAACGATCCCGGACGAAATAGGAACATGAAGCCGCCGCTGCGGGTATCGTCCCACTGCACTTTCCGAACGCTGGTCACGCGGGCGCTGATTTCCCGGCCCAGCACGTCGAAGGTGACGACGTCGCCCAGGTCGATCCCCCGCTCGTCCCGCAGGTCCTCCTCGATGGAAACCTCCGGTGTCGCCGCCGGCGACTCGTCCCAGAACCGACCGGCAACCACCTCTTCGTTCTCGGCCAGACGTGCGCGGTAGGTAACGGTGTATTCGCGGCCCAGACCGGCCCGGCGCGCTTCGCGGGGACTGTCGAACGAAACGTTGCGGCCGTCCAGGGCGGTGACGCGAACCCGCAGCACGGGAATGAGCTCCGCCGACTCGCCCGTGCTCGCCTCCAGCATGGCGCGTACTCCGTCCGCCTGATCCTCCTGGATATCGATCAGGAACATATCGGGCGTGTCGTCGCTCAGCTCGAGGGCGAAGTTGCCGAGCAGGTTGGCCTGCGTCGCTTGGACGCCGATGATGAAAAAGCTCCCGAGGCCGACCGCGAGCAGGATGACGCGCGTCTGGTTGCCCGGCCGGCTCAGGTTCAGCACGGCGTGCCGCAGCGCAAACCAGCTCGAGCCCTGCAGCGGCGCGATCGCCCGCAGCAGGCCGCGGCCGATCAGCGACAGCACCATCGTCACACCGGTGAAACCGGCCACGACATACAGGCCGACCTCCAGCGAGGCCGCCTGCCAGGCGGCCACCAGCACCAGCCCGACGGCCGCCGCGGCGGTCACCGCCACCGTCAACCAGTCCACTCTGGATGCCGGCCGCGCCGCGGCCTGGCGCAGCAGCAGGAGCGGCTTCGCGCGCCGCACCTCCAGCAGCGGCACGAGCGCGAACAACAGCGACACGAGCGCGCCGACCGCAAGGCCCTGGACAATCGCCGAGCCGGTGAGCTCGGTAGAGACGGCGGCGAGACCGACGGCGGACGCCGTCTGCTCCACCAGTGATGCGGGCGTCGCGGCCAGGATCGCCATGGCCAGTCCGACCCCGAGGGCGCTCCCGCTCAGCGCCAGCAAGGCGACCTGCGCGACGTACACCGCAAGCACGCGGCCGGTCGTCGCGCCGAGGCACTTGAGGATGGCGACGCTGCGTAACCGCTGCTGCACGAAAACCCGCGTCACGCTCCAGACACCGATGCCGCCGAGCACCACGATGACGAACCCGATCAGGCTCAGGTAGCTCTCGGTCCGCTCGAGGTTGCGCTCGATGCGGTTGCCGGTGCGCCGGTACGACCCGACGCGCACGAACGTGTCCTGCAGATCCTCGCGGAGCTGTTCGACCAGCGGCTGCATCGCCGCCTCGTCGACCCGTAGCAGGATCTGGCGGGTCGCCCGGCTGGCGAACGTCAGCAAGCCGGCGCGCTCGACCGCCGCATGGTCGACCAGCACGCGGGGACCGAAGCTGAACGCGCCCAGGCTGCGGCCCGGCTCCGTCACGATGACGTCGCGGATTTCGAATGCAACCTCTCCGATGAGCAGCCGGTCGCCCACCCGCAGTCCGAGCTGCGTGAGCAGCTCGGGAGCGACCAGGGCGCCGTCGTCGCGCAGCAGGTCGAACGAATAGGAGCGGCCGCTCGCCAGAACGAAGCGGCCGTAGAACGGAAAACCGGTCTGCACGCCGCGCAGCTCCACGACCTTGGTGCGGGTGCTGCCGCTTTTCTCCAGGCGCGCCATCGTCACGATGTCCACGGTCTCGGTACGTGCCGCCGGACCGCCCTCCTCGAGCCGGCGGTCGAGCGCCGGCAGGACTGCGTCCGGCCACGGCCGGTCCGTGCGCAGCGAGACGTCCCCGGCCAGCAGCGTGCGCGCCTCGGTCGCCAACGCCACCCGCACGTTCTGGGTCAGCGAGCGCAATGCCACGATGGCGGCGACGCCGACCGCGACGCAAATGAAGAAGAACGCGAGGCGCCGCCACGACGAGCGCAACTCGCGGTACGCCATTCGGGCTATGAATCGCATCGGTCCGCTCAGGGCTGGCCCACGGCCGCCGCGGTCGTCCGTCCGTCGCGCATGGTCAGCACGGCGTCGCAGCGCGCGGTCAGCTCGGCGTCGTGCGTCACCATGACGACCGTCGTCCCGCGGCTGCGGTTGACATCGAGCAGGAGATCGACCACGTGCCGGCCGTTGGCGGAGTCGAGATTGCCTGTCGGCTCGTCGGCCAGCAGGATCGGCGGATCGTTGGCCAGCGCGCGCGCAATCGCGATTCGCTGCTGTTCGCCGCCGGAGAGCTGCGACGGATAGTGATGGCCGCGGTCCGTCAGGCCTACGTCGCGCAACAGCACGGCGGCCTTCTCGCCGGCCCGCGCCTCGCCGGCGATCTCGAGCGGCACGAGCACGTTCTCGAACGCGGTCAGCGCCGGAATCAGGTGAAAGAACTGGAACACGAAACCGATCTTGGCACCGCGCAACCGCGCCAATCCGTCCTCATCGAGATCGGTTATATCCACGCCATCGATGACAATCTCGCCGCTCGACGGCGTATCCAAACCGGCAATCAGGCCGAGCAGGGTCGACTTCCCGCTGCCGGACGGACCGACTATCGAGAGGAACTGTCCTGATGCAACCGTAAGGTCGGTGGGCTGGAGGATGGTGAGGGGCCGGCTGCCGCTGAGCACCGTCTTCGACACACCGCGAAGCTCGATCATGACCCTCCTGGACGAGCGGCCGCAGCGAGAGGTCCCTGCGCGGCGCCCAGCATCGGCTCGAGCGCCGACCAGACATGCGCCGCCACCCGTTCGGCCCCCTCCGCGTTCGGATGGATGCCGTCCGCCTGGTTGAGCTCCGCGATGCCCGCGACGCCCTCCAGCAGGAACGGCAGATACGCCACCTCGTACTCGGCCGCGAGTTGCTCGAACGTTCCACGAAACCGATCCGTGTAGTCCGCGCCCAGGTTGGGCGGTGCTTCCATACCCGCCAGCAGCACCTGCGCGCCGCTGTCGCGCGCGACGGCAATCATGCGCGCGAGGTTGTCCTGCATCTGATCGACCGGCAACCCCCGCAGGCCGTCATTGCCGCCCAGCGCCAGGATGAGGATGTGGACCTCGCCCTCCAGCGCCCAGGCCATCCGCCGCAAGCCGCCGGCCGTCGTCTCACCCGAGACGCCGGCGTTGACTACCCGCGCCCGGTAGCCCGCCGATTCGAGCCGCTCCTGCAGCCGGGCCGGGTATGCATCCTCGGCCGGCAGACCGAGGCCAGCCGTCAACGAATCGCCGAAGGCGACGATGCGGAGCAGCCCGTCATCCGCAACGGCGGCCCGCGCGGGCTCGCGGGCCGGTTCCAGGGCCGCCGGCTGGTCCTCGCCGGTCGCCGCCGGCACGCAGCCCGACACAAGGGTCAGGCAGAGCAAGAAAATGAAGGCGCGCGGCGGGCGGCCATTGGGCGGTGGAACCGTTTGCATACCGCAGCCCATCATTCTACGGCGTCCGGCGGCGGTGCAGCCACCATCCATAGACCGCGGCGTTCACGATCACTACGACGGCGCCGAGCGCGATCTGCGTCGGGCGCGTCAGACCCGCGGGATATAGCACCGGCAGTATGTACTCCCGCACGAAGTCGCCCTCGTACGTTCCGCCGCCGCCCAGCGATCGCAGGTGGTTCTCGATGGGCGTCAAGGGACAGACGCCCCCCGACCACTCTATTCCGGCGCCCCAGACAACCGCCGGCAGGTGCACCCACGCCGCGCGCGGCCAGCGCCAGACCGCCAGACCGCCCGCCACCACGAATCCGACGAAGGCAAGGTGCAGCATCACGACCAGGTCGGCGAGCAGTAGATGGGACACTCGGCTTCCTTTGGATGGGGCTGCGCCCCAAACCCCCGGCAAGCCCTGGCGGGGACCCCATAGCCCCGCGCCGGGCTGGCCGGGCCGCGCCGTGCGCGGCTGGGGACGACTTCCGGCATGCTCGTCGTCCCGCTTACGTCATGGTAGCCGCTGCGCGGGCTTTTCGGATACGATGCGGGAGCCTTCGGAACGGCATCCCGGTGCGTGTCATCATCTGTTTCGTGCTTGCAACGTGGGGTTTCAGTGCGTCGGCGCCGCCGCCTGGCGGGGACGGCGGGTTGACGGCGATCGACGGGCTCAAGGTCGGTCACCACACGCTCTCCGAGCGCCCCACCGGCTGCACGGTCGTGCTGGCCGAGGCGGGTGCGACGGCCGCGGTCGACGTTCGCGGGTCGGCCCCCGGCACGCGCGAGACGGCGCTGCTCGACCCGACCAATACAGTCCAGCAGGTGCACGCTATCGTGCTGGCAGGCGGCAGCGCCTTCGGCCTGGCGGCGGCCGAGGGCGTGATGCGCTATCTGGAGGACCGCGGCATCGGATATGAGACTCAGGCCGCCCGCGTTCCCATCGTGCCGGCCGCCATCCTGTACGACCTGGGCGTCGGCGGAGACCCCGCGATCCGGCCCACCGCAGACTGCGGCTACCGCGCCGCCCGTGACGCGAGCGATGCGCCGGTCGCCGAGGGCAGCGTCGGCGCCGGCGCCGGCGCCACCGTCGGCAAGCTGGCCGGACCGGACCGTTCCATGAAGGGCGGCATCGGCACCGCGCTCATACAGCTTCCCGGCGGCGTCCGGGTCGCCGCGCTGATGGCGGTCAACGCCGTCGGCGACATCGTGGACCCCGATACCGGCGCCATCGTCGCCGGCGCCCGCACGCCGGACGGGCGCGGTTTTGCCGATGCCCGGGCGCTGCTTCGCGGCGCGGGCTCAACCCGCGCCGAAGGCGGCCAACATACGACCATCGGCGTGGTCGCGACCAACGCCGCGCTCGACAAGGCACAGCTCGCGCTGCTGGCCCGAATGGCCCATGACGGGTTGGCCCGCGCGGTGCGGCCCGCACACACGCCGGCCGACGGCGATGCAATTTTCGCCGTCGCGACCGGCGCCAACGACGGCGCTGTCAGTCTGTTGCAACTTGGCGCCGCCGCTGCCGACGCGACCGCCGACGCAATCTTGCGCGGCGTGCGCGCCGCAACCGGATTGCCCGGCTACCCGTCCGTCCGGGATCTCGAGGGAGGTGTCTCCTGAACGCTGCACTGCTTGCTGTGATCGGTCTCTCGTGCCTGTATCTGGGGTACCGCTTCTACTCGAAGTTCGTCGCCGAGAAGATCTACCGGCTCGACCCCAACTTCGAGACTCCCGCGCACTCGATGCGGGACGACATCGACTACATCCCGACGAACCGCTTCGTGCTCTGGGGACACCATTTCACGGCGGTGGCGGGCGCCGCGCCGATCATCGGGCCCGGGATCGCGGTCATCTGGGGCTGGCTGCCGGCGTTCCTGTGGGTCGTGATCGGCACCATGTTCTTCGCCGGCGTGCACGACTTCGGCGCAATTTGGGCTTCCATCCGCAACCAGGCTCGTTCGGTCGGCTCGCTGACCGGTGACGTCGTCAGCCACCGCGCCCGCACGCTGTTCATGATCGTCATCTTCCTGCTGTTGCTGATGGTCAACGCCGTGTTTGCCGTCGCCATCTCGAACGAGTTCCAGGCGACGCCCAGCAGCGTGATCCCGGCCTGGAGCGCGGTCGCGGTCGCGGTCGTCATCGGCGTGCTGATCTACCGGGTAGGCGTACCGATCACCTGGCCGACCATCGCCGGCACGGTCATTCTCTACGCGGTCATCTATCTCGGCGAGGTAGTGCCGGTCACGCTGCCGGACCAGGTGCTGGGCCTGGCGCCCGGCGCGCAGTGGATCATCCTCCTGTTCATCTACGCCGCCACGGCGTCGATGCTGCCGGTGTGGCTCCTGCTGCAGCCGCGCGACTACATCAACGGCATCCAGTTGTTCGTGGGCCTGGGCATCCTGTACGGCGCCGTGCTCATCGCAAGTCCGACGGTCGTGGCCCCGGCCATCAACCCGAACGTTCCGGCGGCGACGCCGCCGCTGCTGCCGCTGCTGTTCGTGACGGTCGCCTGCGGCGCCATATCCGGCTTCCACGGTCTCGTGGGCTCCGGCACCACGTCCAAGCAGCTCAACAAGGAGACCGATGCGCGCTTCGTCGGCTACCTCGGCTCCGTCGGCGAGGGTGCTCTGGCGCTCGTGGCCATCATCGCCGCCACGGCCGGGTTCGCGACCTTCGCCGACTGGGAAGCCGTGTACCAGACGTACAACACGCAGGGCACCGGCGCGTTCGTGCGCGGTGGGGCGCAGATCGCGTCAGACGGCCTGGGCCTGCCGTACGGCTTCGCCCAGACGCTGCTCGCGGTGATGGCCGTGCTCTTCGCCGGCACGACGATGGACGCCGGCGTTCGCCTGCAGCGCTACATCGTCCAGGAATGGGGCACCATCTACAACATCCCGCCGCTGCAGAATGGCTACGTCGCGACCGGGGTGGCGGTCGGCGCCTGCCTCGTGCTGGCGTTCGGCGCGGGCGGCGCCGGCGGCACCGGCGGCATGATCATCTGGCCGCTGTTCGGTACGACCAACCAGCTGCTCGCCGGGTTAACGCTGCTGGTCGTCAGCGTAATTCTCGTCAAGCTCGGGCGGCCGTCGCGCTACACGATGATTCCGATGGTGTTCGTCACCGCGATGGCGTTCCTGAGCGCGCTCATTCAATTGGCGGATCTCTATCGGGCGGGCAACTACCTGCTGATCGCCATCGACCTGGTGATCATCGTCGCCGCAATCCTCGTGGCGCTCGAGGCCGCGTCGGCATTCATGCGCGAGAAGCGCAAGGCGGCGGAGGCGACCGGCTGAGCGCGGGCGATTCGTCATGAGCGGCCGCCCGATCGGCGCGTTGGAGCAGATTCGCGCGTTCCTGGAGGAGTTCTACGTCGCGCCCTACCGCGGCGCGATAGCCCGCGCCCGGCGCGACGAGGACGACCTGTTCATGCTGCTCGTCTATGCCGAGCTGATGGGGGTGCCGAATCCTGCGACCTACTACACCCTGGAGCTCCAGCCGTTGCTACTGGAGCGGTTTCACGAGTGGCACACCAGAATCGGCCTGGAGCATTCGCCCCTCGACCACTTTCGCTGCTGCTAGCAGCCACCGGGGGTTAGGCTTGCAGCCCCGAATGAGGACAAGGCAGCGCACCCCACACAACGGTTGAAGTCTGAAGGGGGGACGGCGACATGGAAGCGCCCGTCCCCCAGGCCGCGCACAGCGCGCCTCGGCGGCCACGGAATGGGGCAATGGGGTCCCCGCGAGTGGCCGCCGGGGGTTTGGGGCGCAGCCCCAAGGTGATGATGCCGCGCAGCCCCAAGCGAGCAATGAACACGGCTAGGAGTCTGCGCCGCAGAAAACGGTGCGACAATCGTGGTCGAGATCGGACGCCGGAAGGACTTGATGTCGACGACTTTTCGCCGCTACGCACCAGACCAGACGCTGCTGTTGCCGCCGGATGTACGGGAGTGGCTTCCCGAGGGTCACTTGGCGCACCACATCAGCGATCTGGTTCTACGCGCCGTATGCGGGGGACGGTCGTCGCAACGCGCCGTATGCCCCTCGGATGATGGTGAAGGTGCTGCTCTACGCGTACTCGACGGGGGTGTTTTCGTCGCGGGGGATAGCGAAGAAGCTGGAAGAGGACGTGGCGTTCCGGGTTCTGGCGGCGGGCAACTTCCCGCAGCACCGGACGGTCTGCGAGTTTCGTCGCCGGCACTTGTCGGATTTCAAGCAGCTGTTCGTCGCGGTGGTCGGTCTGGCGCGGGAATTGGGTCTGGTCCGGTTCGGGAAGCTGTCGGTGGACGGGACGAAGGTGCGCGCGAATGCGAGCAAGCGCAAGGCGATGAGCTACGGTCGGATGCAGGCG
>JAGWAI010000039.1:0-399 GCA_021296485.1 Acidobacteriota bacterium
CAGGTAGAGCTTGCCGCTGCTCCCGATCACGAACTCCGACGTGTCCGCGACCCAGCGCTGGTTGGGTGCGGCGGCGACAAAGTCGCGGTCGAGCACGTTCGCGGCGACCGGCTGGTCATGCCCACTCATTGTCGTGGACTTGAACCGTTTGCGCGCACGAGCCCGCAGGCCCTCGAGCTGCATCAACCGCACCACCCGCTTGCGGCTGACGGCCTCGCCCTGCTCCCGCAGGTCCTCGTGCACGCGGGGGCTACCATACCGACACCGGCTTGCCTCGTGGGAGGCTCGAACCAACACTCGCAACCGCTGGTCCCGTCGGACATGAGCCGAGACCGGGCGGTCCCGCCATGCGTAGAACCCGCTCGGCGAGACCTGGAGAACCCGACACATCGCTCGGAC
>JAGWAI010000039.1:494-13697 GCA_021296485.1 Acidobacteriota bacterium
CGCAGCCGCCGTAGTTCCTCGCGTTCCTCCGTCGTCAAACCCGTCCGGCCCTTGGTCCGGTCCGCCCGTCCGCGCTCGACCCAAGTCCGCAGTGCCGACTCCGTCAGATCGAGCTCCCGGGCAACCTGCGCGACCGACTTGCCCTCGTCGAGCACCAACCCAACGGCGCCTGCCTTGAACTCATCCGTGAACTGTCGCCGCACTCTACGCGGCCTGTCTGTAGCTGCCATCGTGGACATCGTATCCGCCTTTCAAAATGTGTCCACGAAACCGGATCAAGCCCACAGTCCTCCTTGCGGTCCTCCGCGGATCGCAGCCTACGAACCTACCAATCATGCTCACTCGGCCGGCATCGGCACGGCGTCCGCTCTGTGAGCCTGCCGCTCGGCTTCGCTCCGGAACTGCAGTCGCGCGACTCGGCTCGTGGTCGCGTAGGGCACCCAGACGTCGCCGTTGCGGCCATCGACGGCGATGTGCCGCACTTCCGTGCCGCGGCTCGGCAACGGGTAGATAGTCCACTCCTGGGTGCTCGGATCGAACTTCGCCACCGAGTCGTCGCTGCTCACGTTCGTGTACACGTTATGGTCACTATCGACGACCGCCGAGTAGGGGTGCATCCCCTTGTGCGGCAGCGGGTGATAGGTCACCTCCCTGGTGTGGATGTCGATCTCCGCAAGGTTCCCGCCCCACCAGTTACTGACCCAGATCACGTCACCGTTCTTGTCTGCACCCATTCTCCGCGGCGCCTGGGCGCCAGGCATCCACGGCACGCAACACATGAACCTCAGCGCGCCATGGTTGTAGTAGAACTCCTTGTCGGCGTCGGTCATGAACGATTCCGGCTTCACCGCACCCGGCGGCCTCATCGGGATCTCGTAGGTCTTGCCGGTCTTCACGTCTGCGTGACCCACGACATCTCGAGTCCATCGTCCCCACCACCCGTTGCCGAGCCGGTCACCGGTCACGCCATAGGTACCGCCGGTGGCGGCAGGATTCTGGAAGTACTGAAAGGTTCGCTCCTCGGGATCGAACCGGAGGACCCCCTCGGTCGAACCCATCCAGACCTTGCCCATCGCGTCGACATCCTGAGTGCCGGCGACTCGCATACCGGCGGGCGGCGTGAAGGTGGTGATCTCATCGGCCTCCGGATCCGCCCGGCCGAGGATTCCACTGATGTTGAACCACATGATGCCCTGCTGATCGACGTAGATCCCGTGCGTGTACACCGAGTCGCGCGGGCTCGTGCGCACCTTGTTGTAGGAGCGCACGGCGCCAGTCTCGGGGTTGAGCTTGACGAGCGTTCGGAGCGACTTGGACGCGCTCGCCCAGGGGGCGATCCACACGTTGCCGTCCGGGTCGATGGCCACATCGTGGGGACCGCTGCGTCCGCCGTGCGCCCCCGATGGCGTCCCCTCGGACCAATCCTCCCCATTCCACAACATGTACTCCCCCGTATCGGCCACCGGCACGTCGTACTCGGTGATCACGACCCGAGCGGCGTCACCGGTCGGACGGGGCAGCGTCGGCTCGAGCTTCATCGGCGATTCCCCGGGGCCCCGCATCCGAGCCAGGTACTTGGCGAGCTCGTTCTTGTGGTACCGCATCGCCACGGGTGAGCGGTTGCTCGACGCGTTGAGCCCGTTGTAGCCGGCCTTCTCCATGGAGCTGATGATCGCCCGCCAACCGCGCTCGTCAAACCGGTTCTGCAGAGGGACGCCGGCCTGGTGGCATTCGGAGCACTGCACCCGGAAGATCTCCTTCATCCGCCGATCTTCGAACGTCTCCTCCGGCAGCGCCGCCAGCCATTCCGGACCGCGCAGCTGCGGCGTGACATCGGCGATCGGCCGCAGCGTGAACGTCTGGTGGGTCATTGAGCTCAAGGTGGCGTCCGCACGGCTGGTTTCGAAGCCGGTCGCCTGCGCCCACACCTTGTAGGTCCCCTCGTGCAGCGGCGGAAAAACGTACCCGCCTTGCTCATCGCTATAGACCGTCGTCGTGTAGTTGCTCTCCACGCGGCGGGCTGACACGGCCACGCCGTGCAACGGCTCACCGCTCGCGGCGGTCGTCGTGCCGGCAAGGTGCATGCTCGGCGCGCTGGGGGTTTCCCAGAGCGCCGCGTTGATCCGGTCCTCGGTCGGCACCCAGGGCCGGACCTCAGCCGGGACGGTCTTCATATACGCGATCACCTGGTCTACTTGCGCGGCATCGAACTGGTGCTGGAACCCGGGCATGTTGGCCGTGCCGTTGAGGATCGAGGCGCGGACCGCCTCCTCCCCCTTCGACGACACCAACGCTGCATCCAACCACGGGCCCAATGTCGCACCGCTGCCTGGCTGCCCGATCGGGTCGTGGCAGATGGCACAGCGCGAGACGAACAGCTGCTGCCCCGGCGCCTCGGGCCTGCTCCGCATCCGCTCGAGCTCCTCGGCAAGCTCGCGCGGATCGAAGTCGGTCCTGATAATCTCCACCGGCTCGGGGTCGACCGGCTTCGACTTGACGGGAACCGGGACCGGCAACTGGGCCGTTACGATCGTGGACAAGGCCGCCACCCCAACCACGAGGATTGCCATCACGTGTTTGATGCTCATCGTCGTATTTCTCCCACTAGCGAGCGACCGGCTCGGCCCTATCCGATATCGGTCAAGTGCTCCAGCTGACCGTTGCTGTCACCGAACGCGTCCACCGTCACATCCATCATCGCGAGGGTCGTCACCCAGAGATTCGCCAACGGGGTGCCCTCGGCGAAGCGAACGTGCCGTCCTCCTCTGAGCCCGGCCGTGGTCCCACCCACCATCGTGATCGGCAGGTCATCGTGGAAGTGCGTGTTGCTGTCGCTGATCGCAGTCCCGTGGACCAGAAGCGAGCTATCCAGCAACGTGCCGTCACCGTCGGGCGTCGTGGCCAGCGTCTCTACCAGATGAGCGAACTGCTCCATGTGATACGCGTTGATCTTTGACAGCCGCTCGAGCTTGGCCGGCTCATTCATGTGATGCGACAACGGATGGTGCGAGTCGGGCACGCCGATCTCCGGATACGCCCGCCCGCTGATTTCGCGCGCCAGCATGAATGTGCTGACCCGGGTCAGGTCGGTCTGATAGGCCAGCGCGAGCAGATCCATCATCAGCATTGCATGCTCGGCGTAGGTGCTGGGGATCCCCATCGGCTGGTCGACCACGGGCAGCTCCCGTGCATTCTGCGCCTCCGCCATTTGGAGACGTCGTTCGACGTCTCGCACCGACTCGAGATACTGGTCGAGCCGCGTCCGGTCGGACCTTCCCAGTACACGCTCCAGGTCGGCGATCTGCTCACCCACGAAGTCCAACATGCTGCGGTCGCGGTGGATCCGCTCGAGCCGCGCCCCGGCGTCGGTGCTGCCGCTCGTCCCGAACAGTCGCTCGAAGATCGCCCGCGGATCGTTCTCGCAGGGAAGCGGCGTCGTCGGCGTACGCCACGCCAATGTGTTCGTCAGGGCGCAGCTCGCCCCGTCGCAGTTGCCCAGCACGGCCACCGAATCGAGGGCAAGTTCGAGCGACGCCAGCTGGGTCTCCTGCCCGAGCTGCCGCGCGGCGATCTGATCCATCGACACACCCGCATGAACGTTGGAATCAGAGATTGCCCGATAGGGAACGCAGGTCAGATAGGTGCCCGCCGCGCGTGCATGGTCACCACCTCGGTTCGATAGCCCCGCCGACTTGTCGGCCAGCCCGCTGACCATCAGGACCTTTTCGCGATAGTCGGACAGTGATTTGAGCGTGGGCGGAAGCTCATCGAGCGGCCCCTCGGCCTTCGGAATCCAGTAGCCCATCGCCATCCCGTTCGGCACGTAGACCATCGCGAGACGTTGAACCGGCGCTGCCGCCGTCCGGCTGGTCGCGGTCAGGGCCGGCACCATGCTGTCGAGCAGGGGGAGCGCCACCGTGGCGCCGAGACCCCGCAGAACCGTGCGCCGGGACAGATGCTGTTTGGTAATGATCACGGCGTCCTCCTTGCCTGGCGGGCGGTCTCGGCTTCGGCGACTCGACGCATCTGAAATGCGTCGCTCTGCACGATGCCGAGGATAAGCAACGACCAGCGGTAGTCGTCGCGCTCGGCTTGACGTATGAGCTCCCGGACCGTGGGCATGTCGTAGTACTCCAGACCACGGCCGAGGGCATAGGTCAAGAGCTTCTCCGTGACGGTCTGTACGAAAGCGTCGCCGCGTTCCGTAACCAGGAACTCGCGGAACTGACGCGGGCCATCGATGTGCCTACCGTCCGCCATCTCGCTAGCTGCGTCGATCGGCAACCCGTCGTCAAGGTCCCGCCACCCGCCCGTCGCGTCGTAGTTCTCCAGTGCGAACCCGAGCGGATCGATCATCTGATGACACGAGGCGCAGACCGGATTGCTCCGATGCTGGTCCATGCGTTCACGTAGCGAGGTCGGCGCGCTCCTGCCGTCGTTCTCTTCCAGGGCCGGTACGTTCGGAGGCGGGTCCGGTGGCGGAACCCCGAGGACGTTCTCGAGCACCCACTTGCCTCGGGTGACGACCGAGGTGCGGTGCGCATAGGAGGTCACTGTCAGGACGCTGGCCTTGCCCAACAGGCCATGCCGGCGGTCGTCGGCAAGCTGCACGCGACGGAAGTGGCCTCCGTAGACATCCGCGATGCCGTAGTGTCCCGCCAGCCGCTCGTTGAGGAAGGTGTAGTCCGCGGTCAGCAGCTCCAAGATGCTGCGGTCCTCGCGCACCTGGCTGTCAATGAAGAGATCGACCTCGCGCATCATCGCGCGGCGAAGCGAATCGTCGAAGTTCGGGTACTGCCTGGGATCCGGCTCGACGACCGAGGCGTTGCGGGTAATGAGCCACTGGTTGGCGAAGTTGGTCGCGAAGGTGGAGGCTCGGCGATCGGCCAGCATCCGTCGCACCTGTCGCTCGAGCACCGCCGGCTCCCGGAGCCTCCCCGCCTCGGCCACCGCCAGCAGCTCATCGTCCGGCAGGCTGCTCCACAGGAAGAACGACAGACGAGATGCGAGCTCGAGATCGCTGAGTCGATAGATGGTTCCAGGCGCCGCGCCGGCTGGATCCTGCTCGACCCTCAACAAGAAATGGGGCGAGACCAGCAGCGCTTCGATCGCGCGCTCGATCCCGTCGTAGAACGTACCCTGCGCCCGGCCCTCGGCATGGAAGTCGAGCAGAGGATCGATGTCGGCGTCTGTCACGGGGCGTCGATAGGCGCGACGAGCCAGCGTCTCAAGGATCTGCCGCGCGCACGACCGCTCGTCACTGGCCACGTCCGGGCGGCAGACGAGGATCTTCGAGCGGCTGGGAGTCTCGTCGGGCACGGTCCCGTCGTACGGCCCTGAGATTTCGACCCGGTCGATCCCCGGATCACCGGCGTCATCTGTCGACATCTCGGACTTGATCGACTTCGGCATGAGCGGAACGTTTTGCCAGGCCGACGGCGCCGTGTCGGTGAACGCCACCGTCACGAGATGCGTACCCGCCTCGACGACCCGCCGGAACTCCATGTGATCGTCGGCTGACATGCGGTAAGCGTGGCGCTGCTGTCCCTCGATGTCGTCCTCGGCAATCCCCACCGTGAGCCCGATATCGACGCCGGGGTATTGCCCGCCCACGGAGAAACGCCGCACCAGCTCATGATTGAGACGCACCTCTATCTCGTGCTCGTCATCAGTGCCGCGAATCGTCCGCGCAAACAGGTTCCGTTGCATCCGGATCTTGAAGGCGTATTCCCCGTCAAGCGGGAACGTGTGGCGGAACGCCAGGCCACCGTGCGTGCCGAACGGGAAGTCGTCCCCCATCCGCTCGTTCTGCCTGGCAAACGGCGAAGCGCGGAACACTTCCGTAACGGGACGGATGGCGGCGCTGTTCATCGCCAGGCGACTGACCTTCGTCGCCGCCGACACGTAGCGTGCCATCAGCGACGGGTTGAGCGACAGCATCTCGGCGTTGTTGTCGAACCCGAACGCCGAATCATCGGCCGGCAGCAACGCTTCGCCGTCGACCTCGAGCGCCAGCAGCTCCCGAACCGCGTTCACATATTCGAGTCGATTGAGACGCCGAACGACCACCCGACCGGGGTTTGGAGTCGCCGCGGCTGCCTGATCCAACGCCGTCTCAAGCCTGCGCACGAACGCGTCCCGCTCCTCGGGTGCGGGACGAGGCCGGCCGACCGGCGGCATCTGATCACTCCGCAGCTTGCGGACCACCTCCTCCAGCACGGCGGCGTGCCGGTCGGCACGATCGAGGTCGATGCCGTCGAGCACCAGGCCCCCCGTCTTGAGCCGCTCGTTGTGACAGCCGACGCAATACCGATCGAGGAGCGTGGGGGGCGCCGCACCGTCGCCCGCCTGCGGCTCCGCCGCATCCGCGGGCAGCGCCAGCAGTCCACTCGCGAGCAGGGTCAGCCCAAGGGTGACGAGTATCGGATGCGTGAGTCTCATCGTTCTCATCATGGCGAACCTCCTTGTGCTGAACATCAGCGCGGGGTCTCGTCGGCCGGGCGCTGCTCGTCACGCTGCAACTGGCGCTGGAGGACCTCGCCCGGCACCCCCAGGCTGGTATCGGCCCCCAGGTTCTTCAGCAACTCCGCCGTGTGGGGGGACGATCTCATCGAGAATTGCTGCTTCGCCCCTTCCGCGATCCGAAACGGCGTCCGCTCCATGAAATCCTGTGCGTCGAGGTTGGCTCCGTGGTCGGCGAGGACCTGCACCACCTCGTTGATGCCCACAAACGCCGCGCCGTGCAGCGCCGTGAACCCCGCCTCATTGACCGCGTTGACGTCGGCCCCGGCGTCAAGCAGGAGCTGGACCGGCGGCACAGCCTGCGGCCGCCGCCGCTCGGGACCGCCACCGCCATGACCGAGGCCAGCCGCCGCCATCAGCGCCGTCGTTCCGTCATCGGTGGCCAGGTTCGGGTCCGCGCCCGCGTCAAGCAGGATCTGCATGACCTTCGTATAGGAGGGTTCGGCCTCTCGAACCTGTGCGTCCTCTCTGAGGTCGTCCTCACCTACATTGATTCGGTGTCCTCCCTGCGAGGCGTATGCGACGACCCAGAGCGGCGTCGCACCTCGGAGGTCTCCAGTGCCGTTCGAAAACAGATCGAACGCCCCCAGGCTCAGCTTGGTAAAGAAGAGCGTCGTCGTCGAGGTGGTGATCCGCCCATTGGGATCTGCGCCAGACGCCAGCAGCGCCTTGACAAGCGCCGGGCGGCGCGCCAGCGGAAAGGGGAGGAGATTGTAAGTCACACCGGCCCGCCTGAGGTGGAGCCACTCGCGCAGCCACATCCCGATCGGCCCCGCCGCGGCATGCAACACCGGAATCCCGAACATCAAGCCGTTCGGATCCGCCCCCTGCTCGAGTAAGAACACGGCAAGGTCGTCACGACCGCTGACGACCGCCAGGGCGAGGGCGTGCGTCCCGTCCCCACCAGGGTCATTCACATCGGCCCCGGCGTCGAGCAAGAGCTGCGTCATCGCCCGGTCGCCGTTCCGCACGGCAAACAGGAGCGCGGTGAAGCCCTTGGCTGCGCTGGGGCGGACATCTGCACCGGCCTCGATGAGCCGCTCAGCGATGACCTGGCGGCGTTCGGCTACCGCCCACATCAGAGCAGTTTGCAGACTCTTGCGGGTCCGGCGATTGACGTCGGCTCCGCGGGCCAGCAGCGCCTCGACGATCTCAAGGTTTCCGGTGCGAGCCGCCATCATCAGCGGCGTCTCACCGCTGGTCTTCGCAACGTTGACGTCAGCACCGGCCGCGAGCAGTCGGTCGACGACCGGAACGCTACGATTCTCACAGGCCAGCGCGAGGGGGGTGACCCCGTTATCGGTGCTCACGTCCACGTCGGCGCCGGCCTGCATCAGCAGTTCGACCAGCTCGAGATCGTCACGGTGAACCGCCCAGTGAAGCGCCGTCGTGCCGTCCGCCCGAGACGAGTTGACGTCGACACCATCGCTCAGAAGAGCGCGCACCGTCCGACTGTCGCGCTCCGCGGCGGCCTCGACCAGTTGCTGGTCGTTGGAGCCAGTCGCTCCGACGGAGGGGGGTAGCAGCAGGGCCAGCGCGACAACGACAGCCAAAACGATTCTGGAACGCATAGTGCTTGTCCCCTTGTTCTGAGTGTTCTACGGCGTAGTTTGTCCTTCTCCGTATCACGGCTATCGGGTACTTTCTCGCCCCTCCGGCACACGTGCTCCCGCCAAGATACTCGTCAGGGCGTAATTGCCCTCGTGGCAGGCCGCTTCGAAGATCTGGTTCTCCTGATTGTCAATCCGGTGAAGCGGAAGCTCAACCGTCAAGGGGCGGGTCCAGGCGGTCTCGTCGGTGACGTTCACTCGGTACATGATCAGGTCTTCCGAAACGGGCATAAGCCGCTCGACCATGTGAAGCCCGGCTCCCGATCCATGGAAGCTCGTCTGGTCGGTGAAGTTCGTCGTGTCTACCACCAGCGTGTTCCCCTCCCAGGTTCCGACAGAATCGCCCAGCCATTGGCGGATGTGCGACGGCAAGTGCGAGCGGCCGTCCGTGTGCACGGTGCGGTACCCGCCTCCGATATGGCCGTCCTCGTGGTAGATCATGATTGCGTCAGGCGTCTGAACCACACGGCTGAACGTGCCTGACGTTCCTGATATGAAGGGGATGCTCACGCCCCGGCACCGATCGAGGTCCCGTCGATCCTCGGGGTTGTCGGCGATCTCGCTCACGAACTTCACGCGGGCGGCGGCCGCAGCGGCCTGTCCGCGTTCCGTGTATGGGATCTTTCCGTCCGCCGGCTCGGCGATCAACGACGTTCGGCGTGTGCTGACGACCTCCTTCCCGCGACCGGTGTAGGCTTCGTTGTAGGCGCCTTCGACGTCTGCGACCGTACCTGCCTCGGCGCGTTGGTCTCGTCGGGGAACACTGGCCCGCTCTTCGAGGGCCGCTACGTCCTCATCAGTTAGAAACTCCTGGTCCGCGAACTCGTCGGGACGTTCCAGCGGCGTCAGGATGTAGCCAGGACTCCAGATACCTTGGATGTCGGGCTCATCCCATGGTGTCCAATCCGGCGTGTAGGAAGCTCCGTCGCTCTCGGATTGAGCGTGGACGAAGGCGACACCAAGTCCAGCCGCAGTCAACACGAGCCAAATCGCGATACCAACATTACTCTTTCGATTCAACATCGTTTCTCCTCGTCGTCCTTCGGGATCATCGCTAAGGCAATGCCAGCGTCACCACGGTGTTGGTCGCGACAACGGTCACGTACTGCTTGCCATTGACCCGGTAGGTCATCGGACTGGAACGAATCGGCCGCGGGGCATCGAAGCGGTACAGCTCGACACCTGTCTCGGCATCGAACACATGGAGGCCGCCATCCTGGACTCCCTGAAACACCAGATTCCCGGCGGTCACCATGTTGCCGCTCGCACCGAGCGCGGACTGCGCCGGCAGTACCGCTTGCCAAGTCTGCTCGCCCGAGACCGGATCATACGCAGAGAGCGTCATCGACGGCGGAATCCTAGTTGTCGTTGTCCTGTGTCGGCGCGCCGGCCCTGGCGATGCGGGCGGCCACCTCTTCCTCGTACTCCTCGTCCGTGAGCCAGACGACGCGGGAGTTGAGGAAGAACATGTCGTCGAAGGAGCGGCTGCCCCACCCCTTCCAGTTGCGCGGGTCGATGACGCGCGGATTCGCGGCGGTGTTGTCGTACCAGGCCGTCACCTTGAGGATGGTCCCGCGCGGCAGCAGCGGCGTGACATCGTCCTCGTAGAAGTAGACATTCACCCAGATGTGGTTGTAGCCGGCGCAGTTGATCGTCTCCTGGTAGCCGCTCGGATGCAGCGCCTCCACGCACATGCGGCGACCGCTGGAGTGCAGGTGCGGCTCGAAGCTCAGCACCATGCCGGCCCGCGCCATGGGATATAGCGCCGAGATGACGGTCTCCTTGGTGCCCGGGATGTCCAGGTCGTAGGTGGAGCGAGTCGGGGTAGATGGTCGCATTCTGACTCAGCTCCCAGACAACGAAGAAGTTCTCGCCGCGCTGCCCGGGTTACGGCTCGCCGGCGGCGACGCCAGTGGTGGCGCCGCCGCCGGGCAGGACACGACCGAAACGGTTACCAACGACGCGCAGAATCGCAAACCCATGTGGGCCTCCCGCGTAGTTCCAGCCACATCACGAGCACTGTTGCGAATGGCCGTCTATCCCGCGTATCCTGCACGGATAAACGGTCGACACCCGCGCCGCTCCATGCGCGCGCGGGCAGGGTCGCCGGGGGCTTCGCCATGCACCGTGGTGGCAAGAAGGAGAGTATCCGATGAAGGTTTACCGAGTCGCTGTCGTGCGGGTTCTCGCCGTGCTGTTCGCGCTGGGGCTGCTGGCGCCGGCCGGCGCCGGCGCGCAGTCGTCGGAGGCGCCGCGGCTGCCGGACGGCAAGCCGGACCTCCAGGGCGTCTGGGACTTCAGCTCCGTGACGCCGCTACAGCGGCCGGAAGAGCTGGGCGACCAGGAATTCCTGACGGACGACGACGCAGCCGCGCTCGAAGCAAGGGCGGCGAACCGCGTCGACACCGCACCGCCCGCGGGCAATCCGGGCAGCTACAACCGGTTCTGGTTCGACGACGGCAAGACGGTGACGGGCACCCGGCGCACCTCGCTGATCGTCGACCCGCCGAACGGCCGGCTGCCGTCCTACACGGACCTGGGCCGCGCCCGGATGCAGGCGCGAGCGGAAGCGCGCGAGCGGAACGCCGGCCCCGAAGACCGTGACGTGGACGAGCGCTGCATCCTGGGGTTCAACTCCGGTCCGCCGATGCTGCCCGGGGCGTACAACAACTTCATGCAGTTGTTCCAGGGCGACGACCACGTGGCGATTCTCAACGAGATGGTGAACGACGTGCGCATCGTGCCGCTCGACGGCCGTCCGGCGCTGGCCTCGGACATCCAGCAATGGCGCGGCGACTCGCGCGGCCGCTGGGAGGGCGACAAGCTGGTGGTCGAGACCCGCAACTTCAAGGAAATCGGCACCGCGCACCCGGCGCCCAACATGGCGCTGCTAGAGGCGCTCGGCCCGGACATGCACCTCGTCGAGAAGTTCTCGCGCCTCGACGCCGACACGCTGCTCTACGAGTTCACGGTCACGGATCTGACCGGGTTCAACGAGCCGTGGAGCGTCGAGTTGACGATGGCGCGGTCCGAGAACCGCGTCTACGAGTACGCCTGCCACGAGGGGAACTACGGGCTGTACAACATTCTGGCCGGCTACCGCCAAGAGGAAGCGGAAGCGGAGGAAGCCGGCTCGCGGTAAAGCCCGTCGATACCACGCGCCGCACCGGAACCGGCCAGGCATCCGGCTGGCAAGGTGCGAGAACCGGGGCGGCAACAAAGGAGAGTTCCACATGAGGGGTCAGCGAGTCGCTGTCGTGCGGGTTCTCGCCGTGCTGTTCGCGCTGGGGCTGCTGGCGCCGGCCGGCGCCGGCGCACAGTCGTCGGAGGTGCCGCGGCTGCCGGACGGCAGGCCGGATCTGCAGGGCGTCTGGGACTTCAGCACCGTGACGCCGCTGCAGCGGCCGGAAGAGCTGGGCGACCAGGAATTCCTGACGGATGACGACGCCGCCACGCTGGAAGCGCGTGCCGCGGGGCGGGTCGACAGGCCGCCTCCCCCGGGCGATCCGGGCGGCTACAACCGGTTCTGGTTCGACGACGGCACGACGGTGACGGGCACCCGGCGCACGTCGCTCATCGTCGACCCACCGAACGGGCGGCTGCCGTCCTACACGGACCTCGGCCGGGCGCGGATGCAGGCTCGCGCGGAAGCGCGCGAACGGAACGCCGGTCCGGAAGACCGCGACGTGGACGAGCGCTGCATCCTGGGATTCAACTCCGGTCCGCCGATGCTGCCCGGCGCGTACAACAACTACATGCAGCTGTTCCAGGTCGCCGGCCAGGTGGCGATTCTCAACGAGATGGTGAACGACGTGCGGATCGTTCCGCTCGACGGCCGTCCCGCGCTGGCCTCGGACATCCAGCAGTGGCGGGGCGACTCGCGCGGCCGCTGGGAAGGCGATACGCTGGTGGTTGAGACCCGCAATTTCAAGGACATCGGCACCGCGCACCCGGCCCCGAACATGGCGCTGCTCGAGGCGCTGGGACCCGACATGCACCTGGTCGAGAGATTCTCCCGGCGCGACGCGGATACGCTGCTCTACCAGTTCACGGTCACCGATCTGAGTGGGTTCAACGAGCCGTGGAGCGTCGAGTTGACGATGGCGCGGTCCGACAACCGGGTCTATGAGTACGCCTGTCACGAGGGGAACTACGGCCTGTACAACATCCTGGCCGGCTACCGCCAGGCGGAGGCGGAAGCGGGCTCGCGGTAGGCAGCGTCACGGACCGGGCGTTTCTATCGGCAGATCCTCCCGGTCGCCCCACTCTTTCCACGAACCGAGATAGTTGCGCACCCTCGGAAAGCCGAGCAGGCGCAACGCCAGGTAGCCGTGCGCGGCGCGGTAGCCGCCCTGGCAGTACGTCAGCACCTCCCTGTCCGGGGTGATGCCGCCCGCGGCGTACATCGCGCGCAGCTCGTCCGCCGGCTTGAAGGCGCCGTCCGCGCCCAGGTTGCGCGTCCACTCGATGTGGACCGCGCCGGGAATGGCGCCGCCCCGCTTCGCACGGACGGTGGCGCCGCAGTACTCCCCGTCGCTCCGCGTGTCGAGGACCGCCGCATCGGCGCGGCCCAGACGCTCGCACACGTCGCGCCACGTGGCCAGGCGCTCCGCGTCGCGGCCGGGTGTCCACTGCCCCGGCACCGGTGGCGTCGCCGCGGTGGTGACCGGATGGCCGCCCCGCTCCCACGCGCCGAATCCGCCGTCGAGCAACCGCGTGTCGGGGTGGCCGAACAGCTCCAGGAACCAGAACGCGCGCGCCGCCCGGATGCCGGACTGCTCGTCGTACACCACAACAGGACGTTCGGCGTCGACACCGCGCGCCGCCAGCAGGTGGGCGATGATCCAGAGGAAGGCGTCGAGCGGCGCCGGGTCGGTGTCGATCAGGCTGACGCCGAACAGATCCAGGTGCGCAGCACCGGGGATGTGGCCGGCCGCGAACGCCTCGGCCGGACGCAGATCGATGACCACGGTCGCCGGCGCATCCTCGACACCTAGCCCGCATTTCTCACCAGCGTTCGTCGCGAGGGCGTCGAGGCGCCGGTGTGGTGGGTCGCACGGACCGAACGACG
>JAGWAI010000039.1:13702-15143 GCA_021296485.1 Acidobacteriota bacterium
CGAAGCGGCGTGAGGGAGTACGGCCCGCCACGGCGAGCGGATCGGCGTCCGCAGCAGAAGGTTGGTGAGAAATGCGGGCCAGCCGGCCGGCCAGCTCCGCGGGGTCGATCAGCAACTCCGGGCAGGCGTAGCCCTTCGGATTCTCCACGTCTGCCTTCCGCTCGGCGTTCACGATCCGATCGATGAACCGGAGACCAGTGCTTCCAGCTTCTCGCGAAACGTGTCGGGAATCGGCGCCGTCTTCTGCGCGGCGTAGTCGAACACCACCTGCACCGACCGGCTGAGCGCGACGACCTCGCCGTCCCGCACGCGGCGCGCTTCCATGCAGTACGTGAAGCTGCTGCGCCCGATGGTGTCCACCCCCACGCGAACGTCGATCTGATCGCCGAACACCAGCTGCGCCTTGTAGTCGCACGAGGTGTGCGCCAGGATGAGTCCGAGCCCGACTTCCTCGAGCGTGCGGCGCAACCCCAGCGTCTCCCCCATCACCAGCCGCGCCTGCTCGAAGTAGGTGAAGTAGACCGCGTTATTGACGTGACGCAACGAGTCGCAGTCGCGAAAGCGGACCTCGATGCGATAGGTGAAAGCGTACGTGGGCGGCACGGGACATATACTACCGCGTGCCCTCGACCCTTGCCGCGACCGACCGCTTCACGGCGGATGAGAAGCGGCTGCTCGACCCCTACTTCGGCAACACCGACAGCCCGGTATTCGTGCTGACCAACCTGCCGGAGGCGGTCAAGGGCGCGCTGTTCGCGCGCTATTCGCGCTCGGCCAAGTCGGCGCGGCGGCTGTTCCTCGATGAATTCCTCGGTGACCTCGCGCCGGCGGGGGAACCGGCTGCCACCGGACCGGGCGGCGAGCGCGCCGAGCGGCTGTACACCAGGGTGTTCAACGAGTACGGCGACGATTCGGTGGCGCAACTCGGCGGCGCGCACATCGCCTGCGAGGGCGTATCCAACGTCCTGACCAAGGTGCTCGAACGGGGCCGGCTGATGTCGTACCTGGAGCAGTCGACCCGCTACGTGCCGTACACCCAGCGTCCCGACGGCAAGTGGAAGTATGTCGTGCCGGGAGAGATCGAGGACCCGGAGGATCGGGCGCTGTACGCAGCCACGCTGGACCGGGCGTTCGAGACGTACGCGCGCTGGATCGAGCCGCTGCAGGCGCACTTCAGGCAGCAGTTCCCACGCGCGCCCGGGGATTCCGAGGGCGCGCACCGCGCCGCAATTCGGGCCAAGGCGCTCGACACTCTGCGTGGACTGCTGCCGGCCGCCACCCGCTCAAACGTTGGGATCTACGGCTCCGGCCAAGCGTACGAGGCGCTGCTGCTCCGCATGCGCGCGCACCCGCTCGCCGAGAGCCGCGAAGTGGCGGATCTGATGCTCGGAGAACTGCGGAAGGTCATCCCCGCGTTCGTGCAGCGGGTCGACCGCGCCGA
>JAGWAI010000040.1:0-7249 GCA_021296485.1 Acidobacteriota bacterium
CGGCGACCGCGCCGTCCACCATCTCATCGATCGGCAATGCGCTCTCGGCCTCCTCGACGCCGCGCCGCGTCGCCTTGGTGGCCGGATGCCGCGGCGTGAACAGCTGGCAGCAATCCTGGTCCGGAATGATCGAGACGGGATAGGTCCCGATGGCCTGCGCCTCGTCCGAGATCTCGTCCTTGTCCGAGCCGACCAGTGGCCGCAGGATCGGCAGGCTCGCCACGGCGGCGTCGATAACCGCCAGGTTCTCCAGCGTCTGCGAGGCCACCTGCCCCACCGACTCGCCCGTGACCAGCGCCGCCGCGCGCGTCCGGCGCGCCAGCCGCTCGGCGATGCGCATCATCAGCCGGCGGTACAACACGACGCGCAGCGGCGCCGGCGCCGACAGCATCACCTGCCGCTGGATGTCGCCGAATGCGACCTGATACAGGCGGGACGTGAGCTGGTATTCCGTCAGGTGGCGGGCCAGCTCGCGCACCTTGTCCTTCGAGGCATGCGACAGGATCGGGTAGCTGTGAAAGTGCAGGAACCTTACGCGGCAGCCGCGCTTCATCAGCCGGTATGCCGCGACCGGCGAGTCGATGCCGCCGGACAGCAGGCACAACACCGGGCCGCTCACACCGGACGGCAGCCCGCCCGGCCCGGCATGCCGGTCGAGCGAATAGAACGCCTCGCGCGCCAGAATCTCGATACGGACGACCAGGTCGGGATTGCCGAGATCGACCTGCCAGCCCCGAGCCGCCTTGATCCGCCCCCCGACCTCCCGCTCTATCTCGGGCGAGGTCAGGGCGTACGCCTTGTCGGCGCGCCGGGCGGTCACCCGGAAGCTGCGCGGCTCGCGGCCGTCCAGGTCGGCCAGGACAGCGCTCGCCATCTCGTCAAGGTTGCGGCCGACGCGGCGCGCCGGGGAGAAATTGGCGATGCCGAACACCCGCCCGAGTCGCTCCCGGACCGTCTCCCACGCGGCGTTCGGACCGGGCATCACCTCGATCCGGCCCATGAGCGCCCGCACGCGGGTGCCCTCCACATCCGCCAGGACCGCGCGCAGGTTCGTCACGAGCCGCTCGACGAACCAGGGGCGGTTCCTGCCCTTCAGGGCGATTTCCTGGTAGTGAACGATGACCGATTCCATGCTTTGATAGCATAGTGCTCCCGCATGCGTGATCTGTTGGCGGTCGGCATCGTCGTCCTGCTGGTGCTGGTCGCACTGTCGATGGCCACCACCCTCCGCTGGCGTTACCGCGACCGCGAGCGTGTCCGCAGGCAACTGGACGAAGCGGGCCGGACGATCGTCGCCGAGGTGCCGGCCGCCGACAGCTTCGAGTACTTCAGCGAAGACGCCGAGGCGTTCTACTGGTCGGGGCAGGCTATTCCGAAGCGCGCGATCCATACCGCACGGCTGCTGATCAGCGGCGCGCCGTTGTCGACCGTCCGCTCGCGCCGGGCGCCGGGCTTCGAAGCGGCCGCCGAGGAATCGGCGGCGAAGGATGCGGATCCGGTCGAGCGCGAGCGGTGGGATGTCGACATCGAGACGGCCGGCGAAAGGGTGCTCGTGCCATGCGGCTCTATCCGCCAGCAGGTCTCCCAGGACCTGGCCCGCAGCATCTTCGACGCTGTCCGTCAGGCGGTCGAAGCGCACGACCAAGACGCAGCCCCGAGTTGATCAGGGACGACGAACACTGCAGTAGTCGTCCCCAGGCCCGCACGGCGGGCCTCGGCGGCCGCGGCGCGGGGCGCAGGGGTCCCCGCTAGCGCTGGCCGGGGGTTTGGGGCGTAGCCCCATCTAGCATTGCCGCGTAGCCTCAAGCGGTAGAGCCGCGACGAACGGTAACTTCTTGACGACCGCGGCCGTCCGTCCGCCGTTCTGCTCGACCTCGACCCCGGTCCCGGCATCCGCCAGCGCCCGCGGGACGTAGCCGAGGGCGATCGCGCAACCGAGGGCCGGAGAAGCGACGGCGCTGGTCACGTTGCCGACCGGCTGGCCGTCGTGGTGCAGGCGCGCACCCCGGGCCGGGACGGCGACCCGCGATTCCGCCGCTCTGACGGCCGGGTCCAGCGCCAGACCGACGAGCTTTTTCGCCACGCGCCCGCCGCCGCGATGCAGGACGCGGATGATCACTTCCTGACCGACATAGCAACCCTTCGTCAGGCTGATCGCGCGCGCCTCGATGCCGGCTTCGAGCGGAATGGTCTCGGAATCCATGTCGGTGGGAAAGGCAGGGCGGCCGGATTCCACGCGTACTATCTCGGCCGCCGCGGCGTCGATCTCCCGTCCCCCGGCCGACAGCAGCGCCGCGCACAACGCCGCCTCGCCGTCCCCTTCGGCGAAGACCGCCAGACCCGGCACACCCAGCTCGTCTCCGCGGGTGACGATCGCGGTCGCGCCGTCTGCCACAGCCTGCAGGCATTCGTGCGGCCCCAGTCCGCGGACGGCGGCGGCGGCGGCCCGTCCGGCGCCCAGCCGCTCGAGCGCCGCCCCTGCCACGTTGAACGCCGCCGGCCCGTGGACGCCGTAACTCACACGCGTCCCGCTCCAGTCCGCCACGGCGGCCTCCTCGGTGAAGATGAGGCCGTCGAGGCGCGCGGCCAGGGCGGGCGCAATCCCGGCGTGCACGTCCAGGAGCAGCCGCTCGCCCAGGCTGAACACGTCCATGTCGGCCACCATGCGCCCCTGCGGAGTGAGGTACGCCGCGTAGCAGCCCTCGCCGTCGCCGAGCGCGGCGACGTCGTTGGTGAGCAGCCCCTGGAGGAAATCAACGCGGTCGGGACCCTCGACGGCGATCAGACCGCGGGCGGTGCGACGCATCAAGGCGGCGCCGTGGCGGATGGTGCGATACTCCTCCGAATTCATGGCGGCGATACCGTCAATGATATGCTGATTGCCGTGGAATGCTCTTTGCGCCGGCTGGCCGGCTTGGCGGCCGGCGCCTTGCTGATTTCGCTGCCGGCCGGGGCCCCTGCACTCGGTCAGGATCGGCCCGCGCCTGCGCCCGGTGAGGCGGTCTTCACCGTCTTCGTCCGCTCCATTCCGGTGGGCGTGGAGCGCGTCGGCGTCACCCGCACCGACGGCGGCTGGCGCATCAACTCCATCGGCCAGCTCGGTCCCCCCGTGGACCTCAACATCCGCTCGTTCCAGATCGACTACGACCAGGATTGGCGGCCCCTCGGGCTCGACATCGACAGTACCCGCAACGACGGCGACTACGCGGTTACTGCTACGTTTGCGGACGGCACGGCAACGAACGAGATCCGGCGGGGCGACGAACAGCTGACGAGCGCCATGGAGATCACGCCCGACGCCGTCGTGCTCCCCGATTTCTTTTTCGGCGCGTACGAGGCGCTGGCCGTGCGCCTGAGCGCACGTCGGGACGGTGAGGAGATCGCGGTGTACGTCGCGCCGCACAGAGAGATCACGGCTGTCGTGGAGGGCGTGCGGAGCCAGCCGATCCAGACCGCCGACATCCAGCTGTCAGCGCTGATCTACCGCACGGAGCTGCAGTACGAGACGCAGCGGCTGGGCGCCGAAATCTGGGTGGACGAGAACCACCGGCTGCTACGGGTGCACTTTCCGGCGCTGCAGCTCGACGTGGCCCGGCAGGACCTGGCGCTGGTGTCCACGCGCCTGACCACTGGCCGCGGCGCGGGCGAGACGGATGTTCGCGTGCCGACGCGCGGCTTCAGTCTCGCGGCGAGCGTCACGACGCCCACGGACCACCAGCAGCCGCCGCGCGGCTGGCCGGCCGTGCTGCTGGTGCCGGGCATCGGACTGGTCGACCGCGACGAGAACCTGGCCGGCGTGCCGATCTTCGCCGAGTTGGCCGCTGCGCTCTCCGAAGCCGGCTATCTCGTGCTGCGCTACGACAAGCGCGGCATGGGCCAGAGCGGCGGCCGCGCGGAGTCGGCCTCGCTGGAATCCTACGTCGACGATGTCCTGGCAGTGGCGAGGTACCTCGAACGGCGCGACGACGTCGACCGCGACCGCCTCATCGTGGCGGCCCACGGAGAGGGGTCGTGGATTGCGCTGCGGGCGGCCGCGCGTGAGAACGACATCGACGCGCTGGCATTGCTCGCCGCGCCCGCGACGCCGGGCGCCGAGCTGGTGCTGGAACAGCAACGGCTGCGCCTGGAACAGTTCGAGACGCCGCAGGACGAGCGGGAGCAGCTGGTTGCCCTGCAGCAGCGAATCATCGCGGCCGTTCTGGACGAGGGTGAATGGGAAGACGTACCCGATAGCATGCGGCAGCGCGCCGACACGCCGTGGTACCGCAGCTTCCTGGAATTTGACCCGGCGCGGGTCGTCCGCCGGACGCGTCAGCCCGTGCTGATCATCCACGGCAAGCTGGATCGCCAGATTCCGATAGCGCATGCCGACCGTCTGGCGGAGATGCTGGAGGCCCGGCGGCGGCGCGAATCGACCCTGGAAGTGCAGCGCCTGCCCGGCATCGACCACCGCCTGCTCGACTCCTCCGCCGGAGCCATCGACCAGTACAGCCAGCTGCTCGACAGGCGGGTTTCAGGCACGGTCATCACCGCGCTTGCCGACTGGATGGACCGCACAGTCCCGGCCCGCCGGTAGTTTCCCCCCAGTGTCGGCTGCACACGGTTGCGCCATGTGGATCCTGCGCTCGAACGACGCATCGCACCCGGTCGCACTGCGGCTGCTGCCCGGCGCCGCAAAGACAGTCGGCCGCGCGACGGCCGCCAACTTCGACATCGACGCGACGCTGGTGTCCCGGTTGCACTGTCGCCTGTCGGCATCTTCCACCGAGCTGATCGTCGAAGACCTCGGCAGCACCAACGGCACCTACGTGAACGAGCGCCGGGTGCAGAAGGCTGCGCTCCGGGCAGGCGACCACCTGCGCCTCGGCGACGTCGTGCTTTCGGTTGCCCGCGAGTAGGGGCTACTTGCGGCGCGGGCGCGCCGGCCTGATTTCGAGGTAGCTGGGCAGGCTGCGCGGCTCGTGGCGCAACAGGTCGACGACGGCCTGCGCCACGTCGTCGGCCGTGAGCTTCCAGCTCGTGTCGGCTGCCGGTCCGGTGCTGAATCGCGTATCGACGGAGCCGGGCGCCACGCAGCTGACGCGAATCGCTTCGTGGCGAACCTCCTGCATCAGCGCCGCACTCAATGCATTGACCGCGGCCTTGGAGGCACAGTACGCGGCGGCGCCCGCGAACGGGTGGGAGCCGGCAAGGCTGCTGACGTTGATGATCCATCCACCGCCGCGCCGGCGCAACGCCGGCACGGCCGCCCGGCAGCAGTAGAAGACGCCATTGAGATTCGTGTCGATGACGGTGCGCCAGTCCGCGATGGACTGCGCCGCCAGATCCTCCCCGAAACGGCCGACCCCGGCGTTGTTCACGAGGATGTCCAGACCGCCGAAGCGCTCCACGGCCCGGTCGATCACGCGCTGCGCCTGCCCCGCATCGCCGACATCGGCCTCGACCGTCTCGAGACGGCCGGCACCGGCCGCCTCCGGCCACCCGCAGGCCTGAGCCAATGCCGCGGCGGAGCGCCCGCAGATGACGACATCGCTCCCCAGCGCGAGCAGCGCCGATGCCACCGCCGCGCCGATGCCGCGCGAGCCGCCGGTAACGACCGCCACCCGCCCGGCCAACTGTGAGGAAGATGCCATGTGAGCGTCCACTAGAATATCGCGAGTGTCTATCGTCGCCGTCCTGGGGGCCGGCACGCTCGGCGGCTCCATCGCCCACAAGATCGCGGCCCGCGGCCGCTTCCAGGAAGTCCGGCTTATCGACCCGGCCCACGGCGTCGCGGGCGGCAAGGCGCTCGACATCCAGCAGTCCGCAGCCATCGAGTGCTTCGGCACGCAGGTGTCCGCGTACGACGCACCCGCCGCGGCCGCCGGCGCGGATGCGGCGGTGCTTGCCGACAGCGCGGGCGGCGCCGACGGCGACGAGCAGGCACTGGCAACGCTGGACATGCTGTTCCGCCTCAATCCTCGCACCGTCATCATCTGCGCCGGCGTGTCGCACCGGACGGTAGTGGAACGCGCGGTCGTTGAACTGGCCATTCCCCGGCGGCAGGTCATCGGCTCAGCGCCGGCGGCGCTGCAGTCGGCGCTGCGGGCCATCGTGGCCGTGGAGCTGCGCTGTCCGCCCGGCGACATATCGCTGGCGGTACTGGGCAGGCCCCCGGAGCATCTGGTTGTCCCCTGGAGCGAAGCAACCATCGGCGGCCTGGCGTTGAGCCGCCTGCTCGATGCGCCTACCCTGGCGCGGCTACAGGCGCAGGCGCGGCAGGTGTGGCCCCCGGGTCCGTACACGCTCGCTTCGGCCACCGCACGGCTGTGCGAGACGGTAATCGGCCAGGCCGGGCGCAAGGGGCTGGTGTGCTACACCGTCCTGGACGGCGAGCTGGGCGGGCGCGGCTGCGCCGCGGCGGTCACCGTGGAGCTGGACGCCGGCGGCGTGACGCGGATCATCGAGCCCGCGCTGAGCGGACAGGAACGGGTGCAGCTGGATACCGCGCTCGCTTCGGCTTAGGCGGTCAGGCGGTGCTGCCGTGCAGGCTCAGCCCGTCCGCATAGTCCCCCATGCGCGCCCGCAGCGTCATGCGGCCCCGGTGCAGGCGTGACTTGAAGGTCTCGGGCTTCACGTGCAACACGGCGCTCGCCTCGCACGTGGACAGGCCCTGGATGTCGCGCAGCACAATCGGCACGCTGTAGATGGACGGCATCTTCGCCAGCACGGCGGCCAGGCGCCGGCGCAACTGGGCCCGATATACCTCATCGTCTGCAAGCGGCGAGCGGTCCGCCACCTCCTTCTTTTGTTTCGGCATGCCGTCGTCGTCGATGGTTCCCAGGCTGCTCTCGGGAATCTCGAACTGGCGTCCGAACCTGGCGCTCCGGAGACGGGACATCGCCGTATTGAACGTAATCCGGTAGATCCAGGAAGACAGCGCCGCGTCCCCCCGAAATGTATCGATCTTCCTGAAGACACGGAACAGGACGTCCTGGGTCACCTCCTCCGCATCCCAGTGATTCTTCATGTACGACAGGGCAAGCTGGTAGATCTTGTGCCTGTAGGTCTGGTCGAGGTCGCTCAGTGCCGTCTCGTCGCCGCGCTGAAGCCGGCCGGCCAACTGCTGTTCCGCGTGCGTGTCCATTTGGCTTTTCTCCGTTCTTGTCTTCTTCAACACGGAATGGCCCGGAGATATTCCCGGAACGGAACGAACAACAGCCGCGCACGGCGCGGCGCGGGGGGGGGGCGGGGGGGGGGGGGGGGGGGG
>JAGWAI010000040.1:7319-11324 GCA_021296485.1 Acidobacteriota bacterium
ACCGCGCGGCCCGGCCAGCGCGGCGCGGGGCTACGGGGTCCCCGCTAGCGCTGGCCGGGGGTTTGGGGCGCAGCCCCATCTAGGGGAAGCCGCGTGGGATCAATCCCGGACGGTCCGGCCGAAAACGCCGCCGAACTCCCGCACCAGATGGGGCTCGACATCCGCGACGGTCACAGGCTGCCGCGTCAGCGCCGCAATCGAAGTGACGCCGCGGCCGTGAATGCCGCACGGCCGGATGAGCGTGAAGTAATCGAGGTCCGTATCGACATTCAGCGCGAAGCCGTGGCTGGTGACCCAGCGCGACAGGCGCACGCCTATGGCCGCCAGCTTGTCGTTGCCCACCCACACCCCGGTGAGGCCGGAGCAGCGTTCGGCCATGATACCGAACGCACGCGCGGCGCCGATCAGCACGCTTTCCAGGTCGCGGACGTAGCGGTGAACATCGCAGCGGTCCGGGCGCAGGTCGAGAATGGGATAGCCGACGAGCTGCCCCGGACCGTGGTAGGTGACGTCGCCGCCGCGCGGCGCCTCGTGCAACTCCACGCCGCGGTCAGCCAGCTCGCGCGGCGAGACGAGCACGTTCGTGCGCTCCTGGCGTGCGGACGCGCCGAGCGTGACGACATGGGGATGCTGCAGCAGGAGCAGCGTGTCCGGTATCCGGTTTGCCTGCCGCGCGGCCACCAGTTCCTGCTGCAGGGCCAGCGCGTCGCTGTAGGAAACCAGCCCCGGTCGCCGCACTTCCAGCGTGGGAAGGCCGTGACCGGAACCCGGTTGCGGCGGGTTCGAGCGGGCAGCCCGTTGAAAGCTCAAATTCAGACTTGCGTTGCGTCGAACTGTTCGATGTTGCGGCGGACGGTCGCCATGAACCGGTCCGCCGTCGCGCCGTCGATCACGCGGTGGTCGAAACCCAGCGTCAGATAGGCCCGCAGCCGCACCACGACGGCGCCGTCCACGACAACCGGACGCGGCTCGACCGCGCCCACGCCGAGAATGGCCAGTTGCGGCTGGTTGATGATCGGCATCCCGAGCAGCGACCCGAATCCACCGTGGTTGGTGATGGTGAACGTACCGCCTTCGACTTCGGCCGGCGCGAGACGCCGGGTTCGGGCCCGCTCCGCGAGGTCGGTTATGGCCCGGCTGAACTCCAGAACGCTGGTGTCGCGGGCATGCTTGACGACCGGCACAATCAGGCCGTCGTCGAGCGCCACCGCGATGCCCAGACCGACGTCGTCCTTGTACACGACGCTGTCGCCATCCAGGGTTGCGTTGACTACCGGCACCTCGGGGATCGCGTCGACAACCGCTTTCGCGACAAACGAGAGATAGGTCAGCTTCGCGCCGGCCGCCGCGTACTCCGCCTTCCGCGCATCGCGCAGTTGTGCGACGTGCGAGAAATCCACTTCGAACACGGTGTGCACATGGGCGGAGGTGCGCCGGCTCATGACCATGTGCTCGGCGATCTTCCGGCGCATGGTCGTCAACGGCTCCGCGCGGCCGGCCGCCGCTGCCGCCGAGCGGCTCTCGACGAAGCGCAGCACGTCTTCCTTCGTGACGCGACCGCCGGCGCCCGTGCCCCGTACGGCTGCCGGATCGACGCCGTGCTCGCTGGCGAGCCGCCGCACCACCGGCGACAGCCGGACGGTCCGCGGCTCCGCACGGCTCGCTGCGGACGGCGCCGGAGCGGGCGCGGTGGAAGCTACTGCAACCTCTTCTGAAACCGACACGGGGGGTGGCGGTGAGACCGCCTCGGCGTCGGCCGCGCCGATGACAGCGACAATGCTGTCGACGGGCACCGTCTCGCCCGCCGGCACCCGGATGGCGACCAGCGTACCGGCCACGGGCGAGGGAATTTCCGCATCGACCTTGTCGGTCGATATCTCGAACAGCGGCTCGTCCCGGTCGACCGCGTCGCCGACCGACTTGTTCCAGCGGATGATGGTGCCCTCGGCAATCGACTCGCCGAGTTGCGGCATCAGGACGTTCGTTGGCATGGGAGGCGCGTCTCGGGCGGAGACGCCCGGTGAACTGCAGCGATCGGCCGCGGGCGCAGCGGTTGGCGGCGGGCCTCCGCAGCCCGCCGCCACCGACATCTTTCGGTACCTATTCCGGCAGCACGGAATCCTTGAGCTGCTTCGCGATGCGGGCCTTGACGACCGTCTTGGCGGGAATGTCGATCGTCGCGCCGGTCGCCGGATTGCGCCCCTTGCGGGCGAGCCGTTTTTGAACGACCAGCTTCACCATGCCGGGCAGCACGAACTCGCCGGAGCGCTTCAACTCGTTCTCTGACAGCTGCCGGAGCTCTTCGAAGAACTCTCGTGCCTGGACACGCTTGATTCCGCACTGGTTTGCAAAATGAGAGAAGAGCTCGGATTTGCCCATTCGTCGGGCTTCAGCCATCAGATCCTCCACGTCTGGCGCGCCATTTTCGAAACCCGAACGCGTGCGCGCCGCCACGTTCGAGAACCGACAAAAAAATCAATGGAAACGGGACGGATCGTAACGTGCGGGTGCCCGCCTGTCAACGATCTCCGACCACGATCGACCCTATCACCGCCAGAAATGGCCCAGTCGGGCGCAGCGGGGCTTTTGCCGCTAGAATCAAGCGATGACGGACGTCACGCTCGAGACGTTTCCGAATCCCGCGCCCGAGCGCGACTACGAGATTGCCATCCGCTGTCCCGAGTTCACATCGGTCTGCCCCATGACCGGCCTTCCGGACTTCGGGGAGATCCGGATTACGTACACCCCCGACGAGCGGTGCCTGGAGCTCAAGGCGCTCAAGTACTACCTCAACGGGTTTCGCAACCGCGGCGTGTTCTACGAGCGGGCCACGAACGAGATCCTCGATACGCTGGTAGCCGCCTGCCGGCCGCGCCGCATGACCGTGGTGGGCGACTTTACGGTGCGCGGCGGCATGAGCACGCAAGTCACCGCCGCTTACGCGCGGACCTGAGCGACACTGCATCCACGATGACCGGGCACGCGACGCGCACGGCGCTGCTGCTTGCGGCGCTTCTGACGATTGTGCCGGCCGGCGCGAGCGGCGCCGTCGAGTCGCCGGTCCTGGTGGTCGAAGCTCCGGACGAATTGGCGGGCGTGGCCCGCCAGACCCGCGCATTGGACACCGGGCGGTTGGCCAGCATCATGCGGCTGACCGGATTGACCGAACCCGGCGGGCCGATACGCGTCCTGCTGGCGCCGGAGAGCGCCCGGCTCGCCCGCGACACGCCGCCCTGGGTAGCCGCATTCGCGAATGCCGGGGCGGATATAGTGGTGCTCTTCCCCGCCCGGATAGGCTCCTATCCGTACAGCTCGCTCGAAACGGTCCTCTTCCACGAAGTGGCGCATATCCTGACCGCCCGCGCCGCCGGCGGGGGGCGCATCCCGCGCTGGTTCAACGAGGGTCTGGCGAGCGCTGCCGAACGGACCTGGGGTCTGGGGGCACGGTCGCGCTTCGCCTGGGAGGTGATCGCCGGCGGGCAGCGGTCGGCGACCGCGCTCGAAGGCCTGTTCTATGGCTCGGATCGCGACGTGGCGCGCGCCTACGCACTGTCGGACGCGCTGGTCCGGGATCTGCTGGAGCGCTACGGCTCCGACGCGCCCGCGCGGATCCTGGCCCGCATGGCGGGCGGCGCCCCGTTCGAGGCCGCGCTGTTCGCGGTGACCGGCTATCCGATAGAAGGCGTCATGCTCTCGTTCTGGGCACGGCACGATACCTGGAAATCATGGATCAGCGCCGCCGGCCATCCCTTCACCCAGTGGTCCATCATCACGTTCCTCGCGCTCGCGGCAATCTGGAGCCAACGGCGCCGGCGGCGGGAGCGGCGGCGGCAGTGGGAACTGGAGGAACAGGCCGAACAGGACGAGTGGGAGGAACACCGCCGGCGCTACCGCTTGCATTAGCTAGCCCGCATTTCCCACCAGCTTTCGTCGCGAGGGCGTCGAGGCGCCGGTGTGGTGGGTCGCACGGACTGAACGACGCTGCAGGCGTAGTCGTAACTACGT
>JAGWAI010000040.1:11600-25934 GCA_021296485.1 Acidobacteriota bacterium
GCCGGGGGTTTGGGGCGAAGCCCCATCTATGAGATGGTCAGGAGGGTGTAGGCTGCCGCGATCGTTCCCGCAGTCGCCGCGCCATAGCAGACCACGGCGATCGGCTGGTGCATGCTCGGCTGCACCCGGAACAGGTCGTACACGGTGTAGCGGATACGGTGTGCGGCGTGGAACAGCGGCAGGAAGATGAACACGAACAAGTACAACCGCGTGATCGGATGCGCGACCAGGGCGTGCAGCGACTCGTACGCGGGCGCCTCGAACCAGCCCAGCGGGAACGCGAGGCCGAAGAGCAGGACATGCACCGGGAACAGCATCGCCGACACCATGCCGCCGGCCCCCATAAGGAACCACCAAAACGGCGTCAGGGTTCTCTTGGCCATCTATCCTCGCAGCAGGATGTACGCGACCACCACCGATACGATCAGCCACCCGGCGAAGTGCGCCCCGGCGATGATGTTGCCCGGGACACGCTGCTCGCCCACGCGCAACACGATCGTCGTCGGCACCAGCGGGAACCATGTCAACGCGTGGAACAACACGGCCAAGAACGCCACGACGCTGAACGTGATGAACGCCGGAGAGCCCAGCATGGCGGCGAACGCGGCGTACGGCTCCGGACCGTCACCGACCGCGCGGATCTGCAGCAGGGTCACGACGGCGAAGGCGCCGACGAACAGGCTCGTCAACTCCCGGACGACGATCTTGAAGTACGCACGCCGCTCCAGCCACCACCATAACGACATCGGTGGGTGGTACAGCTTCAGCCCGGCCGCCGGCTCATGTGCCCCACCGCTCATTTCGAACCCCACGGCAGCAGCAACGACTTGAGATAGTCCGTCGCGCTCGCCATCTTGTAGAGCTGGATGGCGCCGGCCGGATCTACGTTCTTGGGGCAGACCTTCGTGCACTCGCCGAAGTACGTGCAGCCCCAGAGGCCCTCGTGCGCATCCAGGACATCCATGCGCTCTTCCTTGCCCTTGTCGCGCGAATCGAGGTTGTAGCGTTGGGCGAGGGCGATGGCGGCCGGCCCGCTGAACTCCGGCTCCAGGCCGATGACGGGGCACGCGGAATAGCAAAGCATGCAGTTGATGCACATGCTGAACTGCTTGTAGGCGTCCAGCTCGGCCGGCGTCTGCTTGAACTCGACCGCCTCGGTCGCCTCAACGTCGTCGCGGATGATCCACGGCTTCACGTTCGACAGCTTCTCCAAGAAGCTCGACATGTCGATAACCAGATCGCGAACGACCGGGAAGAACTGCAGCGGCTCGATCCGGATCGGCTGCGCGGGGTCGTAGTCGGTCAGCGGGACTGCGCACGTCAGCTTCGGCTCGCCGTTCGCCATCATGCCGCAACTGCCGCAGACGCCCATGCGGCACGACCAGCGAAAGGTCAGCGAGCCGTCGATCTCGTTCTTGACGTGGTTCAGCGCATCGAGAAGAACGTCGTACGACTGCAGCGTCGGTTCCGAATCCTCTTCCGGGCGATACCGCGAAACCTCGAGCCTTAGTGTCTCCGCCATGTCATTGCTTTCCGTAGACGCGCGCGCCGGGCGGCCATTGCGTGATGGTAACCGGCAGATACTCGATGCGCGCCGAGCCGTCGTCGGCGCGGTACGCGAGGGAATGCGCCAGGAACTTGTCGTCGTCCCGCGCCGGAAAATCGATACGCTGGTGGGCGCCGCGTGATTCCGTGCGCTCCACGGCCGAGCGCAGGATGACCTCGGCCAGCTCCAGCATGTAGTCGAGCTCGAGCGCCGAGATGAACTCCGTGTTGAACGTGCTGCTGCGATCCTCCAGCTTGAGGTGCCGGGCGTGCTGGCGCAGGCGGCCCAACGTCTCGCCGCCCGCGGCGAGCGTGTCGCCGGCGCGGTAGATGCCGGCGCTCTCTTCCATGGTCGACTGCATCTCGGAACGCAGGTCGGCGATCCGCTCGGTGCCGTCGGTCTTGGCCATCAGCGCCCGCAGCCGCTGCTCCTCGTCGCGCGCCTGCGCTTCGATGGCGGCACCTGCAGGCGCCGCGCCGTCGACGAACTCGGCGGCCGCAAGGCCCGCGCGGGCGCCGAACACGAGGCACTCGGTCAGCGAATTCGAGCCCAGCCGGTTGGCGCCGTTGAGGCTCACGCACGCCACCTCGCCCGCCGCGTACAACCCCGCAATCGGGGTCGCCCCGTGGATGTCGGTGTGCACGCCGCCCATGATGTAGTGCACCACCGGGCGCACGGGAATCACTTCGTGCACCGGGTCCAGATTTGCGTACTTCAGACACAGCTCGCGCACGAACGGCAGCTTCTTGTCGATCACCGCCTCGCCGATATGGCGGATGTCCAGGTTGACGTAGTGACCGTAGGGCCCCTCCAGCGTGCGCCCGCGCTCCTGCTCCTTGATGAACGCCTGCGACAGCCGGTCGCGCGGACCGAGCTCCATCGTCCTGTGCACCGGCTTCGGCTCCGGCGTGCCGAGCGCGTAGTCCTGCAGGTAACGGTAGCCGTCCTTGTTTACCAGCCAACCGCCTTCCGCCCGGGTCGCCTCGGTTATGAGGATGCCGGTGGCGGGGAGTCCGGTGGGGTGGTACTGGACGAACTCCATGTCCTTGAGCGGGGCGCCCGCCCGGTAGGCCAGAGCCATCCCGTCGCCGTTCTTGATGTTGGCGTTGGTGGTGAAGGGGAAGATCTTGCCGCAGCCGCCGGTGCACAGGATCACCGCCTTCGCCATGATGCTGTGGATCTCGCCGGTCGCGATCTCGACGGCGACGACCCCGGCGCAACGGCCGTCGTCAACCAGCAGGCGCGTGACGAACCACTCGTCGTAGCGCTTGACGCTCTTGTACTTGAGCGACGTCTGAAACAACGAATGCAGCATGTGAAAGCCGGTCTTGTCGGCGGCGAACCAGGTGCGGCTCACCTTCATGCCGCCGAACGGCCGCACGGCCACGCTGCCGTCCGGCTCGCGGCTCCAGGGACAGCCCCAGTGCTCGAGCTGCACCATCTCGCGCGGCGCTTCGTTGACGAACGCCTCGACGACATCCTGGTCGCACAGCCAGTCGGCGCCGGACACCGTGTCGTAGGCGTGCGCCTCCAGGCTGTCCGTATCCTTGATTACCGCCGCCGCTCCGCCCTCGGCAGCCACGGTGTGGCTCCGCATGGGGTAAACCTTCGAGACGACGGCGACATCCAGGTCCGGCCTGGCCTCGGCCGCGGCAATGCTGGCGCGCAGGCCAGCGCCGCCGCCGCCGACGATTAACAGGTCACAGGAATAGGTCGCCATGGACAGTCTGTAGGAGCGCTTTCGCCCCGCTCACGAATCGAAAAAGCATAGTCCAGGCGAGCGCTCCACATCAAGAGCGGGCCTTCCGCGCGGCAGGGTCGCGACGACGCTCAGCACGCCCCGAAGCGGGTCGGCGTCATGGCGCTGATAGCGGGATCTTCGTCATCCTCCAGCACGAGGCGCGCGACGATCGCGGCGGTCAGCGGCGCCAGCAGGATGCCGTTGCGGTAGTGGCCGGTGGCGTACACCAGGCCGGGCAGGCTCACCGACCGGCCGACCACCGGCAGCTCGTCCGGCGTGCCGGGGCGCAGGCCGACCCGCACGGCGCGGAACCATGCGGCGCCCGCCTCGGGGACTATGTCCCGCGTCATGGCCAGGAGATGCTGCACGCCGTTGACGGTGGCCCGCTCGTCGAATCCGACGTCCTCGACGGTTGCGCCGGCCAGCACCGAGCCGTCGTTCCACGGCACCAGATAGCATTCGGGCGACCAGATTACGCGTGAGAGGCGCGATGCCGGCCAGCCGAGATGGAGAATCTGGCCGCGTACCGGACGCACCGGCGTGGCCGGCGCGCCGTCGACCTCGACCTGTCCCGACCAGCTGCCGGCCGCCAGCACGACGCGGTCACACGCGATCGAGTCGCCGGCCAGCTCTACGCGCAGACCGCCGCGCCGGCGCGTCACCCGGGCGGCGGCAGTTGAGGAAACGAATCTCACGCCGTGCGCGCCGGCCGCGCGCTGCAGGGCGCCGGCCAGCTCGACCGCCCCGACGAAACCGTGGGAATGCACCAGCAGGCCGCCGACGATGCGTGGCGACAACTGCTGTTCCACGCGGCGCACGCCGGTGGCGTCCAGCAGGTCGCAGCGGGCGCCGTTGGCGCTGCAGGCCTTGGCTGTAGCCTGCAGGCGGACCAGCGCGGCGTCGGTCAGCGCCACTTCGAGCGTGCCGCTCCGTACGTATTGCACCGGGGCGCCGGAGTCCTCCACCACGCGGGCGACGAATTCGTCGAACAGACCGAGGCTGCGGGCGCCCAGCTCGACCAGCGGGCGCCCTTCATGGGCACTTAGAAAAGGCGCCAGTACGCCGGCGGACGCCTGCGTTGCGCCCTGCCCCACCGCGCGGCGGTCGATAACCCGCACGCGCGCGCCGTGGCGGGCCAGCTCGTACGCCACCGCGCAGCCGATGATGCCGGCTCCGACGACGACTACCTGTGGTGTCTTTGCCATGTGAGCCCGTGGCAAGAGCCGCGTGCCGCACCGGATTCCGCGCCCGCCGCCGTGCGGAGGGCGCTATACCCTAGCGGAACCACTGTGCAATGGCAATGCACAGGCTCGGCAGACCGTAGAAGAGCAGAGCCACCCACAACACTGTCAGTTTCCACGAACGGAGTGCCAGTCGTGTGGCGGCGCGCGATACGTCGAGCGGTACTTTGCGGATCCGCTGTACCGGGTAGATGATGGCCAGACCGGTCAGATTGAACAGCAGATGCACGAGCGCAATTTCGAGTCCGACGACGGCGTTCGGTCCCGAGACGGCCATCGCCGCCAGCAGCGCCGTAACCGTCGTCCCGATGTTCGCACCGATCGTGACCGGAAACGCCTGCTCCAATCTGAGCATGCCGGCCGCGCCCAGCGGTACGAGCACGGAGGTGGTGATGGAGCTCGACTGCACCATCACCGTCATCGCGATGCCGACCAGAATGGCGATCACGGCGCTGCGTCCGAGCGTGCCGTTGACCACCTCCTCGACCCGTGTATGGAGCACCGACCGCAGCACCTTCACCAGCAGGAAGAGCGCGACGAAGATGAGCAGGCCGCTGACCACAGTCAGGAACGCCCCCTGGGCGCTCTGCGCGCCGAAGGACAGTCCGGCCAGAGCCCGGAACGGCGCGAGCCCGGCGTCCAGCGCCGTGTCGAGCAGGCTCTCGTACTCGACGCCTCCCATCTCCCCGAGCGCACCCCCCATCCAGACGGCGGAGCGCCGCAGGATCCCCGTGGCCAGCTCGAGCGGCAGCAGAATGAGCACGCTGAAGTAGTTGAACGCGTCGTGGCAGATGGCAACCGGGAATGCCCGCTCGAACTCGTCGCGGCGCCCGATATGGGCCAGCGACACGACCGTCGCCGTGACCGTAGTCCCGATGTTGGCGCCCATCACCATCGGGATGGCATTGGCGAGCGGCAGTGGACTCTCCGGAGCCGCCACCAGCGCGACGATCATCGACGTGGTCACGGACGAGCTCTGCACCAGCGTCGTGGCCAACAGGCCGACGACCAGACCTACGAACGGATTCTCCGTGGCCGCGAAGAAGCTCTGGATCAGATCCTCGCCGAGCAGCCGGAATCCGGATCCCAGGCCCTTTACGCCGAGCATGAAGACGAACAGCAACAGCAGGACAGCAGATAGACGAGGAAGCAGGCGGGGCGTCGAATCCTCGGGCAGCCGTGCGGACGTAGGCAAGCAGGCGCCATTCTACATGAACGCCGGACGGCCCAAAGTTAAAACGCCGTCACATCTTGGCGCCGGCCGTCCTCTGCGGGTGACACACTGTCCGGCCGGTGGACGGGGGGGCTGCTTCGAGCGTCCGGGACGTCCGAAAACAGGGGTATGCACCGCAATCCCGGAGCGGTACGACAATTGCTTATTAACGATTACGTGGTCGGCGTGACGCGTTTTCTGGAGTGACTCTCATGGTAGTCAGACCTGCGACCTTCGTGCTCCTCACCACCCTCGCCGCGGCAGCCGCCGGCGCAGGCGGCTGGCTGGCCGTGCGCCAGAATCGTGCCGACGCGGTGTCCGGGGACATGGCGCCAGCCTTACCGGGCAGTCCCGGCAGCCTGGCACCCGTGGCGGTTGCGGCCGCCGATCCGGCGGTTGCACCCCCACCGCCGACACCGCCGACCCCTGTCGCGGCGGCGGCGAAGCCGGTCTCTGCCACCGCCCCGGAACCGCACCCGCCGGTTGTGCGCGAACCGGCGGCGCCCGCGGAATCTACCGCGCCATCGGAAACGGCGGTAACGCCCGCGGAATCAGGGGAGACAGCGGAAACCGCTACGGCGGCGGTGTCCGAGGCGCTCCCCGACAGCCCGCCGACGGCATCTGAACCCACGCTCGAAACGGCCGCCGGCGCGGATCGATCGCCGGTAGAGGCGCCCCGGACCGTCCCCGGGCCGGATGCTGCCTGGCGCGCCGCCGCGTCCGAGCTGCCGCGGGTTGACGGTTGGGTGCGTTCCACGAAGAGCGCTGCCCCGGCCGTTCCGGTCCTCCAGTCGGTCGACCAATTGGTCATCGGCGCCGACTCGGTCATCGGACTGCAGGTGGAAACCAGCGTGTCGAGCGCCGCCGCGGCGGTGGAAGATGACGTGGACGCGCGCGTGACGCGTGACGTGATGGTCGGCGACCGCGTTGCGATCCCCGCCGGGACGCGGGTGCGCGGTTCGGTGGTGCTGGTCGAACAGGCCGGCAAGCTGCAGGGCACGCCGCGGCTCGGCGTCCGCTTCCACACCGCGCTCATGGACGACGGTGCGGAACTGCCCCTCTCCACCGAAACCGTCTACCGCGAAGGACCGGCCCGGGGCAGCGAGAGCACGCGCCGCATCGGCGGCGCCGCGGTGGGGGGCGCCATTCTCGGCGCCATCTTCGGCGGCCGGCGGGGCGCCGCAATCGGCAGCGCCGCCGGCGCGGCGGGCGGTACGGCGCTGGCGGTGGCCCACGACGGTCCGCCGGCCAGCTTTCCGGCCGGCGCCGCAGTGACGATCCGACTGCTGAATCCGGCCACCGTACGGGTCGATCGCCTGCGTCCGGGCAGCCGCTAGGGCCGTGCTATAGTTCGGCCGTGCGGGCTGAAGACATCGCCGAGGCGGTGCTTGCACGGGATGAAGTCGTACGGCACCTGCGCGGCGCGGAGGGCGAATCCGCCCACCAGGCGACGATCAGGGTCCAGGGCTATCTGGACGAGTTGCAGACCACCCAGCGGTACCGGATGTACCGCGCCCTGCAGCACCCGCTCTACCCCATCCTGCGCAAGATTGATCGCCGGCAGGAGCACGTCGCGCGCGCGCAGGCGGCGGTCGACGCGGGACACCGCATCATCTACGCGTCGAACCACAAGAGCCACATCGACTATCTCGTCCAGCCGCTGGTGCTGGACGACAACGGCATACGCCCGCCGGTGATTGCCGCCGGCATCAATCTGTTCGGCGGCGCTCTGGGGCTGCTCCACCGCCACGTGACCGGCGCAATCCCCATCCGGCGGGACATGCGTGACCCGGCGTACCTGGCCACCCTGAAGGCGTACATCTCGGAGGTGCTGCACCGGCACGACCTCTTCCTGTATCTCGAGGGCGGGCGCAGCTACAGCGGGGAGTTGAAGCCGTTCAAGACCGGGCTGCTGCACGCAGCGGCGCAGGCGCGGCGCTCGGACACCGTAGTCATCCCGGTCGCCGTCGCGTACGACTTCGTTCTCGAGGATGTCATTCTCGCCCGCCAGCGCATCAAGCGCGGCCAGCGCGCATTCGCCTGGGAAGTGGCCGAGATGGTCCGCTATGCCGTCGGCTACCAGAGCCGGGCCGTCGTGAACTTCGGCGCGCCGATCGCGCTCGCCGACTACGACCCGGACGGCCGGCGGTCGATGCTGCAGCTGTCCCGGCGCCTGCGGACGGACATCGGACGGCTCTACAAGGTGTTGCCCGTTGCGCTTGTCTCGGCGGCGATGCGTCCGTCCATCGGACGCAGCGAGCTCGAGGATCGCATTGACCGGTTGATCGAAATCCTCAAGATGGCCGGCGCCAACCTGGACGTCCGGTCCGGCCGCGAGGCCGCCGATGCCGCAACGGAGGCGATGGAGGCGCGCGGCATTATCGTCATCCAGGGCGACCGGCACCGCATCCGCCAGCGCAACGTAATCCGCTACTACAGCCGCACCATCCAGCACCTGCTCAGCGATCGCGGGCGCTCCGCACTGACGCATTGATCCGCTGACGCCCGCTCGCGCGTCGTAACTGCAGGAGGCTTCATTGATGAGTTGTCATTCTGCAAGTGGTGGTTTGCGACGGTTGGTCTGGACCGTTCTGGCGGCGGCCGGGGCCGGCCTCTGGCTCGCTGCGCCGGCCGCGGCGCAGAACGGCGGGGTCCCGGAGGCCACCTACGAGGTGACGTTCCAGGGCACCTGGACCACTGCCAGCACGCCCGGCGGTGTCGTCGGCGGCGCGCATTTCACAACGTTGATCGGCGCCGTGCACAACAACGGCGTCACCTTCTGGCGCAGCGGCGAGCGGGCCACCCCGGGCGTCGAGCTGGTGGCGGAGACTGGCGGGACATCGCGGTTCATGTCGGAAATCGAAGCAGGCTCCCTCGCGGTGGCCGTCATCCGCCAGGGCATCGGCCAGGGCGGCACCAGCAGAGCCACCTTCACCGTCGAGGTGACGGACGACCATCCGTTGGTCACCCTGCTGTCGATGATCGGCCCCAGCCCCGACTGGTTCGTCGGCGTCTCCGGGCTCTCGCTGCAGGATGATTCGGGACATTGGGTGGAGCGGCAGGTGCTCGATCTGTATCCATATGACGCGGGCACCGAGGAGGGCGACGAGTTCTCGCTCAACAACCCGCCCACCCAACCGCAGGGCGCCATCACCAGCATCCGGGGCATGGGCAAGTTCTCGAATCAGCCGATGGCGCGGCTGACGTTCGTCCGGCAGGGGGCGCCCGACCCAGGACCCGAGCCCGTACCCGCGCTGCCGCTGGCCTGGCCGACGCTGCTGACGCTGCTGGCGGTTGTCGGCGGCTCCGGATTGTATCTCCGGCGACGCGGGGGGAACGGCGCAGGATGAATCGCGGCTAGTCGATCCAGTCGGCGATGAAGATGTTCGTATCGCCCTCTGCCGCGGCGTTGCGGTTCGACGCGAAGACAAGCTTCGAGCCGTCGGGCGAGAACATCGGGAAGCCGTCGAATACGTCGGTGAACGTAATCTGTTCGAGGTCCGTGCCGTCCAGGTTGATCATGAACAGATCGAAATTGCGGCCGTCCGGATTGTGCAGGTTCGATGAGAAGATGATGCGGTCGCCGTCGGGGTGCCAGTACGGGGCGAAGCTGGCGCCGCCGAAGTCGGTCACCTGGCGCAGGTTGCCGCCGTCGGCGTCCATGACGAACACCTCGACGGCCGTCGGGCGCCACAACCCTCCGTCCAGCAGCCGCTTGTAGTCGTCGTATTGCTCGCCGTCCGGTATCTCCCGTCCGCGGAAGATGATCTGCGAGCCGTCGGGCGAAAAGAACGGGCCGCCGTCCGGCCCCCGGCGGTGCGTCAGGCGGCGCACGTCGGAACCGTCGCCGTTCATGGAGTAGATCTCCATGTCGCCGTCGCGCACGCTGGTGAACACGATGCGGCCGTCGGGCCCGATGGTCGCCTCGGCGTCGTAGCCGGGCTCGTCGGTGAGCCGTGTCAGGCCGCTGCCGTCCGGCGCCGCGCGAAAGATGTCGAACGAATCGTAGATGGCCCAGACGTAGCCCATCGAGAAGTCCGGCGGCGGCGGGCAGTCGGCGCCGCCCAGGTGCGTCGAGGCGTAGACGATCGAGTCACCGTCCGGATAGAAGAACGCGCAGGTGGTGCGTCCGCCGCCCGTACTGACCATCTGCTGGTTCGAGCCGTCGATATCCATCCGGAAGATCTGGTCGCACGGCACACCCTCGCGGGTCGACTGGAAGATGATCTGCGAGCCGTCGAACGAGAAGTAGGCCTCAGCGTTCTCGCCGCCGAAGGTGAGCTGCCGGATATTGGCCAGGTGGGCTTCGCCGCCGCCCGCGTCCGCCGCCGGCGCGGCAGCCGAATCAGCCTCGGGCATCGCGCCGGAATTCTCCGTTGCCGGTTCGTCCATCGGAGCGCCGCACGCGAGCGGTGCGGAAACCAGCAACCCGAGCCAAACGCTACGGAACCGTGTATGCACGAACACTTCTCCTGAACGACCCGGCGCGGCGGAATCGTGCGCTATTGCCGGCCCACGATCTCAAGCAACCCGAGAGTCAGCCATGGTACATAAGTGATGACGAGCACGCCAATGCCGAGGATGACGAGCAACGGCACCGACGCGCGGTACACCTCCAGCAGCGGCCGGTCGAAGCGGTAGGACGCCAGGAACAGGTTGAGGCCGACCGGCGGCGTAAGGTAGCCCAGCTCCAGGTTGGCGACGAAGATGATGCCGAGGTGGACCGGATCGATGCCGTACGCCGCCCCGATGCCGCTGATGAGCGGCACCACGACGACGATGGCCGAGAAGATGTCCATGAAGCAGCCGACGAGAAGCAGAAACACGTTGAGGGCCAGCAGGAACAGCAGCGGCGATTCGATGCGCGCCTGCGTCCACTCGATCAGCCGGAACGGAATGTCCACGTCGACCATGTAGGCGGTGAAGCCCTTGGCCACGGCCAGGATGATCAGCACGCCACCGATCAGCACCACGCATTCCCGAAACGCCTGCCGCAGTCCGGCCCCGAGCTTGAAGTCGCGGTGCACCACACCGGTGACGATCGCGGCGTAGAGAGCGGTCAGGGCCGAGGTTTCCACCAGGGTGGCGCGCCCGCTCAGCAGCGCGCCGAGGACGACTGCCGGCAGCGCCAGCTCCCACTTCGCCGACCAGAGCGCGCTGCGCGCCTCCCCGGCGGCAAATGCGTGGCGGCCCGCGCCGGTGACCAGGCCCTCGCGCATGCCCCAGGCGGCCACCAGGGCGATCAGCAGAATGCCGGGCAGCAGGCCGCCGATGAACAGGTTCTCCGGCGCGGTCTGCGCGACGATGGCATACAGGATGAGCGGCATCGCCGGCGGCAGCAGCAGGCCCAGCGACCCGGACGCGGTCAGCAGGCCGACCGAGAACCGGTCGCGGTAGCCGTCCTTCAGCAGCGCCGGCAACAGCAGGCCGCCCAGCGCCAGGATGGTGACGCCCGACCCGCCCGTGAAAATCGTGAAGAAAGCGCAGACCACGGCGCAAACCACCGCCGTCCCGCCCGGCAGCCAGCCGACCAGGGCTCGAAATACGCGCAGCAGCCGCTCGGACGACTGTCCCTGGGCGAGGATGAAGCCCGTGAGCGTAAAGAGCGGGATGGACGGCAGGTGCGGCTCGGTCGTCAGATCGTAGGCAAACAGCGGGACCGCGGCCGGATCGAATGCGTCGACCATGTAGAGAAAGACCGCCGCGCCCGCCAGCACCGTGAAGATCGGCGCGCCGGCCAGCGCCGCAAGCACGACCAGCAGCACCCACGGCCAACCCGCGCCGCCCGCCAGCACGCATGACGCCTCGTCGACATTGGCGCAGGCCGCGCCGGCGTTGCTCAGCCAGATGCCGGCGGCCAGCCCCAGCGCCGCCACCGCGCGGGCGCCCCAGCCGCCCGCCCGCCACGCCAGGCGCAGCGCGATGACGGCGAACCCGCCGGGCAGCACCAGCTGGAACACCCAGGACGGAATGCCGAGCGCGATTTCACCCCCGATCTCCATCTCGATGGCGACGACGTCGACCGCCGACCAGGCGAGCAACGCCGCGACTGCGGCGCCTACCGTGGCCGCGAATGCCTGTGTGGCGCGCCGGACGCTCCCGTCCGGTATGAAGCTGGCCGTCGCCAGCGCGATCAGCTTGTTCTCGCGGGCCGCGAGCGCGGCGCCGAGAAAGCCGACCCACAGGGTGAGGTGCTGCACGAACGGGATGGATCCGGGGATGCCGCCCGTGAGGAACGGCCGCACCACGATTTCGGCCAGCGGGAGCAGCACCATCGCCGCCAGCGGCAACGCGGCGAAGGTGTCCTCCGAAGCATGCAGCAGACCGAGAACGCGGCGGGAACGCGCGGCGATGGCCTGCGGCGGTGGGCTCATGGGAGATGGGACGGCAGGTGCACCGTCAGTTGGCCCGGAACTCGCCGCGAGCGGCAATCGCGGCATCGTAGATGTCCGCGGGCACGCGGTCGCCGCGCCAGGTGGCCGTCAGGGCGTCCACCAGCGTTCGCAGCATGGTCACCTCCGCCTCGGCGACGGTTGACACCATCAACCCTCGTTTCTCCATCTCCGCTACCGCTTCCTCGTCCTGCCGGGGCACCTCGTCGAACAGGAATGCCTGCATCCCGGCCGCGGCCTCGAGGAGCGCGTCACGGTCGGCTTCGTCGATGCGGCTCCAGGCGCGCTCGGTCATCACGGTAGCGCCGAACACCGGGCTGAGGGGAACGTCGAGCATGTGGGAGGTCTGACGATACCACTGGAACACCAGCGCGCCGTAAGGCGGGCTCGGATAGGCGTCTATGAGCCCTGTGTTCAAACCCATCAGCACGTCGGTCAGCTCCAGCGGCACCGGCTGGAAGCCGTTCCGCCTGTACCACTGCACCATGCCGTCGTCGCCGGCCGCCGTGAACAGCTTCGCCTTCTGCAGGTCCGGAACGCTCCTTATCGGCTGCGCCGAGAAGATGTGCGCCCAGCCGCCGTGCCCCCAACCGAGCAGCACGAGGCCTTGCTCCGCGAGCTTCTCGCGGTACAGCGGCGTGAGGGCCTCCAGCACGTGCAGCGCCTCGGCGTCCGAAGCGAGGAAGAACGGAATCCCCAGCACGGCGAACGAGTCGTCAATCTCCGTCAGTCCAGGCAGCGTGAGGGCGGCCACCTGGGGGTTGTTCAGCCGCATCCGCCGGATGATGGTCGCCTCGTCGCCGGTCGTGCCGCGCACCTGCAGCCGCACGCGCCCGTCGGTCGCCTGCTGCCATTCCGACGCCATCTGCTTGAGGGCCCGGTCCCAGATCGAGTTGGCCGGCAGAATCGTGCCGAGCCGCAGGTTCGCGCGCTGTGCGACGAGCAGCGCGGGGCTCAGCAACAACACGACGGCGACGGCTAGCAGCAGCCCGTGGTGAAAGCCCCGCTGCATTCGACCGGCCATGCATCCCGCCGGACCGGTCTCGGTGCAACGCGGGGTTTCGCCACGGGCTGGTAGACGAAGCGCTTTCATGGTCGATTCTCCGGATCCTCGTCGAGCTCTTCCAGCGGCTCGAAGAACAGGTCGTCGATATGGTCGAGAAGCACCCGGGCGCGCTTCTGCGCGATGAGATTCAGCAACCGGTTGCTCGGCTCCTCGTCCGGATCGATGGCGACGGCGGTTTCGAGCAGCTCCTGAAACTCCTCGCGGTTCTCCTCCGCTATGGCGACGCCCGTCGCCAGGGAGAGGTACGGGCCGGCATCCTGACCCTCGGACAGCTCGACCGCACGGGCGAAGTGATCCCGCGCCCGGGCGTAGGATCCCCCCATGGTCTCGCCGACCGACTCGAGCGTGATGAAAGCGCCGTGCAGTGCGCCCCGCTCGAAGTCCTCGTCAAGCTCGAGCGCCCGGTCGAGCAGCGCGCGCGCCGCCGGCAGGTCGGCAACCAGCGCGGGCTGGTCGAGTCCGAGCGAAATGGCCAGCATCCAGGCGCCGCCCAGATAGTAGAGGCTTTCGACGTCATCTGCCTCGAACACCGCCGCGGCCGATTGGGGATCGTCCCGCAGGCGCGCCGCAATATCGGGATGATCGACTTCCACGTTCCGCAGGCCGTAGTCCCGCGCCCGCAGATACATGCGCCGCGCGCGTTCGTTCAGCTCGCCGGCAAGCTCGTAGTCAACCCACTCCGCAAGCGCCGCGTCCGCCTGCAGGAACGCGTTCGCATACAACAGGAAGCCGGTGTTCGCGAACAGCAGGGCGTCCTGCCGCGCCGGGTCCGCATCGAGAATCGACTCTATTGTCTTCAGCAGGAACGGCAGCGCGTCGCGCACCACCTCGGGGTCTTCCTCGGAGAGGTACACGGCCGGGTTGGCCAGCGTCGGCATCACCGCGTTGACCGCCATCGAGCGGATCGAGCAACCGGCGAGCGCCGCGGCCGCCAGCAGCGCCGCCGCCAACCGTACCGCGCGGAACGATCTGTTTCTCATGGCGCCACGAACTGTGCAGCCGTGGATCATATCAGCCTGTCACAGGTAGCTCATCAGGCTCCGGCGACTGCGCCCGACCGCGCGGCCCGGCCAGCGCGGCGCGGGGCTACGGGGTCCCCGCTAGCGCTGGCCGGGGGTTTGGGGCGCAGCCCCAT
>JAGWAI010000040.1:25959-28162 GCA_021296485.1 Acidobacteriota bacterium
TCGAAGCGGCGTGAGGGAGTACGGCCCGCCACAGCGAGCGGATCGGCGGCCGCAGCAGAAGGCTGGTGAGAAATGCGGGGTAGTATCGATGAATGTTTCGGCGCGGGGCAGGCGGTTGAGCGATTTCGTCCGCATACCGGCAGGCTGGTTCTTCATGGGCAGCGACGACGGACAGCGCGACGAGGCCCCCGCGCACCGGGTCTGGACCGATGCCTTCGAGCTGGCGGTCGACCCCGTGACGCGCGCGCAGTACGCGCGCTTCCTGGCGGCGACGGGGCGCGCAGCGCCCCGCGAATTGGGCAGGCCCCGCATAACCCCACCCGATCTGCCCGAGGAGGGCGTGAGCTGGACAGACGCCCAAGAGGAAAAACGACCCCGCACGATTGCCGACCGAGGCGGAGTGGGAACGCGCCGCGCGCGCGGGACGGGAGGGCGAAGCCTACCCGGGCGGCGGTGCGATCCCGGCATGGATTCCGCAGGCGGGCAAGGGTCCGCTGGATGGCCCCTGGCCGGTCGCGCTCGGCCCGCCGAACGCCTATGGGGTGCGCGGCATTGCCGCCAACATTCACGAGTGGTGCGCCGACTGGCACGCGGCCGGCTACTATGCCGGTTCGCCGCGGCGGAACCCGCGCGGGCCGGACACGGGGGTGCGGCGCGCGTCCCGCGGCGGGTCATGGAGGCATGCCTTCACCATCAGCCGCAGCGCCGCCCGCAGCAAGCTCGATCCGTCCTTCCGGTATACCGACTACGGTTTCCGGGTCGCGCGCGATGTCTGACGAACTGGATCTGGCACTCCGCGTGGCGCGCGCCGTGCGGGACGCGGGCGGTCGCGCGCTGATCGTCGGCGGCTGGGTGCGCGACACGCTGCTCGGCGGCACCTCCAAGGACATCGACATCGAGGCGTACGGCCTGCCGGCTGAACGCCGGACTCGGCGCGGTCAACAGCGTAGGCGCCAGCTTCGCCGTCTTCAAGCTCGGTCCGCTCGACGTCTCGCTTCCCCGCACCGAGTCGAAGGCCGGCCGCGGCCACCGCGGATTCAACGTGACCGGCGACCCGGCGCTGCCGTTGGCGGCGGCGGCGCGGCGCCGTGACTTCACGGTGAACGCCATCGCCTGGGATCCGTTGCAGCGGGAATACCTCGATCCCCACGATGGCCGCGCGGACCTCGCCGCCCGCCGCCTGCGCATGGTCGATCCGACGACCTTCGGCGACGACAGCCTGCGCGTGCTGCGCGCGATGCAGCTCGCGGCGCGTCTCGAATTCGACGTGGACGCGCCGACGCAGGCGGTCTGCCGCACCATTCCGCTCGACGATCTGCCGGCGGAACGGATTTGGGGGGAGCTCGACAAGCTCCTGCTGCGCGCCCGGCGGCCGTCGATCGGCCTTGCGCTCGCGCGCGATATCGGCGTCGTCGAACGCCTGTTTCCCGAGCTTGCGGCGCTTGTCGGTTGCCCGCAGGAACCGGAATGGCATCCGGAAGGCGACGTCTGGATCCATACGCTGATGGTGGTCGACCAGGCCCGCGGGCGGATTGACGACCTGCCGCGGCCGCAGCAGGTCGCGGTGATGCTCGGCGCCGTATGCCACGATTTCGGCAAACCGGCCACCACCGCGCACATCGACGGCCGCATCCGGTCGCTGAACCACGAGGAGGCAGGCGTGGCACCCGCGACGGCATTCCTCGACCGGCTCAATGTCCACTCTCTGGACGGCTACGACGTCCGCCGGCAGGTGCTCGGACTGGTCGCGCACCACCTCAAGCCCGGCATGTGGCGCACCGCGCGCGACGGCGTCGGCGACGGCGCGTTCCGCCGGCTCGCGCGCAAGGTCGATCTCGAACTGCTGGCCCGCCTCGCCAAGTCCGACTGCCTGGGCCGGACGGGCGAATTCGACTGCTCGGCGATGGACTGGTTCCTGGAACGCGCCCGGAGTCTCGGCGTCGAGCATGCGCCGCCGGCGCCGCTGCTGCTCGGACGCCACCTCCTGCAGCTCGGCCTGCCGCCCGGCCCGCGCATCGGACGGATCCTGAAGCAGGTCTACGAACGGCAACTGGAAGGAGACGTCGCCACCACCGACGCGGCGATCGAGGTTGCCCGGACGCTCATCGCCGTCGATCGGGACTAGCCCGCATTTCTCACCAGCCTTCTGCTGCGGCCGCCGATCCGCTCGCGGTGGCGGGGCGTACTCCCTCACGCCGCTTCG
>JAGWAI010000041.1:0-6504 GCA_021296485.1 Acidobacteriota bacterium
CGCGACGCTTCTTGACCGGCCGTCGAAGCGCATAGTACTTTCGGAGAGGTCGCCGAACCGCGCTGCCGTTCGAGTCCTGCCGCGATGCCCCCGAGTCCCGCAACCTCGCTGAAACGGACGGCGCTCCACGCGCGCCATCAGGCTCTCGGTGCGCGGATGGTGCCGTTCGGCGGCTGGGAGATGCCGGTGCAGTACGCCGGCATCGCGGCGGAGCACATGGCCGTTCGCAGCGCTGCCGGCCTGTTCGACGTGAGCCATATGGGCGAGGTGGAAGTCGCCGGCTCCGGGGCGCTGGCGGCCGTGCAGCGCATCTCGTGCAACGACGCCGCAAAGCTCGAAGTCGGCCAGGCGCAGTACTCGGCGCTCACCACCCCCGACGGGACGTTTCTCGACGACCTGCTCGTCTACAAGCTGGCGGACGATCACTTTCTGCTGGTCACCAACGCGGCGAACACGAAACGGGACACGGCCTGGATCCGCAAGGAATTGGCGGGGATCGAAGATACGTTCGCCGTAAACACGAGCAACCGCTACGCGCTGATCGCGCTGCAGGGACCGCGCGCGCAGGAGATTCTGCAGCCGCTGACGGCGGAGGATCTGGCGGGTCTTCGCTACTATCGGTTCGTCACCGGGGAGGTGGCGGCCATGCGGGTCACGATCTCCCGCACCGGATACACGGGGGAGGACGGATTCGAGCTGTTCTCATCGCCGGACGTGGTCGATCGGCTATGGATGGCGCTGCTCGACGCCGGGGCGGAGGCCGGCATTCAGCCGGCCGGGCTCGGCGCCCGCGACACGCTGCGGCTGGAAGCGGCCATGCGCCTGCACGGCAGCGACATCGACGAGACGACGACGGTAATCGAGGCGGGTCTCGGCTGGATTGTGGGCTGGGACAAGCCGGCCTTCAACGGCCGCGAGGCGCTGCTACGGCAGAAGCGCGACGGGGCCGCCCGCAAGCTGGTCGGCTTCGAGATGCTCGAGCGCGGCATCGCGCGGCAGGGCTACCAGGTATATGCTGACGGCGAGCCGGCCGGGCGCGTCACGAGCGGCACGCAGACGCCGTTCGTCAACAAGGCCATCGGCATGGCCTATGTGTCGGTCGAGGCGGCTGAAATCGACAAGGAAATCGCCATTGACGTGCGCGGGCGGCGGCTGCGCGCGCGCATCGTGCGGATGCCGTTCTACAAGCGCCCCCGGAGCTGAGCAGAAATGATTCCCAGTGAGCTGCGCTACACGAAAGACCACGAGTGGATAGCGGTCGACGGCGACCGCGGCCGGATCGGTATCACCGCCTTCGCCCAGGAGCAGCTCGGCGACGTCGTGTTCGTCGAGCTGCCGGAGGTGGGCCGCACATTCGCACAGGGCGATCAGTTCGGCTCGATCGAATCGGTGAAGGCGGTATCCGACTTGTACTGCCCGGTGTCCGGGGAGGTAGTCGAGGTGAACGCCGCCGCCGCCGAGCAGCCCGAGCAGGTCAACCAGGATCCATACTCGACGTGGCTAATTGCGGTCCGGCTGGACAATCCCGACGAGCTGTTGTCACTGCTCGATGCCGCCGGCTATGGTGAGATCGTGAAGTAGATGCCGGTCGACCCGCCAGAGAGCTTTCAGCACCGCCACATCGGGCCGCGCGCCGCCGACCTCGACGACATGCTGGAGGTCGTCCGCGCGCCGTCGCTCGACGCCCTGATCGAGGAGACGATTCCGGAGCCGAACCGCCTGACGGCGCCGCTGGACCTGCCGCCGGGCGAGACGGAGGCCGGCTATCTGGAGCGCCTACGGGGGCTGGCGGCCGGAAACCGGCCGACGCGATCCTATATCGGCCTCGGCTACTACGGCTGCGTCACGCCGAGCGTGATCCTGCGCAACGTGCTGGAGAATCCCGGCTGGTACACGCCGTACACCCCCTATCAGGCGGAGGTGGCGCAAGGACGCCTGGAAGCATTGCTCAACTTCCAGACGATGGTCGAGGACCTGACCGGCATGGAAGTGGCGAACGCCTCCCTGCTGGACGAGGCCACGGCCGCCGCCGAGGCGATGACGATGCTCCACCGCATCCGCGCGCGCCGGCCGGGCAGCGCGAACCGCTTCGTCGTCTCGGATCGCTGTCTGCCGCAGACCATCGAGGTGGTGCGCGGGCGCGCGGCGCCGCTGGGCCTGGAGCTGGTGGTCGGAGATACGGCGGCCGTCGAGCTTGACGAGTCCACCTTCGGCGTCTTGATCCAGTACCCCGACGCGGACGGCGCCGTCGCGGATCCGTCCGCCGTCGTTTCGCGCGCGCGCCAGGCCGGCGCGTACGTTGCGGTCGCCACCGACCTGCTCGCATTGACCCTGTTGACGCCACCCGGCGAGTGGGGCGCGGACGTGGCGGTCGGCAGCGCCCAGCGCTTCGGGGTGCCGCTCGGCTACGGCGGGCCGCATCCCGCGTTCTTCGCAACACGCCAGGCGCATGCGCGGCAAATTCCCGGCCGCCTGATCGGTGTGTCGGCCGACGCGCACGGCCGCACGGCGTACCGCATGGCGCTCCAGACGCGCGAGCAGCACATCCGGCGCGAACGGGCCACGTCGAACATCTGCACGGCGCAGGCCCTGCTGGCAAACATCGCCGGATTCTACGCCGTCTATCACGGGCCCGACGGGATCAGCGCCGTTGCACGGCGCGTGCATGGGTTGGCCCGGCGCCTCGCGCGCGACCTCGGCGGCCTCGGCGTCAGCCTGCGGCACGCCTGCTTCTTCGACACTCTGCGGGTGGCCGTCGGCTCGGCGGAGACGCGCGACCGGATCCGCCATGCGGCGGAGGCGGAAGGCATCAATTTCCGCTACGCCGGCGAGACGGACGTCGGCATAGCCCTCGACGAGACGACCGGACCGTCTGATGTCGAACAGATCGTGAGTCTCTTCGCGGCAGTGCTCGAGGCGGCGTCGGAGCGGCGGAACGAACCCGCGCCGGCGGTCGCCGACTGGCCGGACGGCCTGCGCCGGAGCAGTCCGTTTCTGGCGCATCCGGTGTTCCACCGCCACCAGTCGGAGACGCAGATGATGCGCTATCTGCGGCGCCTCGAACGCAAGGACATCAGCCTGGACCGCTCGATGATTCCCCTTGGCTCCTGCACCATGAAGCTGAACGCGGCGACCGAGATGCGCCCGGTCACGTGGCCCGAGTTCGGCGCCGTGCATCCGTTTGCCCCGCCCGACCAGGCGCCCGGCTACCACGCGGTGTTCGCCGAGCTGGAGGCGGCGCTGCGCGCCATAACCGGTCTGGACGCCGTGTCGCTGCAACCGAATTCGGGCGCCCAGGGCGAGCTGGCCGGGCTGATGGTCATTCGCGCCTGGCGCCGGGCCCACGGCGAGCACGGCCGTGACGTGGTGCTGATACCGGCCTCGGCGCACGGCACGAACCCGGCCAGCGCCGCGATGGCCGGAATGCGGGTGGTCATCGTGGCCTGCGACGAGCACGGCAACGTCGACGTGGCCGATCTCGAAGCCAAGGCGACGGAGCATGCCGAGCGCCTGAACGCGTTGATGATTACCTACCCGTCGACGCACGGCGTATTCGAGGATCGCGTCCGCGAGGTCAGCGACATCGTGCACGCCCGCGGGGGGCAGGTCTACATGGACGGGGCGAACATGAATGCCCAGGTCGGGTTGACCAGCCCTGCGGTTATTGGGGCCGACGTGTGCCACCTCAACCTGCACAAGACATTCGCCATTCCGCATGGCGGCGGCGGGCCCGGCATGGGGCCGATCGCGGTGGCGGGGCACCTGGCGCCCTATCTGCCCGGCCACCCGGTCGTTGCCACGGGCGGTGCGGCGGCCATACCGCCGGTGGCGGCGGCGCCGTGGGGCAGCTCGAGCATCATCCTGATCTCACACGCATACGTGCGCCTGCTCGGCCGCGAAGGCGTCACCGCCGCCAGCCGCGTCGCCATCCTGAACGCCAACTACATCAAGTGCCGGCTGGAACCGTACTTCGACGTGCTCTACGCCCGGTCGAACGGGCGGGTGGCCCACGAGTTGATCTTCGATCTGCGCCCCTTCCGCGCCGCGGCCGGCGTTACCGAGCACGATGTGGCCAAGCGGCTGATCGACTACGGCTTCCATGCGCCGACCGTGTCGTTTCCGGTGGCCGGGACGCTAATGGTGGAGCCGACCGAGAGCGAGGCGCGCGACGAGCTGGACCGCTTCTGCGACGCGATGATTGCGATACGCAGTGAGATTGAGGCCGTCATCGACGGCGCGGCCGACCGCTCGGACAATGTGCTCAAGAACGCCCCGCACACGGTCGAGGAGCTGATCAGGGCCGATTGGGAGCATCCCTACACGCGCGAGCAGGCCGCGTTTCCGCTGCCGTTCGTGCGGCGCCACAAGTACTGGCCGCCGGTAAGCCGCATCAACGACGCGCTCGGCGACCGCAACCTGCTCTGCGCCTGTCCGCCCGTCGACTCCTACGCCTGACTGCGCGCGGGCTCGCGGCAGAGTTCGTTCACACGCGCGCGAAATCCATCCGCGAGGGCACGGGTCACCGGGCCCGGCGCGCCCGCGCCTACCGGCCGGCCGTCGACAACGGTTACGGGCAGCACCTCGCGCGTCGTGCTCGTGATGAACATCTCGTCGGCGTGCGCGAGGTCGGCGTCCCGCAGCACCGCGTAGCGGGCCGGCACGCCGACGGACCGCGCCACCTTGAAGACGAAGTCCCGCGTGACGCCCTCGAGCAAACCGGCTTCCAGCGGCGGCGTCAGCGCCTCGCCGCCACTGACGAGGAAGAAATTCGACTGGGAGCACTCGGAGAATTCGCCGCGGTGATTGCGCATCAGCGCCTCCTTGGCCCCGCGGCGAAGCGCTTCCTGCATGGCCAGCGCATTGTTCAGCAGATTGTTCGACTTGATGCGCGGATCGACGGCGGCCGGGTGATTGCGCATGACGGACGACACGATGATCCCGATGCCGCGGGCCCGGGTCTCGGCGGGCGTCTCGGCGTGGGGCTTGACGATGATGATCACCGTCGGTTCGCCGCAGACTTCGGGGTCGTAGCTCAGATCCCCGACGCCGCGCGTCACGAGCAGCCGGATGTAGCATTCGCCGGCGACCGGCGCGGCCGCGGCCGTGGCGTCGATGCGCTCGGCGAACTCACGGTCGCCGAGCGGAATCGTCAGACCGATGGCCGCCGCCGAGGCGCGCAGGCGGTCGAAATGGCGCTCGAGCAGAAAGGGTCGGCGGTTGTACGTCCGGAGCGTTTCGTACACCCCTTCGCCGTACAGAAAGCCATGGTCGAATACCGGCACGACTGCCGTCGCGGCGTCGCTTATCCGTCCATTCACATTCACTGCGGCGTATTGCATTAGTCAGATGGGGCTGAGCCCCAAACCCCCGGCTCGCGCGAGCAGACCCTTCCGCGTCCTTGACGCGGGCGGATGCGTGCTAGTGTACAGGCCATCCTGCCATGCGTGTGCTCGACACGGCGCAGATGCGCGAAGCCGACCGTCGCACGATCGAAGAGATCGGAATTCCATCAATCGTATTGATGGAGAATGCCGGCCGCCGGGTGGTGGAGATCCTCGCGTCGACCTTCGACGATCTGGCGGAATGCCGCGTTGCGGTGCTGTGCGGCCGCGGCAGCAACGGCGGCGACGGATTCGTCGCGGCCCGCGCGCTCCGGCAGCGCGGAACGGACGTCGCGGTATTCCTTCTGGGCGCGGCGGCGGACGTGCGAGGCGATGCGCGCACTAACCTCGATGTGCTCGGGCGTCTGGGCGTTGATGTGGTCGAGGTTCCGGACGCCGTCGCCTGGGCGCGCCAGGAACCGGTGCTGACGGCGTGCGATCTGATAGTGGACGCCATGCTCGGGACCGGTCTCAACCGCCCTCTCAGCGGGATGCTGCCGGCCGTGGTGGCCGACGTCAATGCCGCGGCGGTGCCGATCGTGTCGATCGATCTGCCCACGGGATTGTCCGCGGACAGCCACCGCCTGATCGGCCCGGCGGTCGACGCCGACCTTACAGTCACGTTGGCGGCTCCGAAGATTCCGCTGGTGCTTCCGCCCGGCAGCGCCTGTGCCGGCGATGTATTCGTGGCCGATATCGGGATCCCGGAGTTCATCATCGACGATGCCGCCGGACCGCGCCTGGAGTTGGTGACGCCCAACGCGGTCCGGGCGCTCCTCCCGGACAGGGCTGAAGAAACGCACAAGGGCACGTTCGGTCACGTGCTGATCGTGGCCGGCTCGCTCGGCCGCACCGGAGCGGCTTGTCTGGCGGGCATGGGTGCGCTCAAATCCGGAGCCGGGCTGGTCACGGTTGGCGTGCCGCGCTCGTGTGTGCCGGCGGTGGCGGCCGGGGCGCCCGAGTACATGACGCTGCCGCTGGAGGAGGAGGCCCCCGGCGTGGTGGGCGCCGGGGCGCTGGATGCAGTGCTCGAAGCGCCGTGCGACGTGCTCGCGGCCGGACCCGGACTGGGCACGGGGCCCGGTGCGTCCGCACTCGTGCACGGGCTTCTCGAAAACGCCCG
>JAGWAI010000041.1:6732-25653 GCA_021296485.1 Acidobacteriota bacterium
TTGCCATCAATCTCACCGGCAACCCGGGCATGGCGAGCGGGGGAGCGGGCGACGTGCTGACCGGGGTGACTGCCGCCTGGATTGGGCAGATCGCAAGTACGGCCGAGGCCTGCAAGGTGGCGGTCTACCTGCACGGACTGGCCGCCGACATCGCGGCCCGCAAGACCGGAGAGGTTGCGCTTACCGCCACGGACATCATCGCCGCATTGGGGAACGCTGTCAGTGAAACGAGTGATCCGGAGTCATTCGGAAGCGGACACGGTACGGATCGCGAGTGAGCTCGCGGCCGAGCTGCCCGACGGCGGGACCGTGCTGCTGTTCGGCGAGCTCGGCGCGGGAAAGACCGCCTTCGTCCGCGGTCTGCTCGCGGGCGCCGGGGGCGAGCCGGAAGAGGTGACGAGTCCGACGTTCACGCTCATCCAGCAGTACGCCGGGCGCCTGCCGGTGACGCACGTGGATCTCTACCGGCTGTCGGCTGTCGAGGCGGACGACCTGGGGCTGGACGAGATGATGTCGGCCGCCGGGTTTGTCGCTATCGAGTGGGCCGACCGGCTCCCGCGGGCGCTCGACGGCGCCGTGCAGGTGCATATCGAGGACGACGGCGCCGAGACGCGCTCGATTCGCATAGAACGGCCGTAGCGTGACGCTGCGCCCGGCGGGCTATTCGCTGCGGTAGTTCGGGGCTTCCTTGGTGATGACCACGTCATGGACGTGGCTCTCGCGGACCCCCGCCGCGGTGATCCGGATGAGCTGGCAGTCGCGTTGCAGGTCGGCGATGGTCGGCGCCCCGCAGTACCCCATGCCGGCGCGCACCCCGCCCACGAGCTGGTGGATCATCGAGCCGACGCTGCCCTTGTGCGGCACGCGGCCCTCGATGCCCTCAGGCACGAGCTTGCCGGCGCCGTCCTCGTTCTGCAGCGGCGCGAGATCGAACTCCTCCTGGAAGTAGCGGTCGCGGCTGCCGCGTCGCATCGCCCCGATAGAGCCCATGCCGCGGTACTCCTTGAAGCTGCGGCCCTGGTACAGAATCAGCTCCCCGGGACTTTCGTCCGTGCCGGCGAAGAGGCTGCCGATCATGACGCTGCTGGCGCCCACGGCCAGCGCCTTGGTGATGTCGCCGGAATAGCGGATGCCGCCGTCGGCGATGATCGGCACGTCGTGCCGGCTGGCGACGCGGGCGCAGTCCGCGACGGCGGCCACCATCGGCACGCCGATGCCGGCCACGACGCGCGTGGTGCAGATTGAACCGGATCCGATCCCTACCTTGACGGCATCGACACCGGCGTCGATCAACGCTTCGCAGCCCGCGGCGGTCGCCACGTTGCCGGCGATCAGGTCCGTGGACGGAAACGCCGCGCGCAGCTTGCGCGCCATGTCGATGACATTCTGGGAATGGCCGTGCGCGCTATCGAGCACCAGCACGTCCACGTGCGCCGCGACGAGTGCTTCCGCGCGCTCGATCGTATCGGCGGCGATCCCGACCGCAGCCCCGACCCGCAGGCGCCCGAGCCCGTCCTTGCTGGCGCCGGGGTACTTGATCATCTTCTGGATGTCCTTGACCGTAATCAGGCCACGCAGATTGAAGTCGTCGTCCACGACGAGCAGCTTCTCGACCCGATGCTGGTGCAGGATCTCCTTCGCCTGCTCCAGGGTCGTCCCGACCGCTACCGTGATCAGGTTGTCGCGCGTCATCACCTCCGACACCGGCCGGTGCAAATCGTCCAGAAAGCGCAGGTCGCGGTTGGTGAGGATGCCGACGAGGCGGCCTTCGTTGCGGCCGTCCGCGGTGATCGGCACGCCGGAGATCCGGTACTTCTTCATCAACTCCAGCGCCTGGAAGACGGTGCTGTTGGGGGAGAGGGTGATCGGGTTGACAATCATCCCGCTCTCGGACCGCTTGACGCGATCGACCTCAGACGCCTGCTCCGCGATGTCGAGGTTCTTGTGCATGATGCCGATGCCGCCAAGCTGCGCCATGGCAATGGCCATGCCCGCCTCCGTGACGGTGTCCATCGCCGCGCTCGCCAGCGGCACCCGCAGCGACGTGTTGCGGGTGAAGCGGGTTGACACGTCCACCTCGCTCGGCAGCACGCGCGAGTGCCGCGGCACGAGCAGCACGTCGTCGAACGTGAGCGCGGTCTGGATATCAGCGCTCGTGAGGCGGTCCTGCGGAATTCCGGCTGGTATCTCCATGGTCAGGCCCCGTGGCACTTCTTGTACTTTCTCCCGCTTCCACATGGACAGGGGTCGTTGCGTCCGACCTTCGGCGCCTGGCGCCGAACCGTCTGAACCGCCGCGTCGTCCCCGCCCGTGCGCGCGGGACGAGGGCCGCCGCCGGCTGCCGCCGCCGCACCGACCAGTGCGGGCGCCGCCGCCCGCGGCGCGCTGTACGAGAGGGGCGTTGCGCGCCGCAGCGCCGGTTGGCGGACCGCCGCGTCTTCGCCCTGGGCGACCGGCCGCAGCCGCCAGAGGTACTTCACGGTCTCTTCGTCGATGCGGTCCTTCATCCCCTGGAACATCGCGAAGCTCTCGCGCTTGTATTCCACGAGCGGGTTGCGCTGGCCGTAGCCGCGCAGGCTGATACCTTCCTTCAGGTGATCGAGGCTGTACAGGTGGTCCTTCCACTGCACGTCGACCACCTGGAGCATGATGTCGCGCTCCACGCGCCGGAGCATGGCCGCGTCGACGTCCTGCTCCTTGGCTTCGTACTTTGCAACCGCCGCGTCCCAGAGCAGTTGACCGATTTCGTCGCTGCCCAGATCCGCCAGCTCGACGGCCGCGAGCTGCTCGCCGTCCAGGCCGAACACGCTGCCCACGTACTGCCGCAGCGCGTCCAGATCCCACTCTTCGGGGTCGACGTCCGGCCCGCAGATCGCTTCCACCTGTTCGAACACGAGCCCCTCGGCCAGCGTCATCAGATAGGCGCGCGTGTCGACCTCGCGACTCTCTTCCTCGTCGTCCTCGTCGAGCCGGATGGTGCCCTCCAGCAGCTCGCGCCGCAGCGCGTAGACGTTCTCACGCTGCTTGTTCATTACGTCGTCGTATTCGAGCAGGTGCTTGCGGACCGAGAAGTTCTGCGCTTCCACCTGCGTCTGCGCCCGCTCGATGGCGCGCGTCACCATCTTGTGCTCGATCGGCACCCCTTCCTCCATCCCCAGGCGGTCCATCAGGCCGGAGATGCGGTCGGAGCCGAAGATACGCATCAGGTCGTCTTCGAGCGAGAGGTAGAAGCGGGACGACCCCGGGTCGCCCTGGCGGCCCGCCCGGCCGCGCAGCTGGTTGTCGATGCGCCGCGCTTCATGGCGTTCGGTGCCGATGATGTGGAGCCCGCCGCTGGCCACGACCTCCGTATGCTCGGCGTTGGTCTGGCTCTGGAAATGGCCGAATATCCGCTCCCAGGCCGCCCGCGGGATGCGGTAGTAGCGATCCTCGTGCGAGAAGTAGACGGACGACTCGTCGTCAATGTAGCGGAACTCCGCCTTGGGGACCTCGACGGCCACTTCCTCCTTGAGCCCCTGCTGGCGCGCCATGTATTCCGGGTTGCCGCCCAGCAGGATGTCCGTGCCGCGGCCGGCCATGTTGGTGGCAATGGTGACGCGCCCCTGGCGGCCCGCCTGCGCCACGATTTCCGCTTCGCGCTCGTGATACTTGGCGTTGAGCACCACGTGGCGGAGGCCCTGCCGCTTGAGCATGGAAGACAGCCGCTCGGACTTGGCGATGGATACGGTGCCGCACAGGACCGGCCGGCCGGCCTGCTGCTGTTCGGCGATGTCGTCGACGATGGCCTGGTACTTCTCGGTCTCGGTGCGCGCACGAGCGTGCGGTTGGTCGGCACCACGACGACGTCCAGCTTGTAGATCTTGGCGAACTCGGGCGCCTCGGTCTCGGCGGTGCCGGTCATCCCGGACAGCTTGTCGTACTTGCGGAAGTAGTTCTGGAACGTGACGGTCGCGAGCGTCTGGTTCTCGCGCTCGATCTTCACCTTCTCCTTCGCTTCTACCGCCTGGTGCAACCCGTCGCTCCAGCGGCGTCCGGGCATGAGCCGGCCGGTGAACTCGTCGACGATGACGACCTGACCCTCCTTGACCATGTAGTCGACGTCGCGGCGGAACAGCGCGTGCGCGCGCAGCGCCTGGTTCACGTGGTGGAGCAGCGGCATGTTGGCCGGGTCGTACAGCCCGCCCGGCTGCAGCCGGTGCCGCAGCAGTTTCTCGGCCTTCGCCATGCCGGTCTCGGTCAGGGAGACCGTTTTGTGCTTCTCGTCCTTCAGGAAGTCGCCGGTCGACTCCAGCTCCTCGCGCTTCTCTGCGGGTACGTTGCCCTGGGTGACGGCGCCCTGCTTGAGGTGCGGAATGGCGCGGTCCACCTCGTAATACAGCTCCGTCGACTGCTCGGCCGGTCCGGAGATGATCAGCGGCGTGCGAGCCTCGTCGATCAGGATGCTGTCCACCTCGTCGACGATGGCGAAGTGGTGTCCGCGCTGCACGAAGCGCGCCATCTCGAACTTCATGTTGTCGCGCAGATAGTCGAAACCGAATTCGTTGTTCGTGCCGTAGGTGATGTCGCAGGCGTACGCGGCCTGGCGTTCCTGATCCTGCATGTCGTGCTGGATCACGCCTACCGTCATGCCGAGCGAGCGGTAGATGCGTCCCATCCACTCGGAGTCGCGCCGGGCCAGGTAGTCGTTGACGGTCACGACGTGCACGCCGTCGCCGCCCAGCGCGTTGAGGTACGCCGCCAGCGTGGCCACCAGCGTCTTGCCCTCTCCGGTCTTCATCTCGGCGATGGTGCCGCGGTGCAGCACCATGCCGCCGATCAGCTGCACGTCGAAGTGGCGCATCTGAAGGGTGCGCCAGCCGGCCTCCCGGACGACGGCGAATGACTCCACCAGCAGATCGTCCAGACCTTCGCCGCGTTCGACCCGCGTGCGGAATTCATCCGTCTTTGCGCGCAACTGGTCGTCGGATAGCGCCTGGATCTCCGGCTCGCGCGCGTTGATCTCGACGACGCGCGGCTGCAGTCGTTTCAGCAGACGCTGATTCTCGGTACCGAACGCCTTGGCCAGGATTTTCTGGAGCATCACGTCTGGAACAGAAACTGCGCGAACGCCTGTCGCGGGCGGCCGGAATTGCTCTGGTACGGCCCCGGCCCGGGGGTGCTCGCGGCAGGCAACACGGTATGCGAGACGGCTAGCGCAGGGATACTGCGATTCTATGGAAGGGACGAATTTCCGTCAAGATGCGGGCTAGTTCGCCGCGACGGTGCGGGTGTCGAGCAGCAGCTTGCGGGGATTTAGCGTCCGACCGTTTACCCAGACCTCGTAGTGCACGTGGTGCCCGGTCGCCCGTCCGGTATTGCCGACCCGGCCGATGACGTCGCCGCGGACGACGGTGTCGCCGACGGCGACGGAGAACTCGGAGAGATGCCCGTACCGCGTCAGCAGTCCGAAACCGTGGTCGATCTCCACCAGGTTGCCGTACCCGCCGCTCCGCTCGGCCGAAACCACGCGGCCCGTGCCGGTCGCATAGACCGGCGCGCCCTTGTGCGTCGAAATATCCACGGCCGGATGAAAATCGCGGCGGCCGTTGAACGGGTCCGTGCGGTAGCCGTAGCCGGCTGAAATCCAACCGTCCGCCGGCCAGATAATCGGCGTGGCGTCAGCCGCTGCCTCGCGGAACGCCACGCCGTGCCTGACGCCCTGCAGAGTGCCGTCGATCGACCCCAGCAGCACGTGGAGCCGGTCAAGCGTCTCGCTGGCGGCGTCCATGGTGTCTTGATTCGACAGATCCGAGGACGCGCTCGCGCCCTCGAGCAAGAGATTCACGGAGTCGTCCAGGCCCGGGTCGGTAGCGGTGCGCTGCGCGAGGTCGGAGAGCGTCACGCGCAGCGACGTCATCTGGCCGCTCAGGCGGTTCGCGGCTTCCTCGTAGGCGGCGTTCTCGAATTGCAGTTGCGCGTTGCGCAGCGCGAGGCGGTCGATGCGCCCCTGCATGCCCCAGGCGACATACCCCAGGAGCATGACGGCAGCAATGACGACAGGCAGCATGGGCGTGTGGCTTGCATCGGCCACCGCCTTCCGCACGTGTCGCCAACCTGCTTTTTTACGCCAGTTCAAGCTCTCAGCCTAACTCGCAGTGTTTGAATGGATCTTGCGTCCCAGGCACGCAGGAGTGGCACGCGAAGGGAGGACAAACTTTACCATATCGGGCGCTGTTGGGAAAGACATACCTGCGCGGCTAGCAGCCTGTGGTAAAAGCCCCGCTGCATTCGACCGGCCATGCATCCCGCCTGAACTGCGTTGTTCCNNNNATTCTCCCTCGTCACGCCTTGTCAGCCGGGCGCCTGACCGGTCTCGGTGCGACGCGGGGTTTCACCACAGGCTGCTAGGTGTCGCCCCAACTGCGGTAGCCGAGCGCCTCGGCGACATGCGGCGCGCCGACGGCTGCCTGTCCGTCGAGATCCGCGATCGTGCGCGCCACGCGGCGCACGCGATCGTAGCCGCGCGCGGACAGCCCCAAACGTGCCACCGCCCGTTGGAGCAGCCGCTGTCCATCCTCAGCCAGCGTGCAGGCCGCCGTCAACCGGGCGCCGCGCAGATCGGCGTTGGTGCGTCCGGCTTGCGCACCGTACCGCTTCTGTTGCCGTGCGCGCGCGGCCTCGATGTGCGCGCGTACTTCTCGGGACGTTTCCTCGGTGTCGGTTCCGGTAAGCACCTCGGCGGGAACCGGCTTCACGGGGACCGTCAGGTCGAAGCGGTCGCGGAGCGGTCCGGACAGGCGCCCGCGATACCGGCCAATCTGCTGGGGCGTGCAGCGGCAGGTCCGCCGCGGGCTGTCGGCGTGACCGCACGCGCAAGGGTTCATCGCCGCGACCAGCAGAAAGCTCGCCGGGAATGTCGCCACGCCCGCGGCGCGGGCTATCCGGACCTCACCGTCCTCGATCGGCTGCCGCAGCACTTCGAGAGCGCCCCGGTCGAACTCCGGAATCTCGTCCAGGAAAAGGACGCCGTTGTGGGCCAGGCTCACTTCCCCGGGACGCGGCTCGCGGCCGCCGCCGATCAGAGCGACGTCGGAAATCGTGTGATGCGGCGCACGGAACGGGCGATGTCCCAGGATGCCTTCGGTCTCCGGTACCAGACCCAGCACGGAGTGGATCACCGTCGTGTCGATCGCCTCCTCGAAGCTGGGCGCCGGCAGGATGCCCGGCAGGCTGTGGGCCATCATCGTCTTGCCGGCGCCCGGCGGACCGACGAACAGCAGGTTGTGGCGGCCGGCGGCGGCGATCTCCAGAGCGCGCTTGGCCGTCCGCTGGCCCTTTATGTCGGCCAATTCCCGGTCGCTCTCCGGCCGGCGCGGCGCGAAGCGCGTGCGCGGCAACGTGGGTGCCGCGCGTTCCTCGTTCAGCACGGCGACGGCGTCCGCCAGCGAAGAGACGAGCTGGATCTTGAGATCCGGCACAATCGCGGCCTCGCGCCCGCTCGGTTCCGGCACGAGCAGCGTCAGCTTGTTGCGCCGCGCCGCGAGCGCTACCGGCAGCACGCCGCGCGGCGGCTGGATGCGGCCGTTCAGCGACAGCTCGCCGAGCAGCAGCAGCCCGCTGAACTCACGGCGCGTGACAACGCCGCTGGCGGCGAGCACGCCGACCGCGATTGCGAAGTCGAACGAAGTGCCGCGCTTGCGCACGTCCGCCGGCGCCAGGTTGATGGTGACGCGGTGCGCGGGGAACTCGAATCCGGAGTTCTCGATGGCGCTGCGCACTCGATCGCGGCTCTCGCGCACGCTCGAATCGGGCAGGCCCACCATGTTGAACGCCGGCAAGCCGAACGACACGTCGACCTCGACCTCCACCACCGACGGATCGACGCCGAACAGCGCCGCCGACCGGAGACGGGCGAGCATGCAGCCGAGACAAGCAATTCTCGCACCACGTCGGGAAGCCGCCACTCTCGCCCGTCGGTGCGTTGGATGGCGGAAATTGCCGCGAGTTCGGCCGGCGCGCGTGCCGCGATCTGCGTACGGATAGCTACTGCGAGAGGCCGGCGTGGATGAATACCTGATGCCGGGCGGCCAGATCACGGGCGGCAGGGGTGATGATGGTGCGCTCGCCCACGACAATCGACCGCGATTCGCGTACCGCCTGCCGCACGTCGTCCTCGCAAACGAATTCGACAGGCTGCGGTTCGGCCGCGTCCTCGGCCGGCGGGGCAGTCGGCGCCGGAGCGGCCGGCGACGAAGGCGCCTCGGGGGCGGATGTCACCGGTGGGGCAGCGTCAGGCGCAGGCGGCGGCGCAGCGCTCACGCCGCGCGCCGACAGAAAGTCGCGCACGCGCGCCGCGAGCAGATCCCCGTCCAGCGCCGGACCGGAACGGCCGGGGGCGGCTTGTGTGACGCTGGCCGGAGCGGGCTGCAGCGGGGCGGCGGCGGGCCGCAGTTCGTGCGCGACGCGCTTGATGTTCAGCAGGTGCAACGGCGAGATGTTGTCCGACGTGATGTTCCCGCCGTGGCCGCCGCAACCGAGCATCATCGCCGGATCGAGGCCGGTCGTCAGGCCGATCGAGCCGTGCGTTGTCGGCGTGTTGACGACAATCCGGAACGCCGGCTTCCGCAAACCGAACTCGAGGATGACCGAGTCGTTGCGGGAGTGGATCGACATCGTGTGGCCCATGCCGCCGAATGCCAGAATCTCCTTGCAGCGTTCGCATCCGGCCTGCCAGTCGCTGACGACGTAGAACGAGAGCACGGGGCACAACTTCTCGATCGACAGCGGATGGTCGCGCCCGACCCCCTCGAGCGGTGCTATCAGCACGCGCGTGTCCGCGGGTACCTGCAAGCCGGCCTGTTTGGCGATCTCCAGCGCCGGCCGTCCGACGAGCGCCGGGTTCGGCAGGTGCTTGGGAGTGACCAGCACGGCCGCCAGCGCGGCTCGTTCCGCCTCGGACAGGAAGTAGGCGCCCTGTTTCTTCAGCTCGCGGGTCACCTCGCCGGCGATCGCCTCGTCGACGACGACCGAGTTTTCCGAAGAGCAGAGCACGCCGTTGTCGAAGGTCTTGCCCGTGACGATGTCGCGCACGGCCTTCGGCACATCGGCCGAGCGCTCGATGTACGCCGGGGCATTGCCGGGACCGACGCCGTATGCCGGCTTGCCGGCCGAGTAGGCCGCGCGCACCAGCCCCGTGCCGCCGGTGGCCAGGATCACGGCCACGTCGCGATGCCGCATCAGCTCCTGCGTGCCTTCGAGAGTCACGGTCGTCATCCAGCTGACCGCGTTCGCAGGGGCGCCGTTGGCGGCCGCGGCGCGCGCCATCACGTCAGCCGCGCGGGTGATGCAGCGAACCGCGGACGGATGCGGACTGATCACGATGGGGCAGCGCGCCTTCAATGAAATCAGGATCTTGTAGATCGCCGTCGACGTCGGGTTCGTCGACGGCACGATTGCCGCGACGACGCCGAAGGGCTCGGCGATTTCGAGCACCTTCCGCTCGTCGTCCCGGCGAATGACGCCCACCGTCTTCATCGGCCGTATGAAGCGGTGGACCTCGCGGGCGGCAAACAGGTTCTTCTGGACCTTGTCGCGAACCACGCCGTAGCCGGTTTCCTCGACGGCCAGCGCCGCCAGCGGCTCGGCCTCGGCGGCGGCGGCCTGCGCCATCGCGTCGACGACGACGTCGATGCGCTCCTGCGATAACTCGGCGAGCGGGTTGCGCGCCGTCCTGGCCTTGCGGGCCAGCTCGCGCGCTTCGTGGATGGAAGCCAGGTCGCGATCGGAGGCAGGCGGAGCTTGACTCATTGCCCCACTGAGCGTGACTGGTGGCGCGCGCCCGTGAGCAGCGCGCGGCCGGGGACGCTGACGCTACGTCGCCGGCTCACTGATTTGCGGCAGTATCTTTTCGACCTCGTTGTGCGGGCGTGGAATCACGTGCACCGACACGAGCTCTCCGACACGCCGGGCGGCGGCCGCACCGGCGTCGGTGGCCGCCTTGACGGCGCCGACGTCGCCACGCACCATCACGGTGACATAACCGGCGCCAATATACTCCTTGCCGACCAGAAGCACGTTGGCGGCCTTGACCATCGCGTCGGCCGCCTCGACCGAGCCGACGAGGCCCTTCGTCTCGACCATTCCGAGTGCTTCCAGTGTCATGCGAGCTTCCTCTGCCGCACAGATTGGCACGGCTTGCCGGGCTGATGCCGTAACGCGCCGGGACTGTAACATATTGCCGCAGATGCGGCAATCCACTCGCATGTCCGCCATTGGCCGCTGCCGCCGCCGGCCGGAACAGCGAGCGCGCGGCCTGCTTGCGGCGCTGGCCATGTTCGCCGGGGCGTCCTGCGCCGAGTCCGTCGAGCCGGTGGCGACCCTCGAGATGCGCATTGCGCGCGACACGGCGCCGCAGGGTTCCGTGATCGATACGGCGCTGTCGTTGACGGTGTTGCCGGCATTCGAGCCGTCGGATCACGACTACCGCGTATTCGTGCACTTCCTGGATGTCGACGGAAACCTGTTGTGGACGGACGACCATGATCCGCCGACGGCAACGAGCAGTTGGCGCCCCGGTCAGACGCTCTCATACGAGCGCCGCGTGCCGATACCGGAGCAGTCGTACCTCGGACGGGCGACCGTCGCCGTGGGCCTGTACTCGGCTTCGCGCGGGGACCGTCTGCCGCTGGACGGACACGACCTCGGACAGCGCTCCTACCGCGCCGCCACGTTGACGATCGAGGCGGCAACGGAGCGCAACGCGCTGACCTACCTTAACGGATGGTACAGGACGGAATCGGGGTCGGTTGCCGGCCGCGGCGGTTTGCATTGGCGGTGGACCTCCGAATCCGCGGGGCTGAGCTTTCTCAACCCGTACTCCGACGTAGTACTGCAGCTGCTCCTCGACGGCCGGCCGGACCTCGTACCGGGCGGCCGGCAGGAGCTGGACATGGTCCTCAACGGCGAGCCCGTGCGCCGCATCGTGCTCGATTCCCTCGAACGGCAGTTTGTCGAGGTGCCTCTCGCGAGCGCACAGCTCGGCGGGGATCGCACCGTGCGCATCGACCTTCAAGTCCGGCAGACTTTCGTGCCGTCTTCGGCGCCCGGTAGTGGCAGCGTCGACGGTCGACGGCTCGGCGTGCGCGTGTTCCAGGCGTTCGTCGATGTCCGCTGAGCAGCCGGCCCTTTTTACGTAATTGTTACGACCCACAATATATTGTGGTGAGGTTTACCTTAACTACAAGACCTGGTGCTTTCTAGCCTCTATCGGCCGCACGGCGGCCGCGCGACGCCCTGTGCCGCGGCTGCCAAACCTGTCGGACTGTTGTAGAAATGGATCAGGGTTGGTTGGAGCGAAGCATGCACAACCAACGGTTTCGTGCCGAAACACCCTGCGATGACAACGACATCCGCTCCTTTCCGCCGCCTGCGAAGGCATGCACACCTGCGTATTCTTACCGCCGGGATTGCCTGCGCCGGATTGACGCTGGGCACGATGGTGGCGCCGATCGACGCTCCGGCACCGGCCGAAGTGGTCCACTTCAAGTCAGGCGAGGTGATGTCGATCGCGGGACATCGCGTCGAGGGAAACGCTATCGTCCTTACGCTCAAGGGAGGCGGCGAAGTCCTGTTCGACGCGCGCCTGATAGATCGCATCGAGCCGGCGGTGGTGCCCCCGCCGCAGCTGGTCACGGCCGTTGCCGCGATCGGTGAAGCGGAGCTGCCGGCGAAGCCTTATGCCGCACTCGTGCGCGACGCGGCTCACCGGCATCGGGTTGACCCCGAGATTCTGCACGCCCTGATTGAGGTGGAATCCGGCTACCGCGCCCACGCCGAGTCGCCGCGCGGCGCCAAGGGCCTCATGCAACTGATGCCCGAAACCGTAGAGCGCTACGGCGTGGGCGATCCGTTCGATCCCGCCGCGAACATAGACGCCGGGGCCCGCTATCTGCGTTACCTGTTCGATCTGTTCGGGATGCGCGCCGGACTGGCGGCCTACAACGCCGGCGAGGGGTCGGTACGCCGGTACCACGGCGTTCCGCCGTTCCCGGAAACGCGCCGCTACGTCGACCGCGTGTTGCAGATACTCGACGCCGACCACAGAGAAGACGTCCCTGCGCAGTAGCGCGCCGCGGGTGGTTCCTTTGACAGCTTGCTGACCGATAAACTAGGTTTCCTCAGCAGGTTACGCTCCCATCAGGGTGCGCCACTCAATGGAATTCCGTTGCAGGCTCGGGATGGCGTCCGGTGAGATCGTCGAGGGCCTGTACGAAGCCGAGGGCGAAGCGCAGCTACGGCGCCAACTGGAAGAGCAGGGCCTGCTCGTTCTCTCCTTGCGGCGCCGCGGCGGATTCGGCGGCAGGCCGATTGCCCTGCGCGGCTGGCAGCGTCCAGGCCAGCGGGAGTTCATTGTCCTCAATCAGGAACTGGCGACACTGCTGAAGGCAGGTCTGCCGTTGGTCGAGTCGCTGGACATTCTGCGGCGGCGGATCGACAATCCGGCGCTTCGCTCGATGCTGGACGACGTGCACGAGCGCGTCCAGGGCGGAGAGGCCCTGTCGGACGCTTTCGCGGCCCAGCGGCCGGCCTTTTCCGGCGTCTATATCGCTTCGCTGACGGCGGGCGAGAAGAGCGGCAGCCTCGAGCCGGTCATCCGGCGCTATATAGCGCATGCGCGGCTGCTCGCGGCGGTCCGCCGCAAGACCATCTCCGCGCTGATCTATCCGGCCGTGCTGCTGGGCTTGTCGCTGGTCGTGGTGGCGATCATCGTGTTGCAGGTGGTGCCGGCATTTGCCGACTTCTACGATGGCTTCGGCGCGGAGTTGCCGCTGGCCACGCGCGCGATCGTCGCCGCCTCCGAGTTCGTGCGCGGTGCCTTGCCGGGCATCATGCTGCTGTCGGCGGCAGTCGCGGCGGCGGTATGGGCCTGGCGGCGGCGGACTGAGACGGCGGTTTCCGGCGACCGCCTGCTGCTGCGCGTACCGGGCGTGGGCTCCATTGCCGGAAAATTTGCGACGTCGCAGCTGGCGCGGACCCTGGCGACGCTGCTGCGGGGCGGCATTCCGCTCGTCGACGCCCTCGACGTTGCGAGCCGATCCGTCGGCAACCGTCACATGGCGCGCGAGGTCGGCGTGGTCGCCCGCGAGGTCCGTGAAGGACGCTCGCTGGCGGATGCAATGACCGAACGTCGGATATTCGCGCCGGTTGTCGTCAGGATGGTAGAGGTGGGCGAATCGACTGGTGCGTTGCGCGAGATGCTCGACAGCGTGGCCGACTTCTTCGACGAGGAGATCGAGACGACGCTCGGCCGCTTCATGACGCTCATAGAACCGCTGCTGCTCGTCATTCTGGGCATCGTCATCGCCGGCATGCTCTTCGCGCTCTACATGCCGCTGCTGCAGCTCGGGGCGGTCATTCAATGACGGATACCGTGCCGCGTACGCCCGAGGCGTCGCAACCTCGCGAGGGGACCGCGCCGAATCAGGCGGCGGAAGAGCAACGCGCCCGTGCCCTGGCCGAGCGCTACCGTCTCGAGTACGTCGACATGGCGCAGTTCTACGTCGACCAGGACATGTTCCGCTCGATTCCGGTCGACCTGATGCTGCGCTACGGATTCGTGCCCTGCCGCCGCGACGGCGACACGCTGGTGATCGTCGTTTCCGATCCGACCGACGTGCCCGGCCTCGACGAGCTGTCCCTGCTGCTCGGCACGCCGATCGCCATCACGGTCGGCACGCCCTCGGCCATCGAATCGATCCTCAAGAAGAGCGAAGGGTCGCAACGCGTGCTCGACGAGGCGACGGAGCGGTTCGAGCTGCAGTTGTTGCGCGAAGACGAGGACGGCGGGGAGAGCCTTACCGTCGAGCGGCTGACGAGCGACATCAGCCCGGTCATTCGCCTCGTGGATTCGATGATATACACCGCCATCCAGCGCCGCGCCAGCGACATCCACGTGGAGACGCAGGAAGACGCGGTGCACGTGAAGTACCGCATCGACGGCGTGCTGCGGGCCGCCATGCGGCCGATCGACAAGCAATTCCACGCCGCCGTATTGTCGCGCATCAAGGTGATGTCGGAGCTCGACATCGCCGAAAAGCGCGTCCCGCAGGACGGCCGGTTCAAGCTGCGCATGCCGGGCAAGTCAATCGACTTCCGGGTGTCCATCATGCCGAGCGTGCACGGCGAGGACGCAGTCATCCGCATCCTGGACAAGGAGTCAATCAGCGAGCAGTTTCGCGAGCTCCGGCTCGATGTGCTCGGATTTCCGGAGCGCGAGCTGCGGCGCCTGCGCAAGTACATCGCCGAGCCGTACGGCATGGTGCTTGTGACGGGGCCGACCGGCAGCGGCAAGACGACGACCCTGTATGCGGCGCTCTCCGAGATTCAGACGCCCGAGGACAAGATCATCACCATCGAGGATCCGGTCGAATACCAGTTGAAGGGCATTACGCAGATCCCGATCAATGAGAAGAAGGGCCTGACGTTCGCGCGCGGACTGCGATCCATCCTCCGCCACGACCCGGACAAGATCATGGTGGGCGAGATCCGCGACACCGAAACCGCCCAGATCGCGATCCAGTCCGCCCTGACAGGGCATCTGGTATTCACGACGGTCCACGCCAACAACGTCGTCGACGTCCTGGGGCGCTTTCTGAACATGGGGGTCGAGGAGTACCAGTTCGTGTCGGCGCTCAACTGCGTGCTGGCCCAACGGCTCGTAAGGACCATCTGTCCCGAATGCAAGCGGCCGATCGACGTGAGCCCCAGGGATCTCGACGAATCCGGGCTCGACCCGGCGCTGGCGTCGCGCTGCACGTTCTACGCGGGCGCTGGCTGCATCGAATGCGGCGGCACCGGCTATCGCGGGCGCACCGCCATCTGCGAGCTGCTCGATCTGAGCGACCGGATCCGGGAGCTGATTCTTGCCCGCCGCCCGACGTCGGAGATCCGTAACGCGGCGCGCACCGAGGGGATGCAGTTTCTGCGGGAATCGGCTGTCGAGTGCGCCATGCGCGGGGTCACGACGCTGCGCGAAATCAACAAGGTGACATTCGTCGAATGACGCTCTGGCAAGCGGCGCGCGCATGGCTGTCGACGCCGGCGCCCAGCGCGGCGATCGAGATCGCGGCGGACGGCGTATCCGCCGTGGCGACAGCCGCAGGCACGGCGCCGGCAGTGGCGAGGCACATCCACGTGGCGCTGCCGGCCGGCGCGCTGGCGCCGGCGCCTGCGGCCGCAAACGTGCGCAACCGCGAGGCCGCAGCCGCAGCAGTGCGCGAGGCGTTCCAACGCCTGTCGCCGCGTGAGCCGCGGGTGAGCCTGGTCGTGCCGGACAGCGCCGCGAAGGTGTCCATCCTGCGCTTCGACACGGTGCCGGCGCGGCGCGCGGAGCTGGAACGGCTGATCCGCTGGAAGGTACGCGAGGCCGTCCCCTTCAAGCTGGACGACGCGCAGGTTTCCTGGAGTGCGGCGGCCCCGATTGAGGGCGCCCGGGCGTTCGTCGTCGTGGCGATGCGGCGGGACATTGTGGAAGAGTACGAAGCGCTGGCGGCCGCTGCCGGCGCGCAACCCGGCGTCGTCACACCGGCGAGCCTTGCGCTGCTCAATCTGGCGCTGGCCGGTGCGCCGCGGGCGCATCCAGCCGGAGACCGGCTACTGGTGCACGCGGCTGCCGGCTACAACTCGGTAGCCGTCCTGCGCGGCGGCGGGTTGGCTTTGTTCAGTTGCCAGCCCGGTGAAGGCGCCGAAGACCTTCCGAACCTGGTGCACCGGACCGCCATGTACTACGAAGACCGTCTCGGCGGCACGGGTCTGCGGCAGGTAATACTGGCGACCGGGCGCCGGGACGTCGAGGCATTGGCCGGACGGCTTGCGGCCAGCGTCGCGGCGCCGATCGAGCCCCTGGCGCCGCCCGCCGGGCCGGACGGCGGAGGGGCGGTGCCGCCTGCCGCGGCCGGAGCCCTGCTCGGCTGGCATCAGCGGGCGGCGTAAGCGCATGCTGCGGATCAATCTTTCGACACGGCCTTTCTACAACGAGCGCGCCGTGCACCTGTTGCTGGGCGCTTCCGTGCTGGCGGCAGGCGCATTTCTGGCGGCCGGCATCCTGTCGCTGAACGGCCTGTCGCGCGAACAGGCGGCGCTGGCCGCTGCGGCGGACCGTGACGAAGCGGCGGCTCAGGCCACTGCATCGGCAACCGCGGAGATCCTGCGCAGTGTTGCCGGCGGCGACCCGCAACGCGTGGCCGACGCAACAGCCGATGCGAACCTGCTGATTGGCCGGCGCCTGTTTTCGTGGACGGCGCTGTTGAACCATCTGGAGGAGACGCTTCCCGGGGGCGTGATGCTGGTGTCGGTGCAGCCCCGCATCAGCGCCGCAGGCGCAACCGTCGCGTTGGACGTGGTGGGCCGGAGCATCCCCGAGATTGGGGCGTTCATCGATGCGCTCGAAGCGACCGGGACGTTCAGCCAGGTACTGCCGCGCGATGAAGAGGCGACCGCGGAAGGCGGATACAGGACGAGCCTGATTGCAGAGTACGTGCCGCCGCCGCCGGGCGCGCCGGCGGCCCGTGAGGCGACTCGATGACATCGATCCGCCGGGTTATTTCCGAAAAGCGCATGGCCGTGGCGGCGGCCGGCATATTGGTGCTCGCGGACCTGCTGCTGTACGGACTGGCCGTGCAGCCGGCGCGGACCGGCGTTGTGGCCGCCCGGCAACGGGCCGCCCGGGCGACCGAGGATCACGCAGCGCGCGAGACCGATCTGCGCGCCGCCCGCGCCCGGTTGGAACGCGTCAACCGCGCGAGCGGGCAGTTGCGAAGATTCCACGCAGAGGTGCTGCCGCACGACCTCGCCCGGGCACGCACGCTCACCTATCCGCAACTGGCGGCGCTGGCTGCCCGGCACGACCTCAGCCTGGAGCGGCGCACCAGCGACCATGACCCGGACGAGGACGCCCGGCTGGACCGGCTGCGGACAACGCTGCAGCTGGCGGGACGGTACGGCGACATCCGGCGTTTCGTAGAGGCCATCGAGACGGCGCCGGACTTTCTCATCATCGACGAGATTGCCCTGAGCCGGCGCGAGGCGGAATCCGACGGCGCGCTGGTGGTGACGCTCGGTGTGTCCACCTACTTTCCGGCGGCCGAGGGGGCAACGTAGATGTCGCGGCGAGCAGTCATTGCAGCCATCGCCGCGGCCGCTCTCGCGGCCTGTCTCGACCAGTCTACGGCGCCGCCGGGAACGGCGGTGGGCAGCCGCGATGCGGGACGCGGGGCGCAGACTGATACAGTAGGCGAGGCAGCGTTTGAATTGCGCCTGGACGTGCTGAACGCTCCGCGGCCGGAGCGCGTCGCCTCGGACCGCAATCCCTTCCGATTCCGGGGCGGGTCGAGCGAGGACGGCGGCGGCGCACGTTCGCCAGGCCCGGCCGACGGGCGTCCAGCGCCGTCGCGTGCGAGCACGCCTGTCGCGAATACGCATGGCCCCGCCGCCCGGCGACCGCTACGCTTCATCGCTCTGGTGGATGCACCGCGGAGCGCGGGGTTCATCGCCGTGCTGTCGGATGGCGACACGGTGTTTCAGGGGCGCGTGGGAGACACGATTGACGGACGCTACCGAATCATGAGCATCGGCTTCGACAGCGCGGAAGTCGAGCTGCTGCTGACCGGCGAAAGGCAGGTCCTGCAACGCGATGGAACGTAGCATACCGAGCGGTTCGTACCGGCGCCTGGCAGCATTGGTGGCCGCGGCCGCCCTGCTCGCCGGCTGCGCGACAGGTGCGGCCTTCCGGGACGGCGGGCGGGCGGCGCAGGTAGAGGATTGGGACAGCGCCGTCGAGTTCTACCGCAAGGCGGTCCAGGACGACCCGCAGAACGCCGAGTACCGCGTCGCCCTCCACCGGGCGATGATCAACGCGGCGCGGGAGCATTACGCGCGGGCGCAGGCACTCGAGGAAACGGGCACCCTGGCGGATGCGGTGCGCGCGTACCGGCGCGCCGGAGAGCTCGATCCGGGCAACAACGACGCACTCTACCGCGCGGCGGAGCTGGAACGCGCGATCCGCGATCGGATCGAGGCGTCCCGGCCCCGGGCGCCCATCGAGGACATGCGTGCCGTCGCCAGCCGGCAAACGGCGCCACCGCTGCTCGACCCCGCGTCGGACGAGCCGCTGAGCTTGCGCTTCGTCGACCAGAGCGTGCAGGAGATCCTCGACTTCATCGGCAACGCGACGGGCGTCAACATCAACTACGACCAGCAGTTCCAGGATCGGCAGTACTCGGTGCAGCTCGACGGGGTGACGGTCGCGGAGGCGCTCGACCAGATCCTGATGGCCAACCAGTACTTCTACAAGGTCCTCGGCCCGCGTAACGTCATCGTGGCGCCAGATACGCCGCAGAAGCGGCAGCAGTACGAGGACCAGGTCATTCGCACGTTCTACATCTCCAACGCGGACGTGCTGGAGCTGTCCCAGCTGTTGACGCAGATCATCCGCGGCGGGCAACCGATGCCCGTGCAGCCGCAGATTGTGCCGAACGAATTCTCCAACACCATCACGGTGCGCGCGACGCCGGCTGTGACCGCCGTCATCGAGCAGGTGATAGCGTCCAACGACAAGCCGCGCGCGGAGATCATCGTCGACATCGAGATCCTGGAGGTCAACCGTGAGCGCGCCCGCGAATTCGGCCTCGACCTCGGCGACTACTCGATCGGCGCCGTGTTCGCCCCCGACGCAAACGCCGGTGAACTGTCCACGGCGCCCGACTTCGGCGCGCCGCCGCTGACCAGGGCGGGCGATTTCTTCTTCTCGGTACCGACCGCGGTGGTGGATTTCCTCGAATCTGACGGGGAGACGCGCGTCGTCGCCAAACCGCAGTTGCGCGGCCAGGAAGGCGCGGTCCTCACTCTGAACCTCGGCGAGGAAATTCCGATTCCCACGACCGCCTT
>JAGWAI010000041.1:25712-29322 GCA_021296485.1 Acidobacteriota bacterium
TGCCGCGCGTGACGTTCGAGAACGAGATCATTCTCGATCTCGAGGTCGAGAACAGCACGCTCGGTCCGAACCTGACCGTGGCGGGACAGTCGATGCCCACCTTCGGCAGCCGTAGCGTGCAGACGACCCTGCGGCTGCGCGACGGCGAATCGAACCTGCTGGCGGGTCTGCTGCGGGAGCAGGACCGGCGATCCCTCCGGGGCATCCCGGGCCTCGCGCGCCTGCCGATCATCCGCACGCTGCTCTCGTCCAACGAGGACACCATCCGCCAGACCGACATCATCATGCTGCTGACGCCGCGGATCGTGCGGACGCACGAATTGAAGCAGGAAAACGTCAGCCCGATCCGCATCGGAACCCAACGCAATATCGGCGTTACCGGCCCCGGATCGCTGGCCGCGCCGGCGGCGGCAAGCGCGGTGTCGCGGCCGGCGGCCCCTGGAAACGCTGCAGCCGTGGACCAGGCTCCGGCGCTTGCCGGACTGCCCAGCGCCGGCGCGCGCATCGACGCGCGGCTGCCGGACGGGGAGCTGCGGGCGGGCGCGGGGCCGTACACGGTGCCGCTGTTTATCAGCGGCGCGTCGCAGGTTTCAACGCTCACCCTCACGCTGCGCTACCACCCGGGCCTGCTGCGCGTGCGCTCGGTGCAGGAGGGCAGCTTCATGCGGCAGGGCGGCGCGGAGGTCACCTTCACGCAGCAGGTCGACCAGACGGCCGGACGTATCGACCTCGTGGCGACCCGGCCGGGCGACCAGGTGGGCGCTTCCGGCGCCGGGGTGCTCGCGGCGGTTGTCTTCGAGGCCTTGCGGGCCGGGTCGGCGACGCTCACGCCGAGCGGCGTGGGGCTTACGCCGGCCGGCGCGCCGATCGCGATCAGCTTCACGCCGGCGGACGTTGTCGTCCGCTAGGAGCCGGACGCCTCCATGACGTTATTCCGCCGATTGCGATCGCGCGGCAGGGGAGACGGATACTCGTTTGTCGAGCTGATCGTGGTGAGCGCGCTGCTCGTCATATTGGCCTCCGCCGCCGTGCCCCTGGCGACGGTTACGATGCAGCGGCAGCGGGAGGTCGAGTTGCGGCGCACGCTCCGCGAGCTGAGAACCGCCATCGACCGCTACAAGGACGCCGTGGACCTGGGCACGATCAGAGTCCCCGAGCGAGATATCGAGGCGGTCGGGTACCCGCCGGATCTCGAGACACTCGTAACGGGCGAGCCTTTGGCAGGGGAGGACGGGACCGGACGCCTGCGGTTCCTGCGCCGGGTGCCGCTTGATCCGATCACGCGCAGCCGGGAATGGGGCCTGCGTTCATATCAGGATGAACCCGATGCGCGGCGCTGGGGCGGCGGCAATGTCTACGACGTCTTTTCGCTGGCTCAGGGCACGGCGCTGGACGGCACGAGGTATCGCAATTGGTAGCCCTCCTGCACGCGCGGCGAAACGGGTGGACCCTGGTCGAGCTGACCATCGTCATCTCGCTCATCTCGATCCTGTCGGGCATCGCCCTGGTCGGCTACCGCAACGCGTTGACGCGCTCGCGGGAGGCGGTGCTCAAGGAGGACCTGTTCCGCATGCGCGAGGCGATCGACCAGTACCACGCCGACACCGGCGACTACCCTGCGGCGCTGAACGCGCTGGTGACTGCCGGCTATCTGCGCGCCGTGCCAGCGGATCCGTTTACGAACTCGGCCGAGTCATGGGTGACGGAGCAACCGGTGTTCGATGCCTCGAATCCATTCGCCACGGGCGTATACGACGTGCGCAGCGGCCACGAGGGGACGGCCATTGACGGCACGCTTTACAGCGACTGGTAGCCGCGTCCGCACTGCGGAGCGGGGCTATGCGATGGGCGCGTTGCTCGTGAGCCTGGGCGTTGCCGGCATCCTCATGTCCGCGGCGCTGCCGGTGTGGAGTCAGGCGGCCCGGCGGGAGCGCGAGGCGGAGCTCGCCTTCCGCGGCGAGCAGTACGCCCGGGCCGTACAGCTTTACCAGCGCACCTATGCCGGCGCCTTCCCGCCGGACGTCGAGACGCTGCTCGAAGAACGCTTTCTGCGGCGGCCGTACCGCGATCCAATGGTGGAGGACGGAGAATTCCGGCTCCTCTACGAGTCGGATATGGAAGAGTTGCCGGGTGCGCCCGCGACGATGGAGCAGCCCGGAGAAATCGCCGCCGCGCCGCCGCCGGCTGTCACCGCGGCCGGTGGCAGGGAGCGTTCCAGCGACGAAAGCGGCGGGATAGTCGGCGTCGTGAGCCGCAGCGACGCGCCGTCGCTGCGGATCTACAACGGAGCCACGCGCTACAGCCAGTGGATATTCCTGCATACGGCCGCAGCCGACGCTCCGGGACGCGCGGCAAACGCGGACCCGACCGAAGATGCCGCGCCGCCGGGACTGTTCGATTCCGACTCGAGCCGTTGACCAACTAACGGATGCCGCGTCGCTGCAGCCAGGCGCCGCCGGCAACGGCGAGGGCGGTCCACAGCGATGCGCTGGCGGCCGTTCCGAACAGCAGCGCCCCCGCTGCGAATAGCAGGCCGTACACCAGCACGAGCCTGCCCCCAATTCTGTCGGGCTGGTCGCCGCCGACGCGAGCCGCAACCGGCGCCCACCCGGGGCCGCCCGGCCGCACGCGCCGGTAGAACGCCGTAAGGCGGGAAAGCGGCTCGGGCGGCGTCATCCAGGTAGCGGCGAGCCAGCATGCGGTCGTCCACGGGACCAGATACAGGAGCGATTCCGGGAACGCAATAGCCGTGAACAGCCGCAGCCCGATGAAGCCGGCCGCCGAGGCTGCGAGCGCGACGATCTCGGAAACGGCGTTCACGCGCCACCAGTACCAACGCAGGATCAGCACCAGCCCGATTCCCGCGCCCGACTCCAGGGCGAACTCCCAAGCTTGCCGGACATCCTCGAGATGGAACGTGACCCACCCGCTGAGCAGCATCACCAGGAGCGTGGCGACGCGCGACGCGGCGACCAGCTCCCGCTGGCCCGCCCGCGCTCGCAGGAAGCGCGCGTACACGTCATTGATGAGGTACGACGTGCCCCAGTTTAGCTGCGTCGATACGGTCGACATGTACGCGGCGAAGAAGCCGCCAATCATCAGTCCCCGCCAGCCGGCGGGCAGGTGGTCGCGCATGACCAGGGCGTAGCCCGACTCGCGGTCCGCCAGGTCGGGATACAGCACCAGCGCCGCCAGCGCCACGACGATCCATGGCCAGGGCCTGAGGCAATAGTGGGCAACGGCGAACCAGAGCGTCGCCAGCAGGGCATGCCGCTCGTCCTTTGCCGACATCATCCGCTGGGCGAGGTAGCCGCCACCGCCCGGTTCCTGACCGGGATACCAGCTGGCCCACCACTGCAGGCCCAGAAAGGCAATGAACGCCGTCAGCGGGAGCGCGAACGCCTGCGCGCCGTCAGGCGCGGCGCCGAACTGCGGCAGGAGCTGAAATGTCTCGGCCGGCAGCTGGCGGGTCAGTCCGTCGATGCCCCCGACCTCGGCGGCCGCCAGGGCGAAATGGGCGAGCGCCCAGGCGCCGAGCGTGGCCACCGCGAACAGAACGATGTCGCTGACCACCACGCCCCGCAGGCCGGAGAGCGCGGTGTAGATTCCG
>JAGWAI010000042.1:0-329 GCA_021296485.1 Acidobacteriota bacterium
GCCCGGCGCGGTCGACAGCGGCGAGCCGGAGCGCGTTGCGGCGGCCACCGCCCGGCTGCAGCTGCGGCACGTCGTGGTTACGTCGGTCGACCGGGACGACCTGGCGGACGGCGGCGCCGGCGTTTTCGCGGAGACGATCCGGGCCATCCGCCGGCGCGCGCCACGTTGCCGCATCGAGGTGCTGATCCCGGACTTCAGCGGACGGGAAGCCGACCTCCAGGCGGTGCTCGAAGCCGGCCCCGACGTGCTGAACCACAACATCGAGACGGTGGAGCGGCTGTACCGCAGCGCGCGCCCCGGCGGAAAATACGCCCGTGCGCTGGAGCTGC
>JAGWAI010000042.1:661-8686 GCA_021296485.1 Acidobacteriota bacterium
AGCGGCGTGAGGGAGTACGGCCCGCCACGGCGAGCGGATCGGCGGCCGCAGCAGAAGGCTGGTGAGAAATGCGGGCTAGCTCCGCTTGGGGCGGTAGAGGTGGGTGCACTCGCCGAAGAACAGATCCGCGGCCTCGGCCACCGTTTCCGACAGCGTCGGGTGGGGATGGATCGACAGCCGCAGGTCGGAGACGGTCGCGCCCATCTCGACCGCGAGCACCCCTTCCGCGATCAGCTCCCCCGCGCCCGCGCCAGCCATGCCGACCCCCAGCAGCTGCTCGCTGTCGGGATCCACGACCAGCTTGGTAATCCCCTCGGGACGGTCCAGGGTGAGTGCTCGGCCGGAGGCGCCCCAGGGAAAGCGTGACACCTTTACCGCGCGGCCCTCGCCGGCCGCCCGGGTCTCCGTCAGGCCGCACCACGCCACCTCGGGATCGGTGAACACGACGGCCGGCACCGCGAGCGGCTCGAACGCGGCCGGCCGGCCCGCGATGGTCTCGACGGCCGCCCGCGCTTCGTGGAACGCCTTGTGCGCCAGCATCGGCTCACCGGCGACGTCGCCTATGGCGAATATCGACGGCTCCGCGGTCCGCCGGTGCGCGTCGACCACGATAAAACCGCGGCCGTCCAGCTCCACCGCCGTCCGCTCGAGCCCGGCGATGCGCGAGTTCGGAGAGCGGCCGACCGCCACCAGCACCTGGTCGAAGAGGCGGGCCTCCGACTGTCCGTCCGGCCCTTCCAGCAGCGCCTCGATACCGTCCGGCCGCGGCCGCAGCACCGCTACCTTGGTGCGCAGCCGCACGCCGTCCAGCTCGCGGTCCATCTGGCGCGCGACCACCCGCACGAGATCGGCGTCGACGCCCGGCAGCAGTCCCGCGGTCATCTCCACCACCGTCACCGTGCAGCCGAGCGCGGCGTACACGGCGCCCAGCTCCAGTCCGATGTAGCCACCGCCCACCACCAGCAGCGACCCCGAGGCGCGGGCGATTTCAAGGGCGCCGGTGGAATCCATCACGCGCGGGTCGTCGAGCGCCAGCGTGGCGGGACGCACCGGCCGCGAGCCGGTCGCGACGATGGCGTAGTCGAACGGCACGCCGAGCGGCTCTCCGCCGCCGGCCGGTTCGACCATCACTTTGTGCCGGTCGGCGAAGGCGGCGCGGCCCTGCAGAAACGTCACCGCGCGCTGTTGCGCAAGGCGGCCCAGACCGCCCGTGAGCGCGGACACGACCTCGTCCTTCCAGCCGCGCAGCCGGTCGAGATCGATGGCCGGTGCGCCGAACGCGACGCCCCAGCGCGCCGCGCGGCGCGCGTCGCCAATCACCCCGGCCGCGTGCAGCAGCGCCTTGGACGGAATGCAGCCGCGCTGCAGGCAGACGCCGCCCAGGCGCGGTGATTCGTCTACCAGCGTGACCCGCATCCCGAGGTCGGCGGCGTGAAACGCCGCGGTGTAACCGCCCGGGCCGGCGCCGATTACCACGAGTCGGGTTGCATCAGGCATGTGTCAGGGATGTTTCAATTTCAACGCTACCACACGGCAAGCGCGGGGCGGTCTGGCGGCTCGCGGAGCGTATGCCTATAATGGCCCTCTGCTCGCGGCGCCCGGAAGGGGCCGCGCGGGTGCTACTGCGCGCAATCGCGAGAGAAAAGGTGAACATGTCGCAACCAGAGCTCATTGTCGGCGTCGGCGGCGCGGCGGGTGACGGCGTTGCCTCGGCCGGCAACACGCTGGTGCTCTCGCTCGCTCGCCAGGGAATCGCCGCATACAGCTACAACAGCTACCAGTCGGTCATTCGCGGCGGCCACTCGTGGCTCCGACTGCGGTTTTCCGCGGACAAGCCGCTCGGCGTCGGCGACCAGGTCGATGCGGTCATCGCCCTGAACCAGGACACGCTCGACCGCCACATGCAGGAGCTGCAGCCGGGCGGCCTGGTGCTGTACAACGGCGCGCGGCTCAGCCCGTCGTACGATCCGCCGCCGGGCGTGCAGCTCTGCGCGCTGCCCGTGCCGGAGCTGTGCCCCGCGTCGAAGCGGCTGCCGGTCATGCAGAACACGGTGGCGGTCGGCGCGCTGATGCAGCTCATGGGCCTGGACATCAGCGGCCTGGAGTCGGTGCTGCAATCGACGTTCGCCAAGAAGCCGGCGGTGGTTCAGTCGAACATCGAGGCGGCCCAGGCCGGCTACGACTACGCCGCAGCCAACTTCACGCCGCCCGCCACGCAGCTCGAGGCTACGGACCAGAAGTGGGCCCAGGCCTCCGGCAACCACCTGTTCGCCATGGGCGCCGCGCTGGCCGGCTGCAAGTTCTACGTCGCCTATCCGATGAGCCCGGCCACCCACATTCTGGAGTGGTTCGCCACGCACGCCGAGCGGCTGAACATCTGCGTCCGCCAGGTCGAGGACGAGATCTCCGTCATCAACATGGCTATCGGCGCCGGTCACATGGGCGTGCGCAGCATGTGCGCCACCTCGGGCGGCGGCTTCGCGCTGATGACCGAGGCAATCGGCATGGCCGGCATCATCGAGACGCCGGTCGTGGCGATCAACGTCATGCGCGCCGGCCCGTCCACCGGCGTCCCGACCAAGACCGAACAGGCCGACCTGAACCAGGCGTTCGGGGCGAGCCAGGGCGACTTCCAGCGGGTGATCATCGCGCCGCTGAGCATGACCGACTGCTTCAATACGCCGCACGAGGCGTTCAACGTCGCCGAGCGCTACCAGATCCCCGTGATCATCCTGTCCGACCTGCTGATGAGCGAGGGCAGCGAGACGGTCGACCCGGCGCTGCTCGACGTCGAGTTCCCGATCGACCGGGGCGAGGTGGTCACCGCGCCGAACGGCAGCGATGAGCCGTACCTGCGCTACAAGAACACGCCCTCCGGCATCTCGCCGCGGGCACTGCCGGGCACGCCGGATCATCTCTACGTGTCGGGCACGGACGAGCACGACGAGGACGGCGTGCTCATCAGCGACGTCTACACCGACCCCGTCCGGCGCAAGAAGATGGTGGACAAGCGGGTCCGCAAGTTCGAGACGGTAACCCGCTACCTGCCGGCGCCGGAGCTCGACGGACCGGCCGACGCCGACGTGACGCTGCTCGGCTGGGGCTCCACCTGGGGCACGCTCGTCGAGGCGGCCGAGCACCTGCGGCAGGCAGGCATCTCGACCAACCACCTGCAGATCAAGTTCCTGGTGCCGCTGCACGTGGAGGAGATCTCCGCCATCCTCGGCCGCAGCCGGCGCACCATCATCGTCGAGAACAACCAGAGCGGCCAGTTCGCCCGGCATCTTCGCGCCGAGACGGGCATCGTGGCCGACGGGCACATCCGCAAGTACGACGGCGAGCCGTTCGAGCCGAAGCACATCGTGGCCGGCGTGAAGGACGTGCTGGCCGGCGCCGAGGTCGTCGACGTGCTGTCGTCCGAGTCGGGCTGGAGAACCGATCACCCGACCGGCACGAGCGGCCCGTGGCAGGGCCTGCGCGTGGGCGAGGAATCGAAGACTTTTGCCTGATCAGCCCGGATGAATCCGCGGCAGAGGGGATAGATACAAGATGGCAACGGCAGCTGTTGCAGTAGATCCGAAAGTATTCAAGCCGGAAGTCCCGCCCGACTGGTGTCCAGGATGCGGCGACTTCGGCGTGCTGAACGGCATGTTCCAGGCGTGCGCCGCCCTCGGGCTCGAGCCGGCCCAGGTGCTGGTGGTGTCCGGCATCGGCTGTTCGTCGAACCTGCCCGGCTTCTTCCGCTCGTACGGCGTCCACAGTCTGCACGGCCGGGCGCTGCCGTTCGCGACGGGCGCCAAGCTCGCCAATACGTCGATGACCGTCATCGCCACCGGCGGCGACGGCGACGGCTACGGCATCGGCCTGAACCACTTCATCCAGGCGATGCGCCGCAACATCGACGTGACGTACATCGTGATGAACAACGAGATCTACGGGCTGACGACCGGTCAGGTCTCCCCCACCAGCGAAACGGGGATGAAGACCAAGACGACGCCGCTCGGCAACCTGGAGGGCATGCTCAATCCGCTCGCGCTCGCCATGGCGTCGGGCTGCGGCTTCGTCGCCCGCGGGTTCAGCGGCCAGCCGAAGCATCTGACGGAGCTGTACAAGCAGGGCATCGAGCACAAGGGATTCGCACTGATCGACGTGTTCAGCCCGTGCGTCACCTTCAACAAGGTGAACACCTACCCCTGGTTCCGCGAGCGCGTCTACAAGGTCGAGGAAACCGATCACGACCCCACGGACTTCCACGCCGCCATGGACAGGGCGCTGGAGTGGGACGAGCGGATCCCGATCGGCCTGGTATACCGCAACCCCGATCCGCGGCCGTCCATCGACTCGCTCGATACGGCGCTGCAGGGCGAGGCGCTCGTGCGTCAGGGCTACACCATCGCCCCCGAGACGCGGCGGGACCTGATTCACGAATTCATGTAGGTCCCGATATGCAGAGACCGACGGTGCTGGGCGACTTGCGCCGCGCAGTGGATGCAGGTCGGATCCCGCGGCGCACCGTGCGGCGGGAACTCCGCGACAACCTGATCGACAAGCTGCGCCGGGGCGACACGCTGTTTCCCGGCATCATCGGCTACGACGACTCGGTCATCCCGCAGATCGGCAACGCCATCCTCTCGCGGCACGACCTGATCATCCTCGGCCTGCGCGGACAGGCGAAGACGCGCATCCTGCGCGCGCTGGCCGACCTGCTCGACGACGAGCTGCCGGTGGTGGCCGGCTGCGAGATCAACGACGACCCGCACGAACCGCTCTGCCCCGCCTGCCGCGCCCGCGCGCGGGAGGAAGGCGACGGCCTGCCGGTGGCCTGGCTGCCGCGCTCGCGGCGCCTGGTGGAGAAGCTGGCGACGCCGGACGTGACGATTGCCGACATGATCGGCGACATCGATCCGATCAAGGCGGCGCGGCGCGGCCTGCAGCTCTCCGACGACCTGACCGTGCACTACGGCCTGCTGCCGCGCGCCAACCGCGGCATTTTCGCCGTCAACGAGCTGCCGGACCTGGCGGGCAAGATTCAGGTCGGACTGTTCAACATCCTTCAGGAGGGCGACGTCCAGATCAAGGGGTACCCGGTGCGCCTGCCGCTCGACGTCATGATGGCGTTCACGGCGAACCCGGAGGATTACACCGCGCGCGGCAAGATCGTCACGCCGCTCAAGGACCGGATTGGTTCCGAAATCCGCACCCACTATCCGCGCACCCGGCACGATGCGATAGCCATCACGCGCCAGGAGGCGTGGATCGGTCGCGGAGGGGAAGCGGCGGACGACGACGTCACGGTGCCGCCGTTCGTGCGCGAGACGGTCGAGGAGATAGCGTTCCAGGCGCGCGCCGACAAACGCATCGACCGGCGCTCGGGCGTCAGCCAGCGGCTGCCCATCACCTGCCTGGAAAACGTGGTCTCGAACGCCGAGCGGCGTGCGCTGGCCACCGACGAGCGGCCGGCGGTCGCCCGCATCACGGACATCTACGCCGCCCTGCCTTCGATCACCGGCAAGCTCGAGCTGGAATACGAAGGCGAGCTGAAGGGCGCCGACCAGGTGGCGCTCGACCTGATCCGGACCGCGGTGCGGCGCGCGTTCGACGGCTGGTTCGATGGCATGGACACCGCCACGGTCGTGGAATGGTTCGAGATTGGGGGCACGCTCACCGCCGGCGACGCGACATCCGCCGCCGAGCTGGTGCAGGAGGTGTCGGAGATCCAGGGGCTCGACGAGCTGCTGGAGCGCGCCGGGAGCCGCTCCGGCGATCCGCCGGCAGCGCGCGCCGCCGCCGTCGATTTCGTGCTCGAAGGGCTGTACGCGCAGAAGAAGATCACGCGCACCGACGAGCGGCAGTACCAGGCGGCCGAACCGGTGCGCCGCGGCGGCCGGCCGGAATTCGACCCGAATACGCCGCTGCCCGGCGCCGGCGGCAAGAAGTACTACAACTGACGTGCGGTATCGGTACACCCGCTACACCGGCAGTGCGCTCGACGAGATCGATCTCGAGGCGCTGGTATCGAAGCTGTCCGACCTGCTGTTGTCGAGCGGCTTCGACAATCCGTACGGCGACCCGTACTCCGACAGCGGCGACGACCGCACCCTGGAGACGCTCCACGACGCCATCCTCGAAGCGCTGCTGCACGGCGGGCTGCTGCCGGACGACGCGCTGTCGAAGCTCCTCGGCGACCCGGCCGACGCCGATCAGGACGTGGACCCATCGCCGCTCTCCGAGCTGATCCAACAGCTGGTCGACCGGCTTGCCGAGCAGGGGTACATCTCGATTCAGCCGGGGTCCCAGGCGGGCAGCGGGCAGGGCGCCGCAGGCGACCAGGCGCAGGGCGAGCCGCCGCCCGCGCAATTCGAGATCACCGACAAGAGTCTCGACTTCCTGGGCTATCAGGCGCTGCGCGACCTGCTGGGCGCGGTCGGCCACGGCAGCAGCGGCCGCCACGACGTGCGGGACGTCGCCACCGGCATCGAGGCCGGCGGGGGATCGAAGCCGTACGAGTTCGGCGACACGCTGAACATCGACGCGAGCGGCACCATCCTCAACGCGGTGCGGCGGGCGGGGACGCCGGCGGACGCGCACGGCGGCGGGCCGGCGGCGATCGACGTGCAGTACCCCGACCTGATGGTGGCGCAGGGCGAGTACCAGAGCTCCTGCGCCACGGTGCTCATGCTCGACTGCAGCCACAGCATGATCCTGTACGGCGAAGATCGCTTCACCCCGGCCAAGCAAGTGGCCCTGGCGCTGGCGACGCTCATCCGCAACCAGTACCCGGGCGACGCGCTGAGCGCCGTCCTCTTCCACGACTCGGCCGAGGAGATCCCGCTGCGCAGGCTGGCGCGCGTGCGGGTCGGGCCGTACTACACCAACACCCGCGAAGGGCTGCGGCGCGCCCGGCGCATCCTCGAGCGGCAGCGCAAGGACATGCGCCAGATCATCATGATCACCGACGGCAAGCCGTCGGCGCTGACGCTGCCCGACGGCCGCATCTACCGCAACCCGTTCGGACTAGACCCGCGCATCATCGCGGAGACGTTCGCGGAGGTGGGCAGCTGCCGCAAGGCCGGGATCATGATCAACACGTTCATGCTCGCCCGCGATCCGGAACTGGTCGCGTTCGTCCGGCGGGTGGCGTCCATCTGCCGCGGCAAGGCGTACTTCACCACGCCCTATACGCTGGGCCGGTACGTGCTGATGGACTACCTCACCCGCAAGACGCAGACCGTGCACTGAACCAGGAGCCCTGCCCCCCCGATGGTGCCGCTCTTCCCCCTGCCGAACGTTGTGCTGTTTCCGCACGTATTCCTGCCGCTGCACATCTTCGAGCCGCGTTACCGGGAGATGGTGCGCGACGCGCTGGCCGGCGACCGCATCATCGGCATGGTGCTGCTGCGGGCGGGCGGCGAGGAAGCAGCCGACAATCCGCCGGTGTACCCCATGGGGTGCGCCGGGCTGATAACGCACTGCGAGCGGCTGGCGGACGGACGCTACAACATCGTGCTGCGCGGCCTGTACAAGTTCAGCATCCTGGCGGAGGACCGCACGCGGAGCTATCGCCGTGCGCGCGTGGAGACGATTGTGGAACCGGACGATGTCGAGGGGCTGCGCGAGGGGCGCCGGCGCCTGGAGCGGCTGCTCACGGGGACCGGATCGAACCTCAAGCTGCCGGCCGGCATGAACGACGCCGACCTGGTCAATGCGCTGTCGCAGTACCTCGAGTTCGACCCTGTCGAGAAACAGGCGCTGCTGGAACGCAGCGGCCTTGTCGAGCGCTGCCGGGCGCTGGGCGACCTGCTGGAGATGCAGTCGCTGGCGGTCAGCGGCAACTTCCCGCTCACCCCGGCGCAATAGAACCATCATCTAGATGGGGCTGCGCCCCAACCCCCCCTTTCCTCAACTGCAGCCTGGCTGCTATTTCAGGCCGGTGGCTGGCCGGTTTGGCCCGCATTTCTCACCAACCTTCTGCTACGGCCGCCGATCCGCTCGCCGTGGCGGGCCGTACTCCCTCACGCCGCTTCG
>JAGWAI010000042.1:8692-32258 GCA_021296485.1 Acidobacteriota bacterium
GCGTCGTTCAGTCCGTGCGACCCACCACACCGGCGCCTCGTCGCCCTCGCGACGAACGCTGGTGAGAAATGCGGGTTAGGCGTGGCGGACGGACAGCTTGCGGGCAATGTCGCCGACGACCACCTGTCCGTGGAAGCGCCCGTTCTCGATGAACACCTCCCCGCGGTTGGCGCCGGCGACAACCGATCCGGCCAGGTAGAGCCCCGGCACGTTGGTCTCGAACGTCTCCGGATCGTGGTGCGGCACGTTCGTCGCGGCGTCGACCGAGACGCCGCATTGACGCAGAAAATCCAGGTCCGCCAGGTAGCCGGTCAGCAGGAACACCGCGTCGGCGGGCAGCACGCGGCGACCGCCGGCGGCGGCCCCCTCGCCAGTCGGCTCGCCGGTCGGCTCCACGACCACCCCGGTGGGTCGGATTTCGACGACCCGCGTCTCGAAGTGCGCCTGGATTGAGCCCTCCTTGATGCGATTCTCGATATCCGGCTTGACCCAGTACTTGATCGACGCGCCGAGCTCCGCGCGGCGGTGGACGAGCGTCACCTGCACGCCGTTGCGGAACAGGTCGAGCGCCGCTTCCGCGGCCGAGTTCTTGCCGCCCACGATCACCACCGACTTGCGGTAGAACGGGTGCGGCTCGGCGTAGTAGTGGGATACGTGCGGGAGATCCTCGCCGGGTACGCCCAGCCGGTTGGGATGGTCGTACGTGCCGGTGGCCACCAGCACGCTGCGGCCGGTCCAGCGGGCTGCGCGCCCGTCTCCGTCGACGGTGGCCACCGTGAACGGGCCATCCGCCGCGCCGCCGTCGCGCGCGATCGCCGTCACCGTGTGCGAAAAGGCCACTTCGATGCCGCACGCATCGACCACCCGCCGGTAGTAGCGCAACGTCTCGTCCCGCGTCGGCTTCTCGCGCGGCGACACGAACGGCAGCCCGCCGATCTCGAGCAGCTCCGGCGTGGTGAAGAACACCATCTGGCTGGGGAACCGGAAGATTGAATTGACGAGCGCCCCTTTTTCGAAGATCCGGAAATCCAGGTCGGCGCGCTTGGCGGCAATGGCGGCGGCCAGCCCGGCGGGGCCGGCGCCGATGATGATCAGATCGTGACAGCGCATCTAACAGCCTCTGGCAGGCGCCGACGGTGTTTCGCCATCAGCGCGGACGGTAGGACAGGGTGGCGTTGCTCATGACCGCAATCGGCCGCCCGGCCGTATTGAACGTGTCGCGGCCGTCCGCGCGCAGCACGTCCAGGCTCTGGCCGACGACGGACACCTGATCGATGCCGGCCGGCAGCGTAACGAACAGCCGCTCGACGCCGATCGGCGCGACGGCCGAGAGCGCGCCCGATCCCGCGCCGTCGCCCACGCGGTCGATCAGGTCCCCGGCCGAGCGGAACTCGCTCAGCACGATGCCCCGGGCGATGACCTCGCCCTCCATGGTCGCCACGGCAATCGACGCCTGATATTGCGTGTAGGCGCGTCCGGCGCGAGTCTCGGTCTCGGAATAGGCGTGGCGGTTGTGCAGGTCGAACGCCAGCGTCGCCTCGCCGCGGTGCGGCGGCAGCACCACCCGCACGCCGAGGACGGGGTCGTTCTGCACCTCGATGTCGCAGAACGGCACCTCGGTCGCCACGCCCACGCCGAGCACCGACGGGCAGCGCACCTCTACCGGCTCCGCCTCGCGGCCCTGGGCCGCGGCGCCGGCGGCCAGCGCCAGCACGCCGATCAGGACGCGCAACCCGGTCACCGCGCCGACTCGACCCTTACCGTCGGCGAGACGGAATCGATCAGCGCCCGCGAGCCGTCCCGACGGCCGATCAGCTCGAGGAACTCCATGCGTGTACGCGCGTCGTCGCGGAAGCCGCCGAGCATGGCGCTGGTGACCGCGAACGCGTTCTGCTTCTCCACGCCGCGCATGCGGATGCACAGGTGGGTCGCCTCGACGACCACCCCCACGCCCAGCGGATCCAGAATGTCCGCGAGACTGGTTGCAATCTGGTTCGTGAGCCGCTCCTGCACCTGCAACCGCCGGCTGAACATTTCGATCAGGCGCGGGATCTTGCTCAGGCCTATTACCCGTTCGCGGGGCAGGTACGCGACGTGGCAGCGGCCGAAGAACGGCAGCAGGTGATGCTCGCAGAGGCTGTAGAAGTCGATGTCGCGAACGATGACCATTTCGCTGCCGTCGACAGCGAACAACGCGTCGTTGACCACCTCTTCGATGTTGGTCTCGTAACCGCTCGTCAGGAACCGCAGCGCGCGCGTCACGCGCTCAGGCGTGCGCACCAGCCCGTTGCGGGTAGGATCTTCTCCCACCTCCGCCAGCAACAGCTCCACCGCTTCGCGTACCCGCTCCTCGTCCATCTCGCGCCGCCGCAATCTCAATAGGTGTAGAAACCGCGCCCGCTCTTGCGGCCCAGCCGGCCCGCCGTCACCATCCGGCGCAACAGCGGCGGCGGCGCGTAGGCCGGGTCGCGGAATTCCTCGTACATGATGCCGGCGATGTAGTACGTCGTGTCGAGTCCGATGAAGTCCAGCAGCGTGAACGGACCCATGGGATGGCCGCACCCCATCTTCATGCCCTTGTCGATGTCCTCGATGGTGCCGACGCCCGACTCGTGGGCCCGGATGGCGTCCAGCAGGTAGGGGATCAGCAGCCGGTTGACGATGAATCCCGGCCGGTCCGGCGCGGTCACCGGAGCCTTGCCGAGCGTCGCGGCGAACTCCATCCCCCGCCGGTACGTATCGTCGCTGGTGGCCAGGCCGCGAATCACCTCGACCAGCTTCATCACCGGTACCGGGCTGAAGAAGTGCAGGCCCAGGAAGCGGTCGGGATGCCGCATCGCCGCGGCCATCTCCGTAATGCAGAGCGACGACGTGTTCGAGGCAACCAGCGCATGCGGCCCGATGACCGCCTCCAGCGCGGCGAGCATCTCTCGCTTGACGCCCAGGTTCTCCACGATCGCCTCGACGACGACGTCGGCGGCGGCGAGATCGGCAACGTCGGTGGTGCCCGAAAGGTTGGCCAGGGACGCGTCGCGCGCCTCCGGGGTGGTCTTCCCGCGCGCCACGCCGGCGTCCAGAAACGCGCGGATCCGGCCGAGACCCTGTTCGACCAGCGCGTCGTCCACCTCGCGCACGATGGTCCGGTGACCCGCTTGCGCGCAGACCTGCGCGATTCCGGATCCCATCAACCCGCATCCCAGCACGCCTACCGTCAACATCCACACCTCCGGCCCCGCCGCACCCGACCGGCCGGGCGGGGCTTCACCACGGGCCGCGAGATCATAACAAAGTCCGGCCGGCCGGCCGGGCGCCGGCGGCGCCTGCAGCGGAGGGCCGGCGGCGGACGCGGGCCACGTACTCCCGGTAGTCTCCGGACGGAATCCGCACGGCGCCCACCAGCGGCTGCGCGTAGTAGTAGATCCAGGCGGTGCAGCGCCCTCCGCCCTCCAGGGCGACCGGCGCCTCAGCGCGGACGTACTCGCTGCGTGCGGGGTCGTCCGGCAGGTAGCACTCCACGGCGTCCACGCGCGGGAGCAGCCGGCCGGGGTCCGTCATCGCGTACACCTCGCCGCGGACGATCCCCTCCGCCCGCACTACCGCCGGATACGGTCCCAGGTCGAAGAGCGCGCCGCGGGCGGCGCCCGCCCCGACGAGGCGCAGCAGCGGGTCGATGTCCGTGCGGCGGCGCAGGTCGAACCCGCGCATTAGTGTGCCGTAGAAGAGGATGTAGCCGGGATCGGGGTGCGCCATTACACCGCGCGCGCCAGCCGGGCGCACCGCCGATCCCGGTGCGATGCGGGGTTTCACCACGGGTTGCCAGCCGACGGCTGTTGACAAACGGGGACGATGTCCGCAAAGAATGGAGCGTTCATGATGGAGGAGATTCTCGCGGAGTAGCATCCTGCCCGCAAGGAGGCATGACATGAGGCGTCTGAACAAGCGTATGTTGCAGTCGGCGGCGGTCGCGGCGGTCGTCACCGTGTTTGGCGTCGCGTCACTCGCAGCGCAGGAGACGCCGCGCACGCCGTGGGGCGACCCCGACCTGCAGGGCGTCTGGACGAACCGGACGACGACGCCGATCGAGCGGCCCGACGACTTTGAGGGCCAGGAGCGGCTCTCCGCCGAACAGCGCGCCGACCTTGACGCGCAGGCCGCGGCGAACACCGACCGCCCGCCGCCGCCAGGACGGACCGGGGCCTACAACAGCTTCTGGCTCGATCGCGGCCTGCGGAGCGACCGGACGTCGCTCATCGTCGATCCGCCCGACGGCAGGTATCCCGCGAAGACCGACCGCGTGCGCGAGCGCGATGCGGCGTTCGCCGCCATGCGCGACGGCACGGATTTCGCCACCTGGGAGGACCTGAACCTCTACGACCGCTGCATCACGCGCGGCATGCCCGGCGCCATGGTGCCCGGCTTCTACAACCACAATTACCAGATTTTGCAGACGCCCGACCACGTCGTGATCCTCGTGGAGATGATCCACGACGCGCGGATCATTCCGTTGGACGGCCGCGCGCACCTGCCCTCGCAGCTCGGACTGTGGCTGGGCGACTCGCGCGCCCGCTGGGAGGGCGACACGCTCGTGGTCGAGACGACCAACCTGACCCCGAAGGGCGACGAACGCCTGCGGAACCTCGTGCACGCGGCGAGCGCGGAGGCCCGCGTCGTTGAGCGGTTCACGCGCGTCGCCGACGAGCGGATCGACTACAGCTTCACGCTGACCGACCCGGCCAGCTTCGCGGGCCCGTGGACCGCGGACATCCCCATGTTGCCGCTCGGCGGCGAAATCTTCGAGTACGCCTGTCACGAGGGCAACTACGGGCTGCAGAACATCCTGGCGGGGGCCCGCTCCGCGGAGCTGGAGCAAGCGGCCGGCTCGCGCTGAGCCGCCTCCCGTACCGCGGCACGGGAGGCGCCGCGGACGCCGTTGGGCTTCTACGCGAGTTGGCCCGCCAGGCCGAGGGCGGGGGCCTGCGCGCGCATGAAGCGGATGACGTTGGCGACGTGTTCCGCCAGCGGCAGTCCCAGCTCCTCCGCCCCGAGGCGGAGGTCGTCGCGGCTGACGGCGCGCGCGAACGCCTTGTCCTTCATCCGTTTCAGGACCGAACGCGCCTCCAGGTCAAGGATGCTCTTCGACGGCCGCACGAGCGCGGCCGCGGTCACGAACCCGGCCATCTCGTCGCAGGCGAACAGCGTGTGCTCGACCAGCGCCTCGCGCGCGACGCCGGTATAGTCGGCGTGCGACAGGATCGCCCGGACGATCCATTCCGGATAGTCGAGCGAACGCAGGATCTCGCTGCCGCGGAACGGGTGATCGGCGAGGTCGGGCCAGCGCTCGTAGTCGAAGTCGTGGAGCAGCCCCACGATGCCCCACGCCTCTTCGTCGGCGTCCGCCATCCGCGCGTAGCCGCGCATCGCCGCCTCGACGGCCAGCGCGTGCCGCCGCAGGCTCTCGCCGCGCGTGTATTCCGTCAGCAGCGTCCAGGCCTGCTCGCGGATAAGTGCCATTACTCCATCGGCAGGGCGGCGTCGGCGTTCAGGTCGAGTGCGCCCGTGCGGCCGGCGCGCAGGTTGCGCAGGCCCGCCGCCGCGATCATCGCCGCGTTGTCCGTGGCCAGCGGCAGGCTCGGCAGCAGCAGCGGCAGGCCCGCCGCGGCGCCGCGCGCGGCCGCATCGGCGCGCAGCCGGCTGTTGGCCGAAACGCCGCCGGCAATGCCGATGCTGCGCGCGCCGAACCAGCGCGCCGCCTCGAACGTGCGGTCGAGCAACGCCTCGACCACCACGCGCTGGAAGCTGGCGCAGATGCCCGCCACCTCGGCGTCGGGCAGCGCCTCGACGCCGAGCGCCGTCCGGCGCGCCGCCACGTGCCGCTTGACGGCGGTCTTCAGGCCGCTGAAGCTGAATTCCGTGCGGCCGCCCAGCTTGCCCGGATAGCCGGCGGGCCGGGCCAGTTCCGGCGCCGCGTTGCGGTCGGCGTGCGTAATGCGCGCGACCGGCAGCGCCACCGCGCGGTCGTCGGCGCCGCGCGCGACGCGGTCGATCACCGGACCGCCCGGATACTCCAGGCCGAGCAGCTTCGCCACCTTGTCGAACGCCTCTCCGGCGGCGTCGTCGCGCGTCCGCCCGGCGAGCCGGTAGTCGCCCTCCGCGGGCACGTAGTACAGGCTCGTGTGGCCGCCCGAGACCACGAGCACCACCGCCGGCAGCGGCTGGGCGCCATTGTCGACGACCAGCGACTCGATATGTCCAGCCAGGTGGTGGACCGGAACCAGCGGCAGATCGAGGGCCGCCGCGGCGGACTTGGCGAACGCAAGGCCGACCAGCAGCGACCCGACCAGGCCGGGGCCCTGCGTCACCGCGATGGCGTCGAGGTCGGGCCACCCGGCGTCCGCCTCGTCCAGTGCCCGCTCGACGACGCCGCAGATGTCGCGGACGTGCTGGCGCGACGCGAACTCCGGCACGACGCCGCCCCACTCCCGATGGATCTCGACCTGCGAAGCGATGACGTTCGAGCGCACGCGCCAGGGGCGGGCCGCGTCGCCGGTCTCGGAAACGACCGCCGCCGCGGTCTCGTCGCACGACGTCTCGATGCCCAGGATGATCACCGCTCCGCTCCGTCCCCGTCTTGCGCGCACGCGGCCGGCAGGCTCTCGGCATACGGCGGGCGGCAGATGCCGTGCTCCGTGATGATGCCCGCTATGAGCGCGTGCGGCGTGACGTCGAACGCCGGGTTCCAGACTCCCGCGCCGACCGGCACCATCCGCTTCGCGCCGATGTGCGTCAATTCGCGCTCGCCGCGCTCCTCGATGGGAATGCCGTCGCCGCTGGCCACGGACAGGTCGATCGTCGACACGGGCGCCGCCACATAGAACGGCACGTCGTGCTCGCGGGCCAGCACGGCCACCGTGTAGGTGCCAATCTTGTTCGCCACGTCGCCGTTGGCGGCTATCCGGTCCGCGCCGACGACCACCAGGTCGACGCGCTTCTCGCGCAGCAGCGGCCCGGCCATGCCGTCGGCGATCACGGTCGTATCGATGCCGTCGCGCAGCAGCTCCCACGCCGTCAGCCGGGCGCCCTGGAGGAACGGCCGCGTTTCGTCGGCGAACACCGCCACCTGCTTGCCGTGCTCCACCGCCGCGCGGATCACCCCGAGCGCGGTGCCGTAGCCGCCCGTGGCCAGCGCCCCGGCGTTGCAGTGGGTCAGCACGCGGCCGGCCTCCGGCACGACCGCCGCGCCGTGCGCGCCGATCGCCCGGCAACCCGCGACGTCCTCATCATGGATCCGCCGGGCCGCCGCGACGAGCACTTCCGCAATCTCCGCCGGCGACCGTCCCGCGCGCGCCGCCTCGCTGAAGGCCGCCTTCATGCGGTCGATCGCCCAGAACAGGTTGACGGCCGTCGGGCGCGATGCCGCCATCAGCTCGCACAACCCGTGAAACTCCGCCGCGAGCCTGACCGCGCCGCGGGCCCGGCTGCGCCTGACCCCGAGCGCCAGCCCCATCGCCGCCGCCACGCCGATGGCCGGCGCGCCGCGGATCACCATGTTGCGGATCGCGCGCGCCACGTCGCGGGCGCTGCGGCATTCGACGTACGTCTCCTGCTCCGGCAGCTTGCGTTGATCGACCATCACGACGGCGTCGTCGCGCCACTCGATGGTGGGCAGCATGCCGCAGATCATACCCGCGCGCCGGAGCCAGTGGTGAAACCCTACGCCGCAACGAAACCGGTCAGGCACCCGCCCGACGACGCGTGACGAGCGAGCATATTCGACAATAGGTGAGCGAGGAACAACGCAGTCAGGACGGGAGACGACGAGCACTCAAACAGTCCCGCACGGCGGGCCTCGGCAAGCGCGGCGCGGGGCAAGGGGGTCCCCGCTAGCGCTGGCCGGGGGTTTGGGGCGCAGCCCCATCCAGGTAATGCGGCGCAGCCCCAATTAAATGAGGAGCGCCGCGATGGCGGCGTTGATGAGCGTCGCGGTGAAGCCGCCGAGCAGCGCCCGCAGGCTGAGGCCCGCCAGCTCGGCGCGGCGCTCCGGCGCAATCGCCCCGATGCCGCCCAGCAGGATGCCGATGGAGCCGACATTGGCGAAGCCGGTCAGGGCGAAGGTGGCCAGCATGCGCGAGCGTTCGCTCAGCACCGCTTCGTACTCCTGCGCCAGCTTGACGTAGGCGACGAATTCGTTGGCGACCAGCTTCGTGCCGAGCAGGTCGGCCAGCGCCGGCACGTCCGCCGCCGCCACGCCGACCAGGGCGGCGACCGGGGTGAAGACCACGGCGCCGATGCGCGCCAGCGACAGGCCGGGGTGGATCAGGCCGAGGCCGAAGTCGACCATCGCAATCAGCGCCAGGAACGCGATCAGCATCGCCGCGATGTTGAGGGCGACCCGCATCCCGTCGATCGCGCCGCCGGCCGCCGCGTCGATGACGTTCGCGTGGCCGCCGCGCCGGGCGACCACCGCGACGCCGGCCGTGGCGGACTGCGCCGTCTCCGGCAGCAGGATCTTTGCCACGTACAGGCTGCAGGGCGCCGCCATCACGCTGGTGGCGAGCAGCGCCACCGGGTCGGCGCCGAGGGTGAGATAGACGCCCAGCACGCTGCCGGCAATGGTCGCCAGCCCGCCCGTCATCAGCGTCAGCAGCTCCGAGCGCGTCATGCCGGCGACGTACGGCTTGACGACCAGCGGCGCCTCGGTCTGGCCGATGAACACGTTCGCCGCCACCGACAGCGTCTCCGCACCGCTCGTCCGCATCAGCGGCATCATCAGCCGCGCCATCAGCGCCACCACGTACTGCAGCACCCCCAGGTGGTACAGCACGGCGGAGAGCGCCGAGGCGAATATGACGATGGGAAGGCCGGTGAAGGCGAAGATCAGACCGTCCGGGAACACCCTGCCCAGCGCTTCCGGATCGGCGAGCACGCCGAAAACGAGGCGCGTGCCGGCATCTGTGAAGCTGAACATCCGCGTCGCGGCCGCCGCCAGCGCCGAGAACAGCTCGAATCCGGGCCGTACGCCGCCTATCTCCAGCCGCAGAATCAGCACCGCCAGCACCAGCTGCAGGCCGATCCCCCAGCCGACCGTCCGCCAGCGGATGGCGCGGATGTCCGCGGAGCAGGCAACCAGGGCGGCGATGAAGCAGACCACCCCGATCAGCGCGCGCACGCGGCCGGGCAGCGTGTCCTGCAGCAGCAGCACGAACAGCGCCCCCAGCAGCGCCCCGCCGCCAAGCAGCAGGCGCAGGCGGAGGGCGTCGGCCGGGGCCGATTCGGCGGCGTCCGTGCGCATCGGGCCGCTCACGGTATACTGCCGCCGATGCACCGTCAAGGTCTCCGCAGGCTCCCGGCGCTGGCGCTGCTGGCAGTCTCCCTGGCGCTGCCCGCCGCCGCGCAGCAGGGGCCCGCCATTCCGACACCGGAGGAGTTCTTCGGCTTTCCCATGGGCGCGGACCGGCAACTGGCCCACTGGGACGACATGGTCGACTACTTCAACCTGGTTGGAGAACGGTCGGATCGCGTCCGGGTCCGCGAGCTGGGCAAGACCACGCTAGGGCATCCCTATCTGCTGGCCGTCGTCTCGACGCCCGACACCATCGCGGACCTGCCGCGCTACCAGGCCATGCAGCGGGAGCTGGCCGACCCGCGCGCCACGCCGCCCGCGCGGGCGGACGAGATCGCCCGGACCGGCAAGACCGTCGTGCTGATCGGCGCGAACGTCCACGCCACAGAGATCGGCACGAATCAGGCGATGAACGACCTGATCCACCGGCTCGCCACCGAGCAGTCCGCCTGGATGGACCACCTGCTCGAGCACGCCATCGTGCTGCTCATCCCGTCCCAGAATCCGGACGGCCAGCGGATGGTGGTCGAATGGTACCGGCGCAACCTCGGGACCGCCTACGAGGGCTCGCCGCTGCCGGACCTGTACCACAAGTACGCCGGCCACGATAACAACCGGGACAGCTACATGCTGACCCAGGTGGAGACGCGCTATCTCAACCAGGTGCTGTACCAGGAATGGCTGCCCGAGGTGTACCTGGACACCCACCAGATGGGCAACCGCAACGCGCGCATCTTCGTGCCGCCGTTCAAGAACCCGCCCAACCCCAACGTCGACCCGCTCATCTGGACGCAGGTGAACCAGTTCGGGCAGGCCATGGCGAGCAAGCTGCACGAAGCGGACAAGCCGGGCGTCATCTGGGGCGAGCTCTACAGCGGGTTCTGGCAGGGCGCGAACAACACCAACCCGTGGTGGCACAACATGGTGGGCCTGCTGACGGAGGTGGCCAGCGCCGAGCTCGGCACGCCGGTGCGCCAGCAGCGCGTCGCGCCGTACCGCCGGCTGCGGGTGCCGCGCGGCGAGTCGCTCGGGCCCCGCCGCGGGCTCGGCCTGCCGCTCGCGCCGCCGAGCGACACGCAGGCACGGATGAACTACCCGCGCCCGTGGCACGGAGGGCTCTGGACGCCCGCCGACGTGGTCGAGTATCACGCCCTGTCGATGGAAGGGCTGCTCGAGAGCGCGGCCAACAACCGGACGACGCTCAAGCGCAACTTCTACACGATGAACCGGCGCGCCATCGAGCGCTTTGCCGGCGGCGGCCCGTACGCGTTCGTGATCCCGGCCGGGCAGCGCGACCCGGCGGCGGCCGCCCGGCTCGTCCGGCTGCTGCAGGCGGAAGCGGCCGAAGTGGACATAGCCGAGAGCGCGTTCGTGGCCGACGGTTCGGTGCATCCGGCCGGTTCGTACGTCGTGCGTCTCGCGCAGCCGTTCGGCCGCTGGGTGAAGGACATCCTCGAGCCGCAGAGATATCCCGACATCCGCTGGCCGTATCCGAGTGCGCCGATCGACAAGCCGTACGACGTGACCGCGTGGTCACTGGGGATGCTGTTGGGCGTCGAGACGGTGCAGGTGGAGCGTCCGTTCGAAGCCGATCTGCGGCCGCTGGCCGGGCCGGCGGCGATCCCGGCCGGGCGCGTCGCCGGCGACGGCGGCACCTACCTGATCTCCCACGACACCAACCGCAGCTTCACGGCGCTGAACCGGCTGCTGGCGGCCGGCGCGTCCGTCAGTTGGGCGACGGAAGAAATCGAGCTCGGATCGAACGGTCGCTACGCGCGCGGCGCGATGTTGATTGGCGACACCGACCGGGCCGTGCTGGAGGAAGTGGCCGCCGACCTTCGGCTCCAGGTAGTGGCGGTGGATCTGCCGGACGATCTGCCGCGGCTGTCCATCCATGCGCCGCGCCTGGCGGTGTACGAACCGTGGGGCGGCAACATGGACGCCGGCTGGACCCGCTGGGTCTTCGACCAACACGAATTCCCTTACACGCACGTCCGCGGCGCCGACTTGCGATCGGGCGATCTGCACGAGCGGTTCGATGTCATAGTCCTGCCGGAAATGAACTCCATCCGCTTGATTCAGGGCCTTCGGGCGCCCAACGTGCGTCCCGAGTACCGCGACGGCATCGGCGCGCCAGGCATCCACAATCTGCTGCGCTTCGTGGAAGAGGGCGGCACCCTGATCACGCTGGGCAACACGGCCGCGTTCGCCATCGAGCACCTGGGCGTTCCGCTGGTCAACGTCGTCCGGGGGCAATCCGAGGAGGCGTTCTACTGCCCGGGCTCGCTGCTGCGGATAACCGTCGATCCGACCCATCCAATCGGATACGGCATGCCGCGCGAGGCGGACGCCATGTTCGTCGCCAACGGCGGCTACCGCCGGGCGCGCACCCGTAGCACGTCCGAAGTGCGCGCCATCGCCCGCTATCCGGACGCGCCGCTGCTGCGCAGCGGCTGGCTCGTCGGCGAGGATCGCCTGCGCGGCACCGGAGCAGTCATGGAAGTGTCTTCCGGCAAGGGGCGGGTCATCCTGCACACCTTCCGCGTGCAGCACCGCGGACAGACCGAGGGCACGTTCCGGCTGCTGTTCAACTCGATATTCTACGGGCCGGCAACCAGCGGTCTGAACGCGGCTGCCACCACGCTCGACGCGCACTAGCCGCGGCTCTCGCGCGTGACTGAAAGCCGATTCCAGCGGCGGGTGCTGGCCATGGTCCGCCGCATCCCGTCCGGGCGGGTCGCCACCTACGGCGACATTGCGGCGCTCGCGGGCCGGCCGGCCGCCTGCCGCGCGGTCGGCAACATCATGCGGCGCTGCCGGCAGCCCGACGTACCGTGCCACCGCGTGGTCGCCGCGGGCGGGCGGCTCGGCGGCTACGGCGAGCCGCTGGCCAAGCAGGCGCTGCTCGCGGCCGAGGGCGTGCGGGTGAGCGGCGGCCGCTTGCGGGGATTCGCGGCGATCCGCTGGCAGCCGGACGCGGGCTAACCCGCATTTCTCACCAGCGTTCGTCGCGAGGTCGTCGAGGCGCCGGTGTGGTGGGTCGCACGGACTGAACGACGCTGTAGGCGTAGTCGTAACTACGTCGAAGCGGCGTGAGGGAGTACGGCCCGCCACAGCGAGCGGATCGGCGGCCGCAGCAGAAGGGTCAGCGCTTCGGCAACGTCATCACGTCGAACTGCTCGTGGTGCAGTTGAGCGTCGGCCTTGATCGTGACGCGCCGGCCGAAGATTTGCTCCACGTCGCGGAGCACGCCGCGCTCCTCCTTCTCGAGCGCGCGCGCGATGTCCGGGTTGACGCGCAGCAGCACCCGGTGGCCGTTCAGCTCACCGCCCAGCTTGCGCATCTCCGACAGGATGTCGAAACAGATCGTCGGGGTCGCCTTGATCACCGCGCTGCCGGAGCAGTACGGACACGGCTCGGTGAGTTGGCGCTCGAGGCTCTGCTTGGCCCGCTTGCGCGTCACGACAATCAAGCCGAATTCCGAGACCTGCACCGCCTTGGACGGCGACCGATCCTTGCGCAGCTCCTGCTCCAGCAGCTGGTGGACCCGCTGGCGGTTCTTGCGCTCCTCCATGTCGATGAAGTCGAGCACGATGATGCCGCCGAGGTCGCGCAGGCGGATCTGCCGCACGATCTCCTTGGCCGCCTCGAGGTTGGTCTTGACGATCGTGTCCTCCAGCCGGCCCGTCCGCTTACCGACGTAACGTCCGGTGTTCACGTCGATCGCCACGAGCGCCTCGGTGTGATTGACGACGATGTAGCCGCCGGACTTGAGCCACACCTTGCTCCGCAACGCCTTGTCGAGCTCCGCCTGGACGCCGTACTCCTCCAGAATCGGGAATTCCTTTTTGTAGCGCTGCGTCCTGGGCACCAGGCCGGGTATGACGCGCTCGATGAACCGCAGCGAACGCGCGTATTCCTGCTCGTCGTCTATGCGGATCGCCTGGAAGTCGTCGGTCAGGTAGTCGCGCAGCAGCTTCGCGGCCAGGTTCTCCTCGCGGTGGATGATTGCCGGCGCGCGCGCCTTCTCCATCTTCTCCCGCGCGTCGGTCCAGAGCTGGTGGAAGTACGACAGGTCGGCGACGATGTCCTCCTCGGGACGGCCGCCCGCCGCCGTGCGCAGCACGATGCCGCCGGCGAAACCATGCTCTTCGCGGAAGCGCTTCACGATGCCGCGCAGCCGTCCTCGCTCGTTGCGGGCGTCAATCTTGCGCGACACGCCGATATGGTCGATGGTCGGCATGAACACGAGGAAGCGGCCCGGAATGGCCACGTGCGACGTGATCCGCGCGCCCTTTGTTCCGAGCGGGTCCTTGACGACCTGGACGAGAATCTCCTGTCCCGCCTCGAGCAGCTGCTCGATCTTGTCGGTCTTCTCGCTTCTGCCGTTCGTGGAGGCGCGCTGCGGCTGGTCGTCTTCCGCGTCACCCGTGTCGAGCCGCTCGAACTGCTCGTCCGTATCGACCACGTCCGACACGTACAGGAAGGCGTCGCGCTCGAGCCCGATGTCGACGAAGGCGCACTGCATGCCCGGCAGCACCTTCGAAACCCGGCCCTTGTAGATGTTGCCCACCGAGCCGCGCTGGCTGTTGCGTTCGATGAATATCTCGGCAACCTGGTCGTCCTCGATGATCGCGGCCATCGTCTCGTGGCGCGACGAGGAGATGATCAACTCCTTGTTCATTCGTATAAGTCTCCGTGGGACCGGTCGCAGGGGCGCGCCGGACGTCCGGCGTCCGCGGCGGCGGCGCGGCGGCGGACTGCATCAGGGCAACCCTCCGCATTCGCGCTGCCAGCGCAGCGGCACTCGACGTCATTCGCGCACCTTCAATCCCGGTCACCGATATCTCCGTCCCCGGCGGGGGCGGTCAGTTTGCAAAACGACGCATCCTGACGTTCAGGATGAGTCCGAATCCAATCAGCGTCGCGATGATCGACGACCCGCCGTAACTCATCAACGGGAGTGGCAACCCCTTGACGGGCGCCAGGCCGGCCGACATCGTGATGTTGTATATCACCTGAAACGCGAAGCCGGTCGTGATCCCGACGACCAGCAGCATACCCATCCGATCGGCCGCGACGCGGGCGGCATCGAACGATCGCATGATGATGAACAGATAGAGGCCGAGCGCCACGAGCACGCCGAGGAAGCCATGCTCCTCGGCCAGCACCGAGAAGATGAAGTCGCTGTGGGCGGCCGGCAGGAAGTTGTACTGACTCTGCGTCCCCTGCAGAAACCCCTTGCCGCTGAGCCCGCCCGAACCGACGGTGATGCGCGCCTGGATCTGCTGGTAGCCGGCGCCGCGGGGATCCTGCTCCGGATTGGCGAATGTGGATAGCCGCTCGCGCTGGTAGTCTTCCAGCGCGTACGTCCACACGATCGGAGTGGACAGTATGCCCACCACGCCCAGCACCATCAGGAACTTCAGGCGCAACCCCGCGAACACCATGACGGCGAGGCAGATCGGCAACAGGGTGGCCGCCGTTCCCAGGTCCGGCTGGCGCATGATCAGCAGGAACGGCGCGGCCAGGATCAATCCGCCCGCCAACCAGCCGACGGTACGCCACTGCTTGCTCCAGGCCGTCGCGTACAGCGTCGCCAGCGCCAGCGACACCACGGCACGCGCGAATTCCGAAACCTGAAGGTTGAACGGACCGACCTCGATCCAGCGCTGGCCGCCGCCGCGCTCGATGCCGTAAATTGCCGTATATATCAGCATCGCGAGCAGTCCCACGTAGATGGCCGTGACGCCCCCGGCACGCAGGCGGTAGTCGACACCCAGGCAGCAAAACATGGCGACCAGGCCGATCCCCAGCGCCACGAGCTGGCGGGACAGCTGCGGCCCCACAAGACCGGTTGTCGGCTCGTAGGTGGTGCTGTAGATCATCAACAGCCCGATCGTGCTGGTGGTGAGAATGGCGGCGACGAGCCACCAGTCGATGTGGGCGTAGAGGCGTCGGTCAAGCACCGTTCGGACGCTCCCCCTCAGGTTCGTCGTGCTTGGCGAAGTAGGCCTCGATCATCGCCTTGGCGATCGGCGCGGCCAGGTAGCCGTGCTCGGCATGCTCGCCGAACACGACGCCGGCAATCCGCGGATCGTCCTGCGGCGCCGCGAACACGAACCAGCCATGGTCGCGAAACCGCCGGCCGCTGTCGCCCTCCGCCTTCACCGCCGCGAGGCCCTCCAGCGAGATCACCTGCGCCGTGCCGGTCTTGCCGATGACGTCGCGTCCCGTAATCCGCGCCCGGCGGGCCGTGCCGGCGCGATTCACGGCCATCCAGAGCCCCTCGCGGACCGCCGCCACCGTTTCGGGTTTCAGGCCTACCCGCTGCGGCGCCGGCTGGTCCGCCGCCACCCAGCCGTTCCCCGAGCGCACGGCCTGCAGCATGTGCGGCACCGGCCGCAGGCCGCCGGAGGCGACCGTGGACATCATCACGGCCAGCGATACGGGCGTCACCGACACCGCGCCCTGGCCGATCGCCACCGACAGCGTCTCGCCGGGGTACCACGGCTGGTTGAACTGCAACCGCTTCCACGCCCGCGACGGAACGAGCCCCGGCACCTCGTGCGGCAGGTCGATGCCGCTCGGCTCGCCGAGTCCGAGCGCCGCGGCCCAGTGATGGATCCGGTCGATGTCCAGCATGCTGCCCAGCGTGTAGAAATAGGTATTGCAGGACTTCTCCAGCGCCTCGTGCAGGGCCACCCGGCCGTGCCGCGTGTGGCAGCGGAAGAAGCGCTGGTAGAAGCGGGCGCCGCCGGCGCAGTTGACGGAGAAGTCGGGCGTGATTGCACCCTCCTCCAACGCCGCGACCGCCATGGCCACCTTGAACGTGGAGCCGGGCGCATAGCGTCCCTGCAACACGCGGTTCTGCAGCGGCCTGCGCGCGTCGCTGTTGAGCGTCGACCAGGTCTGCTGGTCGACGCGCGGGACGAAGTCGGCCGGGTCATAGGCGGGCAGGCTGACCAGCGCCAGCACTTCTCCCGTGCGCGGATCGAGCGCCACGGCGGCGCCGTCGAACCCGGAGATCGCGAAGGCCTCCTCCGCGGCCTGCTGCACGTCCAGATCGATAGTCAGCCGCAGTTGCCGCCCCTGCCGCGGAGAAACCTGGTCGATCGTCTCGATCTCGCGACCGACGTTGTTGACGGCCACGCGCCGCGCGCCGTTCTCGCCCATCAGCAGCAGGTTGTACGACTGCTCGACACCCGACTGCCCGATGATCGCGCCCAGCCTCACCCGCGGATCGCTCACGTCGCGGAGCTGGTGTTCCTGCGCTTCTCCTACGTATCCGAACAGGTGCGATGCCGTCTTCCGGCTCGGATAGTAGCGCGCCGGGTCGTGCTCGACGATCACGCCCGGAAGCTCGATGGCACGGGCCTGGACAGCGGCCACCTGCGCCAGCGACGCGTCCGGCACGATCACGATTGGGCGGAACGCCGGCACGCCGCGTTGGTCCAGGACCGCTGCCCGCAACGCGTCCACGTCGGCGCCGGTCACCCTGCCGATCAGGTCGAGCGAGCTGTCCAGATCCGCTACCCGTTCCCGAATGACGGAGATGTTGAACGTATAGCGGTTGTCGACGAGCACGTTCCCGTTGCGGTCGACGAGCGCGCCGCGCGGCGCGCGCAGGCTAATGGTGCGGTCGTGGTTGTTCTCGGCCATCTCCGCGAGACGGTCGTACTGTCCGATCTGGAGGCTCCAGAAGCTGAGCGCGAGCAGGCCGAAAACGACGCCGACGATGATGCGGCCCAGGGTCAGCAGGCCGTCCGTCTGCTCCCGCCAGCGGATGCTGTTCAGGTTGACCATGGCCTTATTGAATGACCCAGCGCCCGTGCGAGAACGGCGTCACGAGCTGCCACAGCCGCCGCAAGGCGGCGGGCGCCGTGCGCAGGAGCCAGACTCCGATGACGCCCGCCATGCCGTTCACCACCGCCTGGGTCAGCAGAAACGCCCCGCTGGCGGCCGGTGCGCCGGTGTCAATCAGCATGTACACGCCGAAAAAGCAAACGGCGTGCAGCAGACTGGCAGCCATATAGGTAAAGAAGCGGCTCACGGAGTTGCCGACGAAGAACCGCGTGCCGCCCAATCCGACCACCGCGCCCGTAAGGCACTTGGCGAGACCGCTCACGCCGACGATACCACCCGACAGCACGTCCTGCAGCAATCCGGCGGCGGTGCCGGTCCACACCCCGGCCGCGGGCCCGCGCGACAACGCGGTGTAGACGACGACGACCAGCACCAGGTCCACCGGCGCCTGCCCGGACGCAATCATGCGCAGGAGCGCGGTCTGGACGAGCAGCGCGGCCCCGAGCCCCAGCGCGAATTGCGTATATTTCACTCGTTTTCCGCCACCATCCCGACCGGGCCGTGCTCTCCCACCACGACGAGGACCACCTCCAGCCGGGTGAATTCCACCGCGGGGATCACGCTTATCTCCAGGTGCAGACCGGAGTCGTGGCGCACCTCCGATACCTCGCCGATCAGGAACCCGGGCGGGTAGATGCCGTCAATCCCCGACGTCACAATCCGATCCCCGACGCGGACGTCCTCCGTGTTGGAGACGAATTCCATGCGCATCAGGTGTTCATCGTCGGACCCGTGCACGATGCCCGCCGCGCGCGAGCGCTCGATGCGCGCGCCGGCGGCCGCATTGCGATCGTTCAGCAGTTGCACCTGCGAGGCGCCCCACGCGGGATCGCCCAGCACGCGCCCCACGACACCTTCCGGCGCGATAACCGCCGCGTCGGCAACCACGCCGTGCGCACTGCCCCGGTCGAACGTCAGCGTCCGGATGTAGGGCGTCGCGCCCGCGGCGACCACGCGCGCGCTCACGGTGTCCAACTCGATGTCCCGCCGCAGGTTGAGCAGCGCCTGCAGGCTGCGGGCGCGGTGCGCCAGTGCGCGCTGCGCCTGCAACGCGAGCTTGAGCTCGTCCACTTCGGCGGCCAGCGTGTCGTTGCGCGCCCGCAGATCCCGCAAGGTCAGGAAATCCGACCAGGTGCCCACCGCCGTGCTCCAGGCGAACGTCAGCATCTGCTGCATCTCGGCGAATGCGCCGAACGTCACCTGCTCCAGAACGCTGTTGCGGGGCCCGGCCTTGACCTGCGCGGAGATGAGAATCAGATGGCCGACGACGACGGCCAGGATGAGATAACCGGTGCGCTGGCGGCGATCCACTGTCGGTGCCTTGGTTCTCCCGCCTTACTCGGGCGCTGGACCAGCCGGTTCCAGAATCAACCTATCCGTTCAGTTTCGCGAAATCTTCCGCAGCAGGTCGAAGTCGGACAGCATCTTGCCGACACCCAGGACCACGCACGCGAGCGGATCCTCCGCCATCTCGAGACACAGCCCCGTATCGTCGCGCAGGCGCTTGTCGAGATTCCTGAGCAACGCGCCGCCGCCGGTCATCACGATGCCGCGGTCGACGATGTCGGCGGAAAGCTCGGGCGGCGTCTGCTCGAGCGTCACGCGGACCGCGTCGACAATCACATTGACCTTGTCGACCAGAGCCTCGCGGATCTCTTCGTCTCCGACCACAATCGTCCGCGGAATGCCGTCGACCAGGTGCCGGCCCTTGATCTCCATGGTCTTCGGCTCGTCGAGCGGAGCAGCCGAACCAATCTCGATCTTGATCCGCTCCGCCGTGCGCTCGCCAATCAGCAGGCTGTACTTCTTCCTGACGTGCTGCATGATGGCGTCGTCCATCTCGTTGCCGGCCACCCGCACCGCCTTGCTGTAAACGATACCGGACAGCGAAATGACGGCGATGTCGGTGGTCCCGCCACCCACGTCGACGATCATGTTGCCCGCCGGCTCGGTGATCGGCATCCCGGCGCCGATGGCCGCCGCCATCGCCTCCTCCACGAGATAGACCTCGCTGGCCTTTGCGCGGTAGGCGCTGTCCTTTACGGCGCGCCGCTCCACCTGCGTAATCTCGGACGGCACGCCCACGATGATGCGCGGCCGGACCCAGACGTTGCGGTTGTGCGCCTTGCGGATGAAATAGGTGAGCATCTTCTCGGTGACCTCGAAGTCGGCGATCACGCCGTCCTTCATCGGCTTGATCGCAACGATGTCACCGGGCGTCCGCCCCAGCATCTTCTTCGCCTCGTGGCCGACCGCCTCGACGCTGCCGTCGCGCCGGTTGATGGCGACAATGGACGGCTCGCTGAGCACGACTCCCTTGCCGCGCACGAATACGCAGGTGTTGGCGGTGCCGAGATCGATCGCGAGATCGCTGGAAAATATCGAGAAGATTGAACCGAGGGTCACGGGGACCGGGCCTCTTGAAGCTGTACGGAAACCACGAATATATCGATCACATCGGCGTAAATATAACACGAAATTCGGTTTCGGCCCGCCGGGGCGTCCCGGCGGACTCCGGCGTGGATGACAAGACTCGTCCGACGCGGCTAGAATCTACAGCGCAATGACGATGCTCGATGGCATGCGGCGGCACAAGGGCTGGCTCAAGTGGAGCCTCGCCCTGGTCTGCCTGGCGTTCGTGTTCCTGTACGTCCCGGGGTTCGTCGATCAGACGGCCCTCGAGGGGTTTCCCAACGATGTCGTGGCGCAGGTCGGAGAGTACGACATCACTGTGGCGCAATTCCGCCAGATGTACCTCCTCCAACTGGAGAACTACCGGCAGCAATCTTCCGGAGAGGTCTCCGAGGAGGTGCTTCGGTCGCTCGGGATAGATCGCCAGATCCTGCAGGGCATGATCGCGCGCTACGCCGCCGTGGCCGAAGCCGAGCGCCTGGGGTTGTCGGTCAGCGATGCGGAGGTGCGCCACCGCATCGTCAACCTGCCCGGGTTCCAGGTGAACGGGCAGTTCGTCGGCGAGGCGCGCTACCGGCAGACGCTGCAGTTCCAGCGCCCGCCGATGACGCCGGCGCAATTCGAGGAGGAAGTGCGCCGCGACATCATGTTCGAGCGGCTGGAAGCGGCCGTCACGGGATGGATCGCCGTATCGGACGATGAGATTGCCGCGGAGCACCGGCGGCGCAACGAGAAGGTCAGGGTGCAGGTGGTCGCCTTCCGCGGAGACGACTATCGGGAGGATACCGAGGCGACGGAAGACGAGGTCGAGGCGCTCTACGAGGAGAATCCGCTGTCGTACGAATTGCCCGAGAAGCGCCAGCTGCGCTTCCTCCTCGTCGACGAGTCGGCCATCTTCGAGAGCATCAGCCCCTCCAACGATGAAGTGCAGCAGTATTACGACGCGAACATCTCGCAGTACACGACGCCGGGCCAGGTGCGCGCCAGCCACATCCTGCTGCGCGTCGGCGACCAGGACGAGGCCGAGGTCGAGGCCCGCGCGGCGGAGCTGGCGACCGAAGCGCGCGGCGGCGCCGACTTCGCGGAGTTGGCGCGGGAGCATTCGGAGGACGAGGCGAACGCGGAAGACGGCGGCGACCTGGGGATGTTCGGGCGAGGCCGCATGGTGGCGGAGGTCGAGGCCGCGGCCTTCGACATGGAGGTCGATGACGTCTCGGACCCGGTGCGGAGCGCAATCGGCTTCCATGTCCTGCGGGTGACGGAGAAACAGGAACAGACGGCCCAACCGCTCGAGGAAGTGCGCGAGGCGATCGAGAACACCCTGAAGAACGAGCGCGCCACGTCGCGCGCCGACGATTTGGCGCGGGCGATTGCGGCCGAGGTGGAAACGCCGGAGGATCTGGAGCGCGCGGCGGGCGCCCGGGGCTTCGAGCTGCAGGAGTCGGGTTTCGTCGGGCGCGGCGAGCCGATTCTCGGACTGGGATTCGCGCCGCAGGTGTCGGCGGAAGCGTTCCAGATGGAGCAGGGCGATGTGGCCGGGCCCATTCAGACGCCGACCGGACCGGCATTCGTGACCGTCACGGCCCTGCAGGATCCCGTCATTCCGCCGCTTGAAGAAGTCCGCGAGGACGTGGCGCGAGACGTCCGCAGCCTCAAGGCGCTCGAGCGGGCGCGCGAGCAGGCCGACGCGGCGGCCGAGAGCCTGCGCGACGGCGAGGACTTCGCGGCGGCGGCCGAGGAGGCCGGCCTGACCGTCGCCACAAGCGAGCTGATTACGCGCGGCGCGGCCTTCCCGGAGGTCGGCATCAGCACGGCGCTCGAGCAGGCGGCGTTCGGGCTGCCGATCGGCGGCGTGAGCGGCGTCCTGGAGGTGGGCGGCGAGACGCTGGCCATCGTGCGGCTGGTGGAGCGCGAGGACGTCACGCCGGAGCAGATTGCCGAGGCGAGCGACGCGGTCCGCGGCGAGCTGCTACAGACCCGCCGCAACGAGTTCTACAGCGCCTACATGTCCCGCGTGCAGGAGCAGCTGGGCGTCGACATCGACTACGCCGCCTTCGAAACCGCCGTCGGGACCTAACCCACTCGGGGCTGCGCCCCATCTAACGAACAAAGACCTGCGGCATCAGCGCGAGCGGCTCGCCGGGACGGAAGAGGCGTAGCGGCGCGGCGGCGGCATCCACCGCGGCGGCCGCGGGTGAAACCGGCCGCAGCGCGTTCAGCATGCCGGCGCGTATCGTGAATCCGTCGTTGAGCACCTCGAAGAACGTGCGCGGCCGCGGGTACGGCACCAGCGTCACCTCCCGGCCGGCGTCGACGCCGGCCAGCCGCTTCGCCGCGGAAACGGCGGCGTCCATGCCGCCCAGCTCGTCGACCAGCCCGATGTCGCGCGCCTGGCGGCCGGTCCATACGCGGCCCTGGGCGACGGCGTGCACGGCGTCGCGGGTCATGCCGCGGCCCTCGGCCGCGCGGGCCAGGAATTCCTCGTAGATCGCATCGATCTGCTGCTGGACGCGCACGCGCGCCTCGTCGGAATAGGGCGTCGCGATGGAGTTCATCTCGGCCATGCGGCCGGCCGAGACCGCCTCGATGGACACGCCGAGCTTCTCGAACGCGCCGCCGAGCGCCAGCTTGCCGCCCACCACGCCGATCGATCCGGTCAACGTGCCCGGCTGCGCCACAATGACGTCGGCCGGCATGGCCACGTAGTACCCGCCCGACGCGGCCAGGTCGGACATCGACGCGACGACCGGCTTCTCCTCTCCGGCCAGCGCGATCTCGCGCCATATCAGGTCGGAGGCGATGGCGCCGCCCCCGGGACTGTTGATGCGCACGATGATCGCCTCGATGTCGTCGTCCTCGCGCGCCGCACGCAGGGAGTTCATCAGCGTGGCGGCGCCGGCCGTCCCGTCCAGACCGCCTCCGTCGCCGTGCACGATGGCCCCGACGACGTACACCACTGCAATGGAAGGTCCGCCGCCCAGTCCGAGCGACGCGGGATCGACGCGCCGGTAGTCGGCAAACGACAGACGTTCTGCCGGTTCGTCACTTTCCGCGACCCGCTCCAGCAGCTCGTCCTCGTACAAGAGTCCGTCGATTAACCCCCGCGCGAGCGCCGCGTCCCCCAGGAACGGACCCTCGTCGATCAGCGCCCGCACGTCGGCCACCGGCAGGCCGCGGCCGCGGGCGACGCCGATAACGAGCTGATCGTAGAAATCGCGCGCGAGCGACTCGTCCATCTCGCGGTGCGCCGGCGTGAACGTCGTCTCGGTGTAGATGTTCGCGGCGGTCTTGAAGTCTCCCGCATGGAGCATGTCGGGATATACCCCGATCTTGTCCAGGGCGTTGCGGGCGAACAGCTCGTAGATGCTGACGCCGACCAGATCGAGCGGGCTGGTGGGCGCGAGATACACCTCGTCGCACGCGGACGCAAGGTAGTACGCCTGGCTGCTGCCCAACTCCAGGTAGGCGACGATGCGCTTGCCGGACGCCCGGAACGCCTCGACCGCGCCGCGGATCTCCTGCGCCGTTGCCCACGGCGCCGGCTGCGGCGAGGGCGCGAGCACGACGGTCCGGATGCGATCGTCGGCTGCCGCCTTGCGCAACGCCCCCACCACGGAGGACACGGTCGCGCGCGGGCCGCCAAGCTGCGAAAGAAGGTCGTCGGGCTGCCGTTCGGCCAACGCCGCGGGCAGGCGCAGCCATAGCACCGATTCATCGGGCACGTCGGGGCCGCGCGTGGCGAGCACGACGACGGCCGCCACGGCCGCAGCCGAAACGACCGCTATCGCGATGACGATGGTGATGACGATTCGGGCGCCCGGGGTCAGTGCCACGTGGTTGCCTCCCTTGCTATACTTTTTGATTCCCGCTGCGGAAGTGGCGGAACTGGCAGACGCGCAAGCCTCAGGAGCTTGTGGGCTTCGGCTCGTGGGGGTTCAAATCCCCCCT
>JAGWAI010000043.1 GCA_021296485.1 Acidobacteriota bacterium
CGCCGCTGATGGCGGACGCGAACAGCGCGTACACGCTCGCCCAGGCCGACCACCTGGCCGATCTGGACGCCTACCGCCTGCTGATGCTCGAGCAGCCGCTCGCGCAGGACGACCTGCGCCGGCACGCGCAACTGCAGGACCGGCTCGCGACGCCGATCTGCCTCGACGAATCGATTCCGCACGCCGCTGCCGCGGAGGACATGCTCGCCCTGCGGGCGGGGCGGATCGTGAACGTCAAGGCCGGCCGCGTCGGCGGCTTCACGCAGGCCCTGGCGATCCACGACCTCTGCCGGCGGCACGCGGTGCCGGTCTGGTGCGGCGGCATGCTCGAAAGCGGCATCGGCCGCGCCTGCAACGTCGCGCTCGCCTCGCTCCCCAACTTCACGCTGCCGGGCGACGTCAGCCCGAGCGCGCGCTACTGGGAGCGCGACGTCGTGACCCCCGAATGGACGATGGATTCAACCGGCATGGTCGCGGTCCCGAGGGACCGCCCTGGCCTGGGCGTGACGGTCGACGCAGACCGCGTGGACAACCTGACCGTGCGCCGGCACACGCTCACCCGGCCGTGACGCGACGCGGGCACGCGTCTTGCTACAGGTCTCCCCATGCGGAGACCCTTCATGCGCCTGCTATTCGCACTTGCCCTGACGCTCGCACCCGCGCCGCTTGCCGGCGCCGGTGAGCCGCAAATCCCGGAGCTGTCGCTCGCCGGGACCTACCGCGGGGACATCGATGTCGCGGAGTACTGGGTGAGCGAGAAGCTGGACGGCGTGCGCGCCCGCTGGGACGGCTCTGCACTCCTCTCGCGCAACGGCAACCGCTTCAACGCCCCGCCCTGGTTCGTCGCCGCATTCCCGCCGACACCGCTGGACGGCGAACTGTGGATGGGCCGTGGCACGTTCGAAACGGTCTCGGGCATTGTGCGCCGCACCCGGCCGAGTGCGGACGACTGGCGGCGGGTCCGGTTCATGGTGTTCGACCTGCCGGCCGAGCGCGCCGATTTCAGCGGTCGCCTGCGCCGGTTGCGCTCGATATTCGCGGAGATCGAATCGCCCTTCATCGCCCTGATCCATCAGTTCCGGCTGACGAGCCACGCCGATCTCATGGCCGAGCTCGACCGCGTCGTGTCCGCCGGAGGTGAAGGTTTGATGCTGCACAGAGGCAGCGCACGCTACCGCGCGGGGCGCACGAACGACCTGCTCAAGGTAAAGCGGCAAGAGGATGCCGAAGCCGTGGTCGTCGGTCACCTCTCCGGCATGCTCGGCGCCCTGCTGGTGGAGATGCCGGACGGCCGCCGATTCCGCCTCGGCACCGGTTTCTCGGACGCGGAACGCCGTCGCCCGCCACCGATCGGCGCGACGGTCACCTACCGCTACTACGGCACCACCCGCAACGGCATCCCGCGGTTCGCCAGCTTCCTGCGCGTGCGCGCGCCGGAATAACGTCCGCCGCAGGCTTCACGGTGCGCCGGTCGCGTCGAGTGCACTATTCGACCTCGGCGAAGCCGACCGCGTATGTCGTACCCGCGGGCAAGCGGCCTATCGCGCATACCAGCGTGAGCGTCATGCCGCACCTGGCGGCCTCCCACTTCGCCTGACGCAAGAGGGCGTCGTCGAGTCGAATCGTCGTCCGCATGATGCATGAGAATATGGCGGTCCGAGCACGCCGTCCATAACCGGATCGGGGTGGCCATGCTTCGTCTATGATGCGATGGGAAGGTGGGAATCAACACCTACGCGACCGTTACGACGGTGCTCACGCTGCTGGGCCTCGTGGGCCTTTTCTCCCTGCGTTTCGTCGGCTTCTACAGCCACCAGGCGTTGGCGGCGGTGCTGTTGCTCGGGTGCGGTTGGGCTGTCGTGAGCCGCGCCTGGCTGGTGTGGAAGGGGCGTCTGGACTTGCGGCTGCTGCGTGGATTCCGCGAAGGTAACAGCCGGCGGCAACTGTTCCAGGCGGTGGGGCGTGCGAGCTTCTGGGTGGCGGCCTCGGCCGCGTGCCTAGCGGTGTTTCCCCAGTCGGCGGAGATGACGCCGCTGATCGTCGCGCTGGCCGGGATCTGCGTACTTCGCACGGCGGCCTCGTTCCTCACCTCGCACCGGACCAATACCGGTCCCACGCTCGTCATGGTGGCAGGAGCGTGCGTGCTGGCATTCGATCTCGGCCGCGCCGTCATCGGAGGCCCCGCCGCCGTCGTGCACATTGCCCCGCCGTTCGAGGGACAGTGGCTCGTGCTGCAAGGAGGACGCAGCCCGCTTCAGAACCACCATCTCCCCGCCTACAACCAGCGCTTCGCCCTCGATCTCGTCCGGCTGGAGAACGGGCACATCTTCGCCTTTGCCGGTGAGACCGGCAACGCGGCTGTCCATAGCTGGGAGCAGCCGCTCCTGTCACCCGTCGACGGCACGGTAGTCGTCGCGCGCGACGAGATGGACGATGCCGATGGCGCCAACTTCGTCACCGCTGCCGCGGACGCCGCGGGAAACGTCATCGTCATCGAGCTCGACACCGGTTTGTTCGTCGTCCTGGCACACCTCCGGCACGGGACGCTCCGGGTCAGCGACGGAGACCGGGTCCGGAAGGGCGATCCGCTGGCCCTGGCCGGCAACTCGGGGAACACGACCATGCCGCACCTTCATCTCCAGGTGCAGACCCACGTCGACCTCTGGAACCCCGACAACCGCTCGGTACCCTTTGCATTCGAGCCCACCGGCCGTGTCCCGGCCCGCAACGATCGTGTCGGCGGCAACTCCTGAACGACCGGGGAGCCCAGTCCAGGAAGCTGGATTTCCCAGGATTTCCTGATCGGCTTTACCGGCTCTCCGTCTTCAGGTCGTACCAGACCTGCAGGCCCTGGTCGCGCAGGCGGCCGAAGATCTCCTCGCGGTCGGCCCAGACCTGCCTGCGCGTGACGTCGATGCCGGCGCGGTCGATGAAGATGAGCGCGAAGGCCGCCGCGTACTGCGCCGGCACGCGCGCGCCGTCGATCAGCGGCTCGATCGATGCGTACGACGCGTCGCCGTCCGTGATCCAGACGGCGGCCGACTCGATTGCGCGGGTCCGCAGCGGATAGAGGGTCGGCGAGTCGGCTACGGTGTACGTCCCGGCCTGCGCTTCGTACAACACCGCCGCGATTCGGGGAATGGTCGTCGGCGGATGGATCTCGAGCGGCTGGCCGGGCTCCGGCGGCGCCCCGTCGGGCCGGCGGGCCACCGCGCGCAGCGTCCACTCGCGCCACTCGCCGTCGTCGAGGACGATCCAGCCGTCGCGCCGCGCGATCATGTCGCTCGTTCCGCCGGTCGTGAACCGGGTCGCCACGGGTGAGGTGATCACCAGAGGCCGGTCGCCGGTCCGGCGGATCCGCAGCGTGACGGCGTCCGCGCCGGCGCCGCGCGGCTCCACCTCGATCAGCCCGGCGGCCAGCGCCGCGAACAGATCGTGGTCGGCGAGCACATCGTCCGCCGCGCCGCTGCCGTCTGCGCGGAAGAAGAAGAGATGCTGGCTGGGCAGGAAATCGTGCAGCGCGGCCAGCTCGAAACCGGCCGCCTGCCATTCGAGCAGCACCTGCCGCACCGACATGGCATGGTCCGCCAGGATCTGGTCGCCCGTGCCGTCCTCAACGCGGTACTCGAGAAGCGCCACCCGCCCGCCGGGCGCCAGCGCGCCGCGGATGCCGGCCAGCATCGGCTCGGGATCGGACATCTCGTGGTACACGTCCACGATGATGACCCAGTCGATCGCACCCGGCGGCAGCCGCGGGTCGTCCGGCGCGCCCAGGACAGCCTCGATGCCGGACACGCCGTCGGCGGCGTTCCGCTCGCGCATGATGTCCAGCATCTCGGGCTGGATGTCCTCGCAGTACACGGTGCCCCCGGGCTGGACGCGGCGCGCAATGCGGCGCGCGTAGTAGCCCGATCCGCAGCCGACATCGGCAACGACGTCGCCCGGCTGCAGCCCCATCGCGTCCAGCACCCGCTCCGGCTGCTCCTCGGTAATCCGCTCGCTCCGCTCGAGCCAGTCGGCGCCGAGGTAACTCATGTAATCGGCGGGGATGCGGTGGCGCTCGGCCGCCGCGCTCTGGGCGCTCGCCCGGGACGCCCCGGCGAGCGCCAGCGCCCAGACTGCGAGCGCGACGGCCGTAGCCGCCGCCGGCGCGCAATTGCTCCGCTGCCTGTCAGATGCCGTCATCACAACCTCTCGGTGTATTCTGCAACAGAAGTCGATGTCCTTCCGCCCGCCTTCCGGCCCCCGGCCGGCCGCTTCCGGCCGGCGCCTGCTGCTTTCGGCCGTGTTCACCGCGCTCGCGCTCTGGGCGAGCGCGGCCGGCGCGCAGTCCATCCGTGCGCCCGCCGACTTCTTCGGTTTCGAAATCGGGACCGACGGCGAGCTGGCGCCGTATCCGGACGTGCTGGAGTACATGCGGCACGTGGCGGCCCGCAGCGACCGCGTTCAATACGAAGATCGGGGCACAACGACCAACGGCAATCCCTATGTGCTGATGAAAATCAGCGCGGCGGCGAATCTCGAGAGGCTCGACCGGCTGATCGCGATCAACCACCGGCTGGCCGACCCGCGCGGCCTGTCCGAGGCCGACGCCGCCGCGCTCGCGCGGGAAGGGGTGCCCTTCTACTTCCTGTACGCCACCATCCACTCGAACGAGGTGGGCAACGGGCAGGCCATCATCGAGGTCGTGCACCGGCTCGCGACGGAAGATTCCGCCGAGATCCGGGAGATTCTCGACAACACGGTGCTGCTGCTGGTCCCGTCCCAGAATCCGGACGGCCAGATCCTGATGATCGACCACTGGTACGAGACGCGCGGCACCGGCTACGCGCGCATCTACCCGGACCTGTACCACCGCTACACCGGTCACGACGACAACCGCGACTGGTTCATGTTCACCCAGAAGGAGACGCGGCTCGCCATCGATATCCACCGCCAGTTCAAGCCGCAGGTCACCCACGACATGCACCAGATGGGCTGGGACGGCGCGCGGATCTTCGTGCCGCCGTTCCGCGATCCGCACGACCCGAACATCCACCCGCTGCTGATCAGGGGACAGGAACAGATCGGCATGGCGATGGCCTCCGCGCTCGTTGCGGACGGCAAGAAGGGCGTCATCTACAACGATCAGTACGACCTGTGGTCGCCGGCCCGCCAGTACATGCTGTATCACGGGCAGCCGCGCATCCTCACCGAGATTGCCAGCGCCAATTTCGCCGACCCGCTCTACAACCCCGCCGGCACGAACCGTCCGCTCGGACCGCAGCAGGCGCGCTCGAACTTTCCGGCGCCCTACGACCGCGGCGTCTGGCGCCTCGCGGACATCGTCGAATACGGCCGCATCGCGGTCTTCGCCGGTCTGGAGCAGATGGCGAAGTACCGCGTCCGCTGGCTGGAGAATTTCTACCGCGTGCACCGCGACTGGGTGAACCGCAGCGAGCCGCCGCATGCGTTCGTCATTCCCGCCTCGCAGCGCGACCCGTACGAGACGTACGAGCTGCTGAACATACTGAATATCGGCGAAGTGGATATTCACCGCGCCCGGGCTCCGTTCGCGGCCGGCGGGCAGACCTGGGCGGCCGGGTCGTGGGTGATCCTGCTGGCGCAGCCGTACGGCGCCTTCGCCAAGACGATGCTGGAGCGGCAGGTGTACCCGGACCTGCGCTACTACCCGGGCGGACCGCCCATCCCGCCGTATGACGTCACCGGCCATACGCTCGGCATGCTGATGGGGGTGGAGGTCCAGCAGATCGACGAACCGGTCCGCGCGGACCTGGAGCTGCTGGAGGACATCGCTCCGCCGCGCACGCCGTTGCCGCCGCGGCCGGACTGGGCGTACGCTATTTCACCGTCCTCGAACGCCGCGTTCATGGCCGCCACCGCGTTGCAGTCAGCCGGTGTGCGGCTGTTTCGCACGGCGGCCGCTGCCGAGCAGTCCGGCGACGACAGCCATCTGGAACCGGGCACCTGGATCGTGCCGCCCGGCGGCGACGCCGAGCGGATCCTGGATCGCGTTGCAGCCGAGACCGGGCTCGTCGTCTCGGCGGCGGACGAGCCGCCGCCCGTCGACGGCTTCCGCCTCAAGAATCCCACGCGGGTCGGCCTGTGGCGCGTCGCCAACAACATGCCGGGCGGCTGGTTGTTGTGGATTCTCGAACAGTACGGCATCGACCACCGCGTGGTGTCGTCGATGGACTTCCGCGGAGACCTGGCGGACCTCTACGACGTCATCGTGCTGCCCGCCGGCACCACCCGCGGCCGGATGATGAACGGCCTCAGTCCGCGCCGCCACGACCAATCGTGGCGCTGGGCGTACGGCATCGGCGAGCGCGGCTGGCGCAAGCTGCGCCAGTGGGTGCTCGACGGCGGCACGCTCGTGGCATTGGGCAGCGCGTCGGAAACGGCCCGCGCCCTGCTCGACCTGCCCATCGAGCCGGTGCTGCCGCGGGGCGGGGGGCGTGTGTACTTCACCGGCCCCGGGCCGGACGAGCGGCGCGACGGCAACGGCGGCGCGGAGCGCGGGGGCACCACCGTGCGCGACGTCGCGGATCCGACCTCGGTGTTCTACGGCCCCGGATCGCTGCTCAAGCAGGAGCACAACCCCAACCACCCGGTGGGCTTCGGCATGCCCGCCGAATGGCCGGTGTTCTTCCGCCGCGACCAGGCGTACCGCCTGACGCCAAGCTTCGATGTCACGGCGGAGGTCGTGTCGCGCTACCCGAACCACACCGATATGGTGGAGAGCGGCTGGCTGTTGGGCGACGAATTCCTGTGGAACCAGGCGAACGTCGTCTCGTTCAGGGTCGGCCGCGGCACGGCCGTCACCATGGGCAGCCAGGTCGCCTTCCGCGCGCAGACGCGCGCCACCTTCAAGTTGCTCTTCAACGCCATCTTCCAGGGACCGGCAACCCCCATCGATGCCGGACAGTTGGCCAAGCTGGAGTAAGCGATGCAGACGACCCGTTCCGCAGTGACCCGGCGCGTGTTCCTCGGCGCGGCGGCGGCAGCGGCGGCGCCGGCGCTGGCCGGCGGGCGGCAGCGAACGATTCCGCCGTACGAGCCGCGCGACTGGTCGGGCAACGCTCCGCTGCCCTATCCGGACCCTGACGTCATCGCGCTCGACGACCGGTTCCGGGCCTACATCCTGTTCAACACGCCGATCCGCCGCCACTACACCGGCACGCTGTGGGCCGAGGGACCGGCGTGGAACGGCAGCGGCCGCTACCTGGTCTGGAGCGACATCCCCAACAACCGGCAGATGCGCTGGCTGGAGGAGGACGGGCACGTCAGCGTCTTCCGCAGCCCGTCCGGCCACAGCAACGGCAATACGTTCGACCACGAAGGCCGGCAGATCTCGTGCGAGCACGGCGGGCGGCGCGTGGCGCGCTACGAGCACTCGGGCGCCGTTACCGTGATTGCCGAGCGCTACGACGGCAAGCAGCTGAACTCGCCGAACGACGTTGTGGTGCAGCCGGACCGCAGCATCTGGTTCACCGACCCGCCCTACGGCATCCGCGGCAATTACGAGGGACACCGGGCCGAGTCGGAGCTGCCGGTCGCCGTGTATCGCGTCGACCCTGACAGCGGGCAGGTCGCCAGGGTCACGGACGAGATCGGCGGCCCCAACGGCCTCTGCTTCTCGCCCGACTACGGCCGGCTGTACGTCGCCGATACAGGCAGCGGCCGGGAGATAAAGGTGTGGGACGTAGACGGCGCGCGCCTGCGCAACGGCCGGCGCCACGTGCAGCTTGCGGTGCCGGGCGACCCGGACGCGCGCGCGGTCGCGGACGGGGTGCGCTGCGACGTGGACGGCAACATCTGGACGGGCGCCGCGCCCGGCGTCCAGGTCATCACCCCGGACGGGGACGTCATCGGCATGATCCGGCTCCCGGAGCGCTGCGCCAATGTCTGCTTCGGCGGGACTCGGCGCAACCGCCTCTTCATGACGGCCAGCCAGTCGCTCTACTCGGTCTACGTCGGCACGCGCGGCGCGGGCATCGCCTGACCGGCATCAGCGGGTCGCGCTACCGCTCGACGGCGTCGCCTCGGCCGCCTCCAGGGCTTCGCCGGCCCCCTCGACCAGGCTGGCCGAATGAACGGTCTCGCGGAGCGGGATCTCCTTCAGGAACCAGGCCAACCCGAAGCCGAGCACCATCGGCGGCACACACCAGACGAATACCGCCTGGATGGCGCTCTCGACCGACGCCGTCACGCCCGCGGCCACCGCGGGCGGCAGCGCGCGAATGGCGACCGGGCTGGCGAGCAGGGCGCCGATGTCTCCTCCGACCTCGGCCAGCGCCTGCGGCGGAACCCGTGCCGGCAGGTCGGCCATCAGTCGAAAATTCATGATGGCGCCGAATGCCGCGACACCGAATGCGCCGCCCATCTGCCGGAAGAACTGCACGGCGCCGGTCGCCACGCCGAGGTCGCGGTGGTCCACGGAATTCTGGACCACGAGCACCGTCACCTGCATGGTCGCCCCGACGCCCAGGCCGAGGATGATCATGAACAGCGAGCTCCACACGAGCGGGGTCCCGGCATGCATCAGGGTCAGCAGCATCATGCCGACCGAGGCGAACGCCAGTCCGCCGATGGGCCAGCCGCGGTAGCGGCCGGTGCGGCTGATGATGCGGCCCGATCCGACCGAGCCGGCCACCACGCCGGCCGTGAGCGGCAGCAGCAGCAGCCCGGAGTTCGTCGCCGAAACGCCGGTCACCACCTGCAGGAACAGCGGCAGGAAGATCACGCTGCCGAACAGGCCGCACCCGGTCAGGAAGCCGAGCGCCGAGCTGACCGAGAAGATCGGGTCGCCGAACAGGCGCAGCGGCAGGATCGGCTCCGCGACCCGCGCTTCCCACGCCACGAAGGCCCCCAGCAGCACGGTGCCGGCGGCGAGCAGCCCGATGATGACGGGCGACGACCAGGGGTACTCGGTGCCGCCCCAGACCAGCGCCAGCAGCAGGCAACTTACGCTTGCAATCAGCAGGAACGCGCCCTGCACGTCGATGCTGTGCGAGCGCCGGACCACCGGCAGGTGCAGCACGCTGGACGTGACGGCAAACGCCGCCGCGCCGATCGGCAGGTTGATCAGAAAGACCCAGCGCCAGGAAAGGTTGTCGACGATGAAGCCGCCAATCAATGGACCGATGACGCTGGCGAACGCCCAGGTGCCGGCGAGCAGCCCGATGTAGCGCCCGCGTTCGCGCGGCGATACCACGTCGCCCACCACCGCGAAGGTGAGGGCCATCAGACCGCCCGCCCCGACGCCCTGCACGGCCCGGAACAGGATGAGCTGGATCATCCCCTGGGCGACGCCCGCGAGCAACGACCCCGCCAGGAAAATCAGGATCGCGGTCTGGAACATGATCCGCCGCCCGTACAGATCGCTGACCTTGCCGTACAGCGGCGTGCAGACCGTCGAGCTGAGCAGATACGCCGTGACCACCCAGGAGTAGTAGTCGAGCCCGCCCAGCTCGCCGACGATGCGCGGCAGCGCCGTGGCGACAATCGTCTGGTCGAGCGCCGCCAGCAACAGTCCGGCCATGAGGCCGGAGAAAATCAGCAGGATCTGGCGGTGCGTGAACGGCTGCGGCGGGCCGGTTTCTGCGGGAGGGGCGGGGCGGTCGCGAGGGGCGCCGCTCACGATGGGATCAGCACCGCCGGCTTGGCCGCCATCAGCTGCGCGTAGAAGTCGTTGCCCTTGTCATCGACGACGATGAATGCGGGGAAGTCCTCGACCTCGATCTTCCAGACCGCTTCCATGCCCAGCTCGGGGTATTCGAGCTGCTCGACCTTGCGGATGCTGTGGTCCGCGAGACGCGCCGCGGGACCGCCGATGGAACCGAGGTAGAAGCCGCCGTGGCGCTTGCAGGCCTGGGTGACCTGCTGCGAGCGGTTGCCCTTGGCCAGCATCACCATGCTGCCGCCGTGCGACTGGAACAGGTCGACGTAGGAATCCATGCGCCCAGCGGTGGTCGGGCCGAACGAGCCGGAGGCACGGCCTTCCGGCCGTTTGGCGGGGCCGGCGTAGTACACCATGTGATCCTTGATGTACTGCGGCAGCCCTTCGCCGCTGTCGATGCGCTCCTTCAGCTTCGCGTGCGCGATGTCCCGCGCCACCACCATCGTGCCGCTCAGCGAGAGGCGCGTGGCGACCGGATAGCGGCTCAGCTCCGCCAGGATCTCGCGCATGGGCCGATTGAGATCGATGCGCACCGTGCTGCCGTCCAGCTCGCCCTCGGTGACCTCGGGCAAGTACTGGGCCGGGTTCTCCTCGAGCTGCTCGAGGAATACGCCCTCGCGCGTGACCTTCGCCAGCGCCTGGCGGTCGGCGGAGCACGACACGCCGAGGCCGACCGGACACGACGCCCCGTGGCGCGGCAGCCGCACGACGCGCGCGTCGTGCGCGAAGTACTTGCCGCCGAACTGCGCGCCGACGCCAATGCCCTGCGCAATCTGCAGCACCTGCTGCTCCATGTCGTGGTCCCGGAACGCCCGGCCCCACTCGTTCCCGGTGGCCGGCAGCCGGTCCAGGTAGTGCGTGCTGGCGAGCTTCACCGTCTTCATCGTGAACTCGGCCGACGGGCCGCCCACGACCAGCGCGAGATGGTACGGCGGACAGGCCGACGTGCCGATGGTCTTCAGCTTCGCCTCGACGAACGCCAGCAGCGACGCCGGATTGAGCAGCGCCTTCGCCTCCTGGTAGAGGAACGACTTGTTGGCCGAGCCGCCGCCCTTGGCGACGAACAGCAGCTCATACTCGTCCCCCGGCTCGGCGTAGATTTCGACCTGCGCCGGCAGGTTCGAACCGGTGTTCTTCTCCGTGTACATGTCCAGGGGGGCGAGCTGGGAATAGCGCAGGTTGCGCTGCTCGTAGGCGTCGAAGATGCCGCGCGACAGCGCCTCGTCGTCGCCGCCGCCGGTCAGCACGCGCTCGCCCTTGTGGGCCATCACGATCGCGGTGCCCGTATCCTGGCATCCGGGCAGCACGCGGCCGGCCGCGATGTTGGCGTTGCGCAGCAGCTCGAGAGCGACGAAGCGGTCGTTGGGAGACGCCTCGGGATCGTCGAGAATGCGCCGCAGTTGCGCCAGGTGGCCGGGCCGCAGCAGGTGCGAGACGTCGTCGAACGCCTGTCGCGCCACCATCCGCAGCACGTCCGTCTCAACCTGGAGAAACGTGCGCCCGCCCAGATCGACCGTCGACACGCCGTCGCTCGTCAGCTTGCGGTACTGCGTCTCGTCCGGTCCGAGCTCGAACAACTGCTGGTAGCGGAATTCGGCTCCCATCCTGCTTGTCAACTCCTCATGTCCCGGCGGCGGCCGGATGCGGCGCCCCGCGCCCCGTCATGACCGCCGTCGATCAACATAGAACCCCGAATTATAGACCGGATGTACCGGCGCCCCATCCCGGATAGACTGATATGAGGTTCGTAATCTGCGCCATGAACGGATTCGCGATCATCATCATCGCGGTGCTCGTCATCGAGTACGCGCTGTCGGCATTGTCGAGCGCCCTGAACCTGCGTGCGCTCAGCCCGGCCCTGCCCCGCGAATTCGACGGCGTATTCGACGCGGATCGCTACGCGCGCAGCCAGCAGTACACGCGCACCGGCACACGCTTCGACATGCTCCGCAGCACGGCGAACCTGCTCATCGTGCTGGTCTTCTGGCAGGCCGGCGGGTTCGCCTGGCTGGATACGGTGCTGCGCGATTGGGGACACGGCCCGATCGTCACCGGGTTGCTGTACTTCGGCGCGCTCGCCCTCGGCTCGATGGTGCTGGGCCTGCCCTTCCGCCTCTATTCCACCTTCGTCATCGAGCAGCGCTTCGGATTCAACCGGACCACCGCCGCGACGTTCATCACCGACCTGCTCAAGGGCATCGCGCTGACCGCGGTGCTGGGCGGCGTCGTGCTGGGCGCCGTGCTGCTGTTCTTCGAGCTGACCGGCGCGCTGGCCTGGCTGTGGTGCTGGCTGGCCGTGACCGCCTTCATGCTTGCCGTCCAGTTCGTGGCGCCGCAGTGGATCATGCCGCTCTTCAACAAGTTCACGCCGCTGGAGGGGGGCGAGTTGCGGGAGGCGATTCTGGGTTATGCGCGGTCGGCCGAATTCCCGGTCAAGGACATCTTCGTCGTCGACGGCTCCCGTCGCTCCACAAAGGCGAACGCCTTCTTCGCCGGATTCGGCCGCAACAAGCGGATCGGCCTGTACGACACGCTCGTCAACGACTACAGCGTGCCGGAGCTGGTGGCGGTCGTGGCGCACGAGGTGGGCCACTACAAGAAGCGGCACATCCTGCAGGGCATGGTGCTGCAGGTCGGCTACACCGGCATGCTCTTCTTCGTGATGTCGCTCGTGCTGCAGGAGCGCGGGCTGTTCGACGCGTTCTACATGCGGGAGATGTCGACGTACGCCGGGCTCGTGTTCTTCGGCCTGCTGTTCACCCCGGTGGACATGTTGCTCTCGCTGCTGGTCAACGCCGTCTCCCGCCGCAACGAGTTCCAGGCCGATGCGTTCGCCGCCGGCACCACCGGCAGCAGCGGCGCCTTGATTACCGCCCTGAAGAAGCTGTCGGCCGACAGCCTGACCAACCTGACGCCCCACCCGCTGCACGTCTTCCTGCACTATTCGCATCCGCCGGTGCTGCGGCGGATCGACGCGCTGCGGCGGTCGGACCCGCAGGTGGACGCGCTTACGGCAGCCGCGCCGTAAGCCCGACCAGGAATACCCGCGCGCCGGCGCGCTGCCCGGTGCGCTTGAGAAAGCCGCCCGCGAACAGGCGCCCGAACTGCACGTCCAGCTCCGCGGCGGGCAACAGCACCCAACGCACCCGGATATCCAGTTCCTGCCCGACGAACGCGCCGCTGCGCCCGGCCGGGTCACGGACAGCTGCGGAAACCAGCGCGTCGCGCGCGCTGGCGAGCCAGACGACCCGGTGCGTAAATGCCACGTTCAGCGTTGCCCGCGGGCGCAACGTGAGGCCGACCGCCGGGCTGACGGTGTTCTCCCATGACAGGAGATCGGTGAATCCGAACATCGCGTGAGAAGCGCCGAAGAGCGGATCGAAGCGTTCGCTGCGCGCGTCGCGGGGATCGGCATCTCCGGACGCATAGTTCAGCCAGCCGGCCAGCCGCGGCGACCAGGAGGCAGTGAAGGTGCGCCCGACCTCCGCGTGGAGCGCCAGCGCCCGGTGCCGGCGGCCCTCCGCCGCGCCGGTTTGCGCCGACACGTGCACGTCGTGGTCCCAGCGCGCCGCAAGCGGTCCGAACAGACGCACGCCGGTGGTGTGCAGCGTGCGCGGCCCCTCGCGCTGCGCGTCGAAGTGCAGGTAGTACGGCTCGATGACGATCCGCGGCCGGCGGATGCTGCCGATTACGCCCAGCAGCCGTTGGCCCGGTCCGACCGGATCGAGCCGCTCGGGCAGCACCTCGGTCGGCCACAGCAGCAGACCCTCGAGCCCCAGCGCCGACCGCTTACGGCCGACTCGGACCCGGGCGCCGTCGAATGCGTTGGCGGTGTTGCGGTTGCGGTTGCGGGCAAGCAGCCGCCGATCGACCCCATCGAAGGAGAGCCGGCCGACATCGACCGCAACGGGGACC
>JAGWAI010000044.1:0-12399 GCA_021296485.1 Acidobacteriota bacterium
GCGCCGCGCGCACCCGCGCCGCCGCCGCCGATTACGCGGACGCTCACCCTGGCGGAAGGGATGACGGTCAAGGACCTGGCCGAAAAGCTCGAGGTCAAGGCCAAGGAAGTCCTGAAGAAGCTGATCGAAAAGCGGATGGTGCTGACCATCAACACCACGCTCGACACCGACACGGCGACCATGATCGCGCGGGAGTTCGGCGCCGACGTCAAGATGCGCAGCTTCGAGGAGGAAATGGTCGTCCTCGAGTCGGAAGTTTCCGATCCGGACGATCTCGTTCCGCGCGCCCCCGTCGTGACGGTGATGGGCCACGTCGACCACGGGAAGACGACGCTGCTCGACGCCATCCGGAAAACGCGGGTGGCCGAGCGGGAGGCAGGCGGCATCACGCAGCACATCGGCGCCTATGCAGCCGAGGTCAACAAGCGCCGCATCGTCTTCCTCGATACCCCCGGTCACGAAGCGTTCACCACGATGCGCGCGCGGGGCGCGAGCGTGACGGACGTCGTGGTGCTCGTCGTCGCGGCCGACGACGGCGTCATGCCGCAGACGCAGGAAGCGATCGACCACGCGCGGGTGGCCAGCGTCCCGATTCTCGTCGCCATCAACAAGATCGACAAGTCGGACGCCAATCCGGACCGCGTCAAGCAGGAGCTGGCCGAGCGCGATCTCGCACCCGAGGATTGGGGCGGCCAGACCGTCATGGTGCCGGTCTCCGCGAAGAAGCAGGAGAATCTCGATACGCTGCTCGAGATGATCCTCCTCGTCACCGAGATGGGCGAGCACAAGGCCAATCCCAAGCGGATTGCGAGCGGCGCGGTGCTGGAAGCCAAGGTCGACCGCGGCCGCGGTCCGGTGGCCACCATCCTCGTGCAGGACGGAACCTTACACGTTGGCGACAACTTCATTGTGGGCATCCATGTCGGCCGGGTCCGGGCGCTGATCGACGACCGCGGGCAGGAGATCAAGGAAGCGGGCCCCTCCAGCCCCATCGAGGTGCTCGGGCTGACCGGACTCCCGCAACCGGGAGACGCGCTCCAGGTGGTGGCGGATGCCGCGAAGGCGCGTCAGATCGCGCTACTGCGGCAGAACCAGGCCAAGGAAAAGGAACTCGGCAGCCGCGGTACGCGCATCACGCTCGAATCGTTGCAGCAGCAGCTCTCCGAGGGCGAAGCGAAGGAGCTGCCGATCATCATCAAGGCGGACGTGCAGGGCTCGGCGGAGGTGCTGGCCGAGTCGCTCGCCAAGCTCGGCGACGAGCGGGTCAAGATCCGGATCATCCACACCGGCGTCGGCGCCGTCAGCGAATCGGACGTGCTGCTCGCGTCGACCTCGAACGCCATCATCATCGGCTTCAACGTGCGGCCGGACCGCAACGCCGCGGTCGTCGCGGAGAGCGAGGGCGTCGACATCCGCAAGCATTCGGTCATCTACAACGTGACCGATGAGGTCAAGAAGGCGATGACCGGGTTGCTCGAGCCGACCACGCACGAGCGGCAACTCGGGCTGGCCGAGGTGCGCGAGGTGTTCAAGGTGCCCAAGGTCGGCCTGGCGGCCGGCTGTATCGTGACCGACGGCAACATCACCCGGGCTGGCGATGCGCAGGCGCGGCTCGTCCGCGACGGCGTCGTCGTTCACGAGGGGCGGCTCGGATCCCTGCGGCGGTTCAAGGATGACGTCAACGAGGTAAAGGCCGGGATCGAGTGCGGCATCACGTTCGAACGGTTCACGGACATCAAGGCGGGCGACGTCATCGAGGCATTCACGGTCGAGAAGGTGGCCGCGACCGTCTAGCAGGTGCCTGCCGTCGCGCTGCTCTCAGTCGAAATTCATGTCCCCGAATCGCGCTCGCTAAAGGACAAGCGGGCGGTTATGCGCAGCGTGAAGGACCGTCTCCGCCGTTTGAACGTCTCGGTGGCGGAGGTTGACCACCAGACCCTGCGGCAGCGCTGCCGCCTTGCGATTGCAGCCACCGGTGCAACGAACGTGGACGTGGAACAGTTGCTCGGCACGGCGCTCGACGAGATTGAACGGCGCGATCCCGGTCTGATCATCGACACGCAAATCGAATGGCTCGCCTAGCTGCCGGCAATCCGGAAGGACCTGACGCCGGCCACATCCGACCGCAGCGCGTGGGCGACGCGATCAGGGCCGAGCTCGCGTCGCTGCTGCAGCGCCGGGTGCGGGATCCCGGCGTCCGGCAGGTGGCGATAACGCGCGTGCGGATGACGCGCGATCTGGAGCTCGCGCGCGTCTACTACACGCTGTTGCCCGACGGCGGCGACCTCCGCGCCGCGGCGCGCGGTCTGCGGCGCGCGAGGCCGTTCCTCAAGCGGCAGCTCGGCACGCTCGGACTGCGGCGCGTACCGGAGCTGACGTTCCTGCACGACGAAGCGGTCGAACAGCAGGATCGCGTCGCCCGCCTGCTGGACGAGATCGCGGCAATGCCCGCGCCCGACACCGATGACCCTCCCGTCGAAGACGCCTGACGGCGCGTTGACTGCGGCGCTCGACGCCCTGCGGTCGCGGCGCCGTTTCATCGTGGCGTCCCACGCCAGACCGGACGGTGACGCTGTCGGCTCGCAGCTGGCGATGGCGCATGCGCTCCGGGACCTCGGCAAGGAATCCCTGGCCGTCAGCCGCGATCCGCTGCCGCCGTACTGCCGGTCGTTGCCCGGCGCGGCGGATGTGTCGATCACGAGCCGCGTTACCGGTGAATTCGATGCGGCCGTCGTGCTCGAGTGCGGATCGCTCGCGCGAACCGAGATCGCAGGACTCGACCGCTATTTCGTTATCAACGTCGACCACCACATCGGCAATACCAACTATGGATCCGTCAACTGGTTGGACGAGTCGGCCGCCGCCTGCGGCGAAATGGTGTTCGACATCGTGCAGGGGCTGTGCGTCCCGCTGACCGCGGAGATCGCGAGCGCGCTGTACGTCGCCATCCTGACCGACACCGGGTCGTTTCAGCACGGCAACGTCACACCCCGGACTTTCGACATCTGCCGCCGCATCGCCGCGGCGGGCGTCTCGCCGACCGACCTGGCGGCGCGTGTCTACCAACAGGGCAACGTCGGCAAGTTGCGGCTCACCGGCGCCATGCTGTCCGGCATGGCGCTGCACGGCGGCGGACGCGTCGCCGTCCTGCATGTCGACGACCGGATGCTGCGCGAGAGCGGCTGCACGACCGACGATCTGGACGGACTGATCAACCTGCCGCTTGCCGCGGCGGACGTGCGGGCGGTGGTGTTGTTCAAGGATTTCGAGGACCAGCTGCGGGTCAGCGTCCGCTCGAAGGGGTCGATCGACGTGCGGGCCGTGGCGGCAACCTACGGCGGGGGCGGGCACCGCAATGCCTCCGGTTTCTCGTTGCAGCGCCCGCTCGACACGGCCCGGCGGCGGGTCGTGGCCGACGTAGCGGCGGCAGTCGATGCCGGCAGCATGTAACAATCCGGCCCCACCGGCCGACGGCGTGCTGGTGGTCGACAAGCCGGCGGGCATGACCTCGCACGATGTGGTCGTCTGGGCGCGGCGGCTGCTTGGCGTGGCGCGAATAGGACACACCGGCACGCTGGACCCCCTGGCAACCGGGGTTCTGCCGCTCGTGGTAGGCCGCGCCACTCGCCTGGCCACCCTGCTTGCCGGTGGAACGAAAACGTACAAGGCGATCATCAGGCTCGGGACGGAGACCGATACCTACGACGCAGCCGGAACGCCGCTGCCCGCCCCGCCCGGCGCGGACACCCGCGCACGCTGCCTGGACCGCGAAACCGTCGCGGCTGCCTGCCGGCGGTTCACCGGTGTCTTCCGGCAGCAACCACCGGCCTTCTCCGCGAAGAAAGTGGGCGGGGTGCGGGCCTACCGCCTGGCGCGGCGACAGCGGCAGGTAGACCTGCCTCCCGTGGAGGTGACGGTCCACGAATTCGAGGTGATTGCGCTGACCGACGGATGCCTGCATTGCCGCGTTTCCTGTTCCCCGGGGTTCTACATGCGAACGCTGGCGCACGATCTCGGTCAGGCCCTGGGCTGCGGCGGCTGTCTCGAGCAGCTGCGGCGCGAGCGGAGCGGTGCCTTCACGCTGGACGACGCCGTCGGACTCGAGGCCGGCGCGGACGGCGCCCTGCCGCTTCACGAACGGCTGATCGCGCTCGACGCGCTGCTGCCGGAGCTGCCCGCGGTCGTCGTCACCCCGCACGGTGCGCAGCGCGCCAGCCACGGCAACCTGCTGCGACCGGCCGACATTGCGGCCGGAGCGGGCCGCCGGACGGAGGGTGGAGCCGGGGATGTGAGGGTGTGCGACGACGCCGGATCACTGCTGGCGATAGCCACGCCGGCGGCCGCCGGCGCTTTGCATCCCCGGATTGTCTTGGTGTAAGATTCCGGCTGGATAATCGTAGGAGACAGAATAGTTTAACGCGGGAACGGCGGTCTGGCACCCTCATGAACCGGCGGTTCACGAGGGCGGATTCTGGGCCGTGCGTGGAGGCGGACAGACGTGGTGTTGCCCAAGGATCGGAAATTGGAGCTTATCGGCTCGTACCGCACACACGAAGCCGATACGGGATCACCGGAAGTGCAGGTTGCGATACTCAGTGAGCGCATCAGCGGCCTGACCGAACATTTCAAGATCCACGCCAAAGATCACCACTCGCGCCGCGGGCTCCTGAAGCTTGTCGGGCAGCGTCGGCGCCTCCTGAACTACCTCAAGGGCAAGGATACGGATCGGTACACCGATCTGATCAGGCGGCTCGGTCTCCGCAAGTAGTTGCGCGGGACCGGATTCGCCTCGCCTACCCACCAGTCTCCTCCCCACAGTTGTATTACGAGGGAGCTGAATTCATGCAGACAGGCCAACTGAACGTCGGCCGGACCGAACTGAAGATCGAAACGGGCAAGCTGGCGAAGCAGGCCGACGGGGCCGTGGTGGTGCGCTACGGCGAAACCGTCGTCCTCGTGACCGCGTGCTGCGCGCCGACCGGGCGCGAGGGCATCGACTTCCTGCCGCTTACCGTCGACTACCGGGAGAACACCTACGCCTCCGGGCGAATCCCGGGCGGCTTCTTCAAGCGCGAAGGCAAGCCGACCGAGAAAGAGGTGCTCACGAGCAGGTTCATCGATCGGCCGATCCGTCCGCTGTTTCCGGAGGGCTGGAACCGCGAGACCCAGGTCATTGCGCTCGTCCTGTCGGCGGACACCGACAACGACCCCGACGTGCTGAGCCTCACCGGCGCTTCCGCCGCGATGGCTATCTCCAAGATCCCGTTCCAGAAGACCATCGCAGCGGTACGCGTGGGCCTGGTCGACGGCGAGCTGCTGATCAACCCGACGTACTCGGAGCGCGCGCGAAGTCGGCTGGATCTGGTGATTGCCGGCAGCCGTGACGCGATCGTGATGGTGGAAGCGGGCGCGAAGGAAGTCTCCGAGGACGAGATGCTCCAGGCGCTCGCGGCCGGCCATGATGCGATCAAGGAAATCGTCGGCACCATTGACGAACTGGCAGCGGCGGTGGCGACTCCGAAGTTGGCGGTGGAGGCGCAGGAAATCGACGACGATCTCCGCCGGGAGACGGAAGCCGCGGTGCTGGAACCGCTGGCCGACGCGATGCGCATTCAGGACAAGCTCGAGAGCTACGCGCGCGTGGACCAGGTGGTGGACGAATACCTCGCCTCGCTACCCGAGACGGAAGCCGACCGCCGGACCGCCGCCAAGCGGATCATCAAGGACCTGAAGGAGAAGGCGCTGCGGGACGAGGTGCTGGAACGCGGAAAGCGGCTTGACGGGCGCCGGTTCGACGAGATTCGGGCGATCTGGTCCGAGGTGGGGGTGCTGCCCCGCGTGCATGGATCTGCCGTGTTCACGCGGGGAGAAACGCAGGCGCTGGTGACCGCCACGCTGGGCACGGCCGACGACCAGCAGAAGATCGAGCACGTCGCGGGCGAGTCGTACAAGCGCTTCCTGCTGCACTACAACTTCCCGCCGTTCTCCGTGGGCGAGGTGAAGTTCCTGCGCGGCCCGGGTCGCCGCGAGATCGGCCACGGCAATCTCGCCGAGCGCAGCCTGAGCCCGATGCTGCCGGGCGAGGATGCCTTTCCCTACACGCTCCGGGTCGTTTCCGACATCCTCGAATCGAACGGATCTTCGTCCATGGCCACGGTCTGCGGGGCGACGCTGGCGCTGATGGATGCCGGCGTCCCGCTGAACGCCCCGGTGGCCGGCGTGGCGATGGGCCTCATCATGGAGGAAGGCGGCAGCCGCTACGCCGTGCTGTCGGATATTGCCGGCGCCGAGGACCACTACGGTGACATGGACTTCAAGGTGGCCGGCACGGCGAACGGGATTACCGCGCTGCAAATGGACATCAAGATGGCCGGCGTGCCCACCGCGGTCATGCGCGAGGCGTTGGCTCAGGCGCGGACGGGGCGCCTGGAAATCCTGGAAAAGATGCAGGCGACCATAGCCGCACCGCGCGACTCCGTTTCAACCTACGCGCCGCGGATCGTCACCATCACCATTCCCGTCGACAAGATCCGCGACGTCATCGGCCCCGGCGGCAAGACCATTCGGAGCATCGTTGACCGCACCGGCGTGAAGATCGACGTCGAGGATGACGGGCGCGTCAACATCGCCTCGACGGACAGCGATTCGGCGCAGAAGGCCATCGCCATCATCGAGGAGCTGACGGCAAGCCCGGAGCTGAACAAGACCTACCTCGGGAAGGTCCAGCGCATTACCGACTTCGGTGCGTTCGTGGAGATCCTGCCGGGGATCGACGGGTTGCTGCACGTCTCCGAAATCGCGCACTACCGCGTCAGCGAAGTGAGCGACGAACTGCAGGAAGGCGACCAGGTACTCGTCAAGGTCATCAACGTCGACCCATCCGGCAAGGTACGGCTGAGCCGCAAGGCGCTGCTGCCGGTGCCGGATGACGCGCCGCCGGCACGCCGTGACGACAACAAGCCCGGAGCGAGTGACCGCGGCCGCGGCCCCGGCGGCGGGCGGCCCCGGCACCGTTCGCAGTCCCGCAACCGGTCCAACCGCGAGGCGGTAAAGCGCTAGGAGCCCGGGGTGAAACCCCCGCTGCATTCGACCGGCGATGCATCCCGGCTGAGCTACGTTGTTCGTCGCTCACATATTGGGAATATGCTCACTCCTCACGCCTTGTCAGCCGAGCGCCTCACCGGTCTCGGTGCGACGCGGGGTTTCACCACGGGCTCCTAGGGTATAACTCCGTCAGAATGTCCGCGTGGCGCCAGCCGCGCGGACAACGGTGGATGCGAGTGGAACAACCACTCGACGACGGCTGACGGCCGCTCTTCCGCCAGCGTCTGCGCCGCCAATCGGCGCAGCCCGGACGCAAGGGCGCCCGGATTGCCCGTCATTTCGACGGCGAACCGGTCGGCCCGCCGCTCGCAGCGGCGCGAAACCAGGTTGGTCACGGGCCGCAGCAGCAACAGAACGCCGGCTGCGGCCAGCACCGCCAGCGGCAGTCCCGCGACGTCCGCCGCACCGGTCAGACCCAGGGACGGTGCGAGGCTCGGCAGCACCCACCAGACCGCCCAGCAGGCCAGCGTCACGGCCGCAGTCTCGCACGCGATGGTCTTCCAGAGATCCCGGTGTACGCAATGCGCCAGTTCGTGCGCCATGACCACTTCGATCTCATCGTCGGTGTAATCGGCGAGCAACGCGTCGGTCAGCAGCACCCGGCGCGCCGGACCGAGGCCGACCAGAACGGCGTTGGGCCTCGGAGCAGCCTCGCCCGTCCGCCATTCGTGGATGTCCACGTGGGCCATTCCCGCGCGGCGGACCAGGGATTCGAGGCGGCGGCGCAGCGGAGACGGCGGCAGAGGCCGCAGATGGCGCCGGCGCGACAGCGGGAGCGCGGGCGCGAGGCGCGCCAGCGCAATCGTCAGGCCGACATACGACAAGCCTGCCGCCAACCACCACCAGCCGGGCCACCAGCGCATGGCGGCGTACAGCAGCACCGCGCCTGCCGTACAGACCACCAGGTTCAACAGCGTGCCCCGCGCGAAATCCCCCAACCAGCCGGCCAGGCTCCGGCGCGACCGGCCGAAGCTCCGCTCGACAAGGAACTCTCCGTAACAGCGCCAGGGCGCAACTGCCGTCCACCCGGCGAGGGCCAGAACGAACGCGTAGCCGGCGACCGCAAGCAGAAAGTGAATCGGCTCGGGCGCCGGGACACGCCCTGCCAGGACGGCCGACGCATCCGCCAGGGCGCGCGATGCCCCGCTGCCCGCCAGTCCCGCCAGCAGGGCGGCCCACGTGACCATCGCAAGCAGTACGGCCCGCCGCCGCAACCGCCGATAGCGTGTCGCCTTGGCTTCGTTCACGTCGGGAGTCCGACCCGCGCCCGGGCCGCCGCCGGAGCGTTCAGTTGAGCCAGACCGAGACCAGCTTGGATACCCCGGGCTCTTCCATGGTGACCCCGTAGAGCCGGTCGGCGATCTCCATCGTCTTCCGGTTGTGGGTCACCAGCACGAATTGGGTTTCGTCCTGCATGCCCCGCAGCACCTCGACGAAGCGGCCGATGTTGGCGTCGTCGAGCGGGGCGTCGATCTCGTCGAGCAGACAGAAAGGACTCGGCTTGTACTTGAAGACCGCGAACATCAGCGCCATGGCCGCCAGCGCCTTCTCGCCGCCCGACAGCAACTGCACGCTCTGAAGCCGCTTGCCGGGCGGTTGGGCGATGATGTCGATGCCGCTCTCCAGCAGGTCGGCTTCGTCGAGCAGCACGAGACTTGCGCTGCCGCCGCCGAACAGCGTGGAAAACGTCTGCTGCAGGTTTGTATTGATGGCCTCGAATGCCTGCTTGAACCGATCCCGGGTCGTCGTGTTGATCCGCTCGATCGCCTTCCCGGTCGACTCGATGGATTCGAGCAGGTCCGCACGCTGCGTCGTCAGGAATTCGTGGCGCTGCTCGAGCTCGTCGAACTGCTCGATAGCCATCATGTTGACCGGGCCGAGGCGCTCGATGCGGGCGCGCAGCCGGGCGACGATCTCGGCGGCGGGCGCAGCCTCCGCGTCCGCTGCAGGCGGCCCTTCGGGCTCCGCGGCATCGTCATCCGCCGCCAGGCGGCCTGCGTCGAGCGCGATTACGCCGTCCCGTTCAAGCTGCTCCACCTCCGCACGAACCTGCTCCAGGCTGAGCTGGAAGCTGTTGCGGCACGAGTCGGCCAGACTGTCGCGATCGGCCTCGGCGCGCGCCTTTTCGACGTCAAGACCGCCGACCTCGGCGCGGCAGGCATCGAGCGCATCCCGCGCGGCCTGCACGTTCTGACCCTGCTCGGCGATGCGCTCGCGCAGCCCGGCGGCCCCGGCATCGAGGTCGCGGACATCCGACCGCCGCGCATCGAGCTGCCGCACCTCGTCGTCGACGCGGGTTGCGGCTTCGGCAATGGATGACTGCAACGCCTTCCGCTGGTCGACGGCCTCCTGGCGACCGGCTTCGCAGGCCTGCACCCGCCGATCGAGCTCCGCGGCCGCCGCCTTGATCCGTCCCGCATCCGCCTCCAGGCCCGCAGCCCGTTCCACCAGCTCCGCGTGGAAGACCTTGACCTCGCTGACCCGCGCGCTCAGCGTCTGGACCGAGGCCCGCCCATCCGTGAGCTGCTGCCGTGCGTCCCGCCGGCGCGTTTCGGCCGCCTTTCGCTCATCCTCGCGGCGGGCGATGGTCACCCGCGCCTCGTCGTGCTTTGCCGCCTGCGCCTCGCGCTGCTCCCGGGCCCTGCGGTCTTCGTTTCCGATCAGGTCACGCCGCCGTGTCAAGCGCGCCGCGTCAGCGTCGCATTGCGCAAGCCGGAGCTCCGCTTCGAGCAGCTCCTTCTCGCGCGCGTGCTCGTCCGCTTGCAGCGCCTTCAACTCGGTCTCCGCGCGCGCGGCATCGTCGTCGAGCACCGCCTGTTCCTCGGCAAGGCGCCGCACCGCGGCCTGTTCGGACGTCTGCAACTCGCGGAGCTCCTTGAGCTCACCGCGCAGACGCAGGATTCCGCCTTCCTCCGACCGACCGCCGCCGCGCACGAACGCGGCGCCATGAAACACGGTCCCATCCGGCGCCACGACCGTATCACCGGTTTTGCGCGCCGCCGCGGAAGCCGCTTCGAATGACGGGGCAAGCCAGTGTCGCGCGAGCAGCCGGCGGATCACGTCGGCGGCCGGACCGGTCACGCGACCCAGCTCCGTGAACGGGGTCAGGCCGGCGTCCGGCGGAGCGCCGCGCTGCATGTCAGCTTCGGCCGCTTCAACGATGAGGAAGTCGCAGCGGCCGGCGCCGCGCTCTGCGACAAACGCTATCGCCGCCCGGGCGTCCCGCTCCCGGCGAACCACCAGCGCGTGAAGCAGGTTGCGCAGGCCGGCTTCTACAACCAGCTCGTATTCGCGGTCCACTTCCAGGTGATCCGCGACGGCGCCGAGGTGCTGCAGGTCGCCGTCCGGCGCGGTCAGCACAAGCCTTGCCGCGTCGCCGTATCCCTCGCGCGCCGCGATCAGAACATCGAGCGAAGTTATACGGGCCGAGACGTTGGCCAGCTCCTGCTCGCGGGTGCGGGCATCCACCGACAGGGCATCGCGCGCCTCGTTGGCCGCGGCCAGCTGCGCCTCTCGGTCTACCCGTTCGGTGCGGATCTCGTCGAGCACGACGCGCAGGCGCGCAACGATCGCCGCTTTGTCCTTGCGGCCCGCGGCCAGCTTCGCCGCTTCGGTCGCCTGGTCGGCAGCCTCCGCGGCGAGGCGGGCGATCTCAGCATCGACTCGGTCACGCGTCTCCGCCGCGTTGCGCATCACGTTCTGCAGCACCGCCACCGCGTTCTCGGCGGCAAACACGGCGCTGCTGGCCGCTTCCACTTCGCCCTCCACGCTGTCCGCCGCCGCCTGCGCCTCGCGGTACGCAGCGTCGGCGGCGCGCAGCTCGTCGGCGGCTGATTCCCGATCGACGGCGCAACGGCGTGCCGCCTCGACCTGTGCGGCCAGCTCTTCATTGAGCGGCGACTGCTGCGCCGCAAGTGATGCGCCGTCCGCCTCGAGCGTCGCGGCCGTCTCGGTGAGCGTGCCGACCTGCTGCGTCTCGAACTCGATCTGCTGCTGGAGCCGGCCGGCCGCCAACTCGTGGGCGTGCGCCGCCTCGCGCGCGGCCGTGACAGCCTGCTCGGCCTCGACAAGCGCAATCCGGTGCTGCTCGTGGGTGGTCTCCAACTCGGCGACGCGCCCCGCCGCCGCCTGCTCGCGGGCGCGGGCATCCGCCAGTCGCCGCTCGGTGGCCTCGATGGTCGCCTGCAATGCCAGGCCGGCACGGGCCAGCTGCACCTTCTCCCAGCGCCGCAGATCCTCGCGCAGCAGGCGGTACCGCCGCGCCTTTGCCGCCTGGCGCTTGAGCGCGTTCCGCTGGTTGTCGATCTCGAAGATGATGTCGTCGACGCGGGTGAGATTCTGTCGCGCCGCCTCGATCTTCAGCTCCGCGGCGCGGCGGCGGCTCTTGTATTTCGTAACGCCCGCCGCTTCCTCGAGCAGCTGGCGCCGCTCCATCGGACGTGCGCTCAGGATCTGGCCGATCTTGCCCTGCTCGACGACCGCGTACGCCTTGACCCCGACGCCGGAGTCCATCAGGAGATCCTGGATATCCCGCAGCCGGCAGACCCGGCCGTCGATCAGATACTCGCTCTCGCCGGACCGAAACAGCCGCCGGCCGACTTCGATATCCCGTACGAGATCCAATTCGCTGTCTGCCGGGCAGTCGACCTCATCCGCGGCCGCGGCGGTCACGGCTTTTCCGTTGAGCAGCGTCGCGGCGGCGGCAACCTCCGAGAAGCGCAGGCGGACCTCCGCGGTAGCGGTCGGCCGGCGCCCGTCGCTGCCGCTGAAGATGACATCCTCCATCCGCTCGCCGCGCAGGCTCCGCACGCTTTGCTCACCGAGCACCCAGGTAATGGCGTCGATCAGGTTGCTCTTGCCGCACCCGTTGGGGCCGACGATGGCGGTCACGCCCGCGTCGAATGCGATCTCCGCCTGTTCGGGAAAGCTCTTGAAACCGGATATCTGCAACTGGTTCAAGCGCATCGGATAGTGCCTCGTCCCCAAGCCCGCATTTCTCACCAGCCTTCTGCTGCGGCCGCCGATCCGCTCGCGGTGGCGGGCCGTACTCCCTCGCGCCGCTTCGACGTAGTTACGACTACGCCTGCACCGTCGTTCAGTCCGTGCGACCCACCACCCCGGCGCCTCGACGCCCTCGCGACGAACGCTGGTGAGAAATGCGGGCTACGCCGTACACAAAAAGACCGCTCGGACAGGTGTACTGCACAGTTCGCCTGTCGAGCGGCTGGGAGCGCTCTCACGCGGCCGGGTTTCGATCGTCGCTATGGAGCCGAGTGTAGCAGGCCGGCTGCCGAG
>JAGWAI010000044.1:12414-13715 GCA_021296485.1 Acidobacteriota bacterium
GGACGGCGGGCACCCTCGAGCAGCAGGGCCGCCTCAGCGAAGAGCGACCCGGCAAGTTGGGTCTGCGGGTCGGCGCCGAACAGGTTGCGCCGCGCCTCCTCGACGCTGAACAGCGCCTCGTCAATCGCGTAGCGCATCATTGCCCGGATGAAATCGAGATCCTCCGCGAAGGCGGCGTCGTCGACCGTCAGCCTGCGGCTCCGGACGTGTTCCTTGAACTCCTCGAGCATCGCGTCGTCGATGACGAAGCCGCGCGAAACCAGCTTGCGGCCCCGGCTCACGCCCGCAATGCGCCGGTCTCCTTCCGCCGAGAATCTCTCCGCGTAGCTGGCGAACTCCTGGCGCGCCGCCAGCAGGCGCCCGAGGCGCGACGGATCGAACCCCTCGATCGGGCCCGCGATGCGGTGATCGGGCTCGATGCCGCCACCGCTGTACACCTCGCGTCCGCCGGCGGTGAACTTTCGCTCCGCGGGAGAATGCGTGCGCGGACCCTGCTCGCGCATCGAATACGTCAGATACTCGTCGAATGTGCCGTCCCAGGGCCGCTGAATCATGCGGCCGCTGGGCGTGTAGTAGCGCGCGGTCGTCAGCGCCAGGCCGGCGCCGTGGCTCACGCGGTAGATGGACTGCACGAGCGCCTTGCCGAAGGTGGTCTCCCCGACGACCAGGCCGCGGTCGTGGTCCTGGATGGCGCCCGCCACGATCTCCGAGGCGCTTGCGCTGTTACGGTTCACGATGACGACCAGCGGAATGTCCGTGAACTCGCCGTCGGCCGACGCGTGGTAGTCCTGATCGGAGTTCTCTACTCGCCCGCGCGTGTAGACGATCAGGTTGCCGCGCGGCAGGAACTGGTTGGAGACCTTGATGGCCTGATCGAGCGGACCGCCCGGATTGTTGCGCAGGTCGAGGATCAGACGCTGCATGCCGTCGTCACGCAGTCGCCGCAGCGCGCGGCCGAGATCGCGGTCCGTCGTCTCGGAGAAGTCGCCGAGCTTGACGTAGCCGGTGCCGCCGTCCACCACGAACGCTGCCTGGATGGTGGCGATCGTTATCTCGTCCCGCTCTACCGTGAGGTCGATCAGCTCGTCGTACCCCGTGCGCCGGATCGAGATGTCGACCGCCGTGCCCTTGGGCCCGCGTAGCAGCCGCACGGCGTCGTCGCTGGTCATGTCCTTGGCGTTCTGGCCCGTGATGCGGGCGATTACGTCGCCGCGCCGCAACCCGCTGCGGTACGCCGGAGACCCCTCGAAGATGCTCATCACGGTGATGTCGCCGTCGATGACGTTTATCGAGATGCCCAG
>JAGWAI010000045.1 GCA_021296485.1 Acidobacteriota bacterium
AGCAGTGACGGCCTGGTCCATTCGCAGTTCACCATGACCATTGCGCGCAGCGTGGCGGTCGCATTCCCGCCGGCGCTCGGCGCGGACGAGGCTGCGCATCGGGGGCTGCTCACGGGCAACTCCCGGGACGCCCGCGTGCGCATCGGCGAGCTGTGGGCGTCGCCGCGGTTCCGCATGGGAGGGCTCGAGGTCACTGCGCCCGGTGCGGCGAACACGCCGACCGGCAGCGCCCTGGTGGCGTTCTTCGATGATGGCCGTGGGGGTCCACAGCGCTTCGAGCTGTGGCTCGCGCGAAACGGCGCGAGCTGGGCGCTCGAAGCGCGCAAGCCGGCGGACGACGGGACGGCGCCGGCAAGCGGCGCGTGGGAAATCCCGCTGACCACTGCGACCACGGCCACCGCTGCCCCGACGCTCTCGGCCGCGGTCGTGCCGACCTATCGCTGCGCTGGGGGGAATACCGCTGGACGGCCAGTTTCACCTTCGCCGATCCGCCTGCAGATTCTGCCGCCACCGCGGCGGAGCAGCCGGCACGAACGAATACTGACGGCACCTTTCTGGGTCTCGACGACGACACGAGCAGCATTGCCCGGACCTGGACGCTCGCCGAGCGCAACGAGTCGGCCATCGTGCTGCCCGACGCCGCGTCATCCAGCGTCGCTGCGCTCTACTGGAAGGATCAGGACGTCGAGCATCCGGATTTCGCCGCGATTGCGTCGGTCGCCGAGGGCCAGGTGCTCAGGCTGACCGGGGCCGCGGCGCTCCGCCTGCGAACTATGCTGCCGTTGCGGTTCGGGGGCGTCGAGATCGACACGGAGAACCTGGCGCCGGGATTCCCCGGTTCGTACGGGCTGTGGCTGAAGCGGGTGAATTCAGGCTGGCGCCTCGTGTTCAACAACGAACCCGACGTCTGGGGTACGCAACACGACCCGGACTTCGACGCCGCGGAGGTCGACGTGGCGTATTCGGCCGACGGGGAGTCCGGGCGCCTCCTGGGCGTCGCGCTCGTGCCGACGGGTCCGCGCAGCGGGCGGTTGCTCATCCACTGGGGCCCGCACGAGTGGATCGCCGATTTCACGATTGCGGGCTAGTTGGTGACGGCGAAGTCCGCGGCCCATTCGTGCGGGCCCCAGTGCAGCACCAGCCGGCCGCGGGAGTTGCCGGTCGGCACGAGCGTCACGCCGAGCGGCCGGAACGCCCCGGCGCTTCGCGAGTACTCGGCGTCGATTTCGGCGGCGTCGAACGCGGGGTCGTATTGTGTCCCCCACGAATCCGCCTCGTCGTTGAAGACCAGACGCCATCCACCATCGACCTTGCGGAGCCACACGGCGTACATCCCGGCGAATCCGGCGGCGAGGTTGCCGGTGGGCAGCGCGGTCCGGCCGAAGCGGAGCGTGACATCGGACGTGAGACGCGGCGGCGCCGCGCGCACCCACTGCACGACGTCGCCGTCGGCCGTTCCGGACAGGCGCCGGTAGTCTTCGTCCTCGACGGCGAGACCCTTGTAGAACATCACGCCGATCCGCGACCCGTCGGCGAGCACGACTGCCGACTCGTTCCGCTCGGCGAGCGTGTTGGAGCGTGCGACCTCCGGAGGAGAGCTCGCGTTGTCAAATGCGATGTCGGACTGCACCACGTCCGAAGTGTGGGCGAGACTCGCGAGCTCTTCCGCGGGCCTCGGTGGCGTTTCGAAGCGAAAGTCGGCGCTCCAGGCGTGGCGCCCCCAGCGCAGGCGGAGTAGACCGCCCAAATCCGAGACGGCAGTCATCGACGCGGTCAATGCAGGCCGCGCTGCGTCGACCGCACGATGGCCCAGCGGTACGAGGTGCACGCTGCCTCCGTCGCCGGCGTGGGCCTCCAGGGCCCACCCGTGCGCGTCGCGCGCGAGCCACAACTCGAAGGACCGCCTTGACACACCGGCTTCCGGCGCGATCGCTCCCAGACGCAACGTCCGAGGGCACTCGAGGATTCCGATGCGCACACGCGATCCGACCGTGGCGGCCAGCAGTTCCCGATGCTGCGGTGCATCGGCAGACAGGTCCGCAGCGTACGCAAAGTCAATCTCCTGTGGTTCCAGCGACAGTGCGAAGGCCGTCGAAGGCGGTCGCGACAGCACTAGCGACACGTGCAGGAGGCCACCGGCCCGGGCGCTCGGCTGCGGCGCCTGCGCCCCGGCCGCGGCGCCCGTCAGGAGAATCCCGACGGCGAGGATGGCTGCCCGAATCAACGCTGCTTGCGGCTCGTTCAAGGCTCGAGGATCGATGCCGCCTCGGCAAAGCTGAAGAACCCGAGCGACATCTCGTCGTTGGTCTTCGGCCCGTGGCCGACGAACCGGTCCGAGTCGAAGTCCTGGCGCGCCGCCCGCTGCGGCGTGTTGTCGTACCAGGAATCGAATTCGATGCGGGTCCCCCTGGGAAACACCTTCGGCTCCCTGTACTTGTAGGTGACCTGCCATCCCTGGTCGTAGTTCGGCACGTCGAGCAGCAGTTCCTCCGTGCCGTCGGGGTAGATCGCGGTGTAGCGGGCGGCGGTGCCGCGCTTGTGCGTGTGCGGCCAGAGCGACACGACATGGGTGTCGTGCTCCAGGACGCGCGACGATCCGACCCGGTAGCGCGGGTGGTTGGGCGGGATCTGGAACCCGCGGTTGAAGATCTCCTCGGTGCGGACCGCGTATTGCGCCGGTTCCCTGGAGACGAACAATCCGATCTCGGCCTGGCTGGTGACGGCCGTTCCGGGGCCGGGCTCCTTGTAGTAGTGCATGTGGAACCCGATCACCGAGCCCTTCTCGAGCAACACGCCGTAGCCGTCCGGCAGCATGCCGGCCTCGCTGCCCTGTGCGGCGCAGCTCAGCCGGACGCTCCCCTCCACCTCGGCGGTGGCGCCCTCGCCAAGAACAGCGCTGCCGTCCTCGACGCGGCTCCCGTCGGCCCGCACCTGCTCGTCCGGGGGGTAGACCCAGGCGCACATGTGGTGCGTGATGCGGTTGTCACCGACCCGCAACTCCGTCCCGCGCACCCATACGTCCTCGGGCAGGTCGGCCGCGGTCAGCTTCATGTAGAACGAGATATTGAGGTCGTAGACGTCGTCCTCGACGCGATACGGCCTGGGCATCCTGACGACAAGATCCGGCGTGCCGTGCTCCCAGCCGCCGTTGGCCTCGTCGGTCCACCGGCGGGCGGACGGCGCATCGGCCCGGTCGCCGGCGGGCGCGCCAGCGTCGACCCAGCTTACGAGCGTGTCGATCTCGGCGTCGGTCAGCCCGCGCTCGTTGGAGAAGACTCCCTTTGGCGCCGCGGCGAACCAGGGCGGCATCTCGCGCGCCTCCACCTTGCGGGCTATGGCGCGGGCCCAGGGCCGCGTTTCCTGGTAGTCCATGAACGACATCGGCGCGACGAGGCCGGTCAGATTCTGCCCGGACGGCCGATGGCAGCCCTGGCAGTTCTCCTGCATGATCGGCAGGACGTCCTTGTAGTACGTCGGCCCGGTCTGGTTGCCGCCCGCGTAGCCCGGCGCCGCCACGGCTAGCGTGGCCAGCGCGGCAAGTGCCGCGAGCGCTCGCGATTGGATTGCCATCAGTTGGCTCCTGCTGCGGATGCCGCCGTCGCCCGATACTACACGCTCAGGACTTTTTCCTGCCGAAGACGCGGTAGACGTAGAGCGCGACCAGGCCGCCAACGGCCGCCAGGCCGAGGGTGCCGTACAGAGGGTTGACCTGTAGTCCCAGGAACAAGGCGAACGAAAACGCGAGATACAGGCAGATGATGATGACGCCGTGAGCGAGGATCTTCAAAATAGGCGTGTTCGTCAGCATAGGCGGGCTCGTCCGCACCTTCGTCAGTCAAACGCTACGCGCTTCCTTCCGAGCGCTGTTCCAGATCGGTGATCTTGGCCACGCGCCGCTCGTGGCGTCCGCCGGCGAACGGCGTGAGGAGGAATGTGTTGACGATGTCCAGGGCGAGTTCCGGCGGCAGCGCGCGGCCAGCCAGCGTGACGACGTTGGCGTCGTTATGCTCGCGGCACTGCTGCGCGTCGTCGGGATGATGCACCAGCGCGGCGCGCACGCCAGGGACCTTGTTCGCCGCGATCGACATTCCGATGCCGTTGCTGCAAATGAGGATGCCGCGGTCGAACGCACCGGATGCGACGCCCTCGGCGACCGGCCGCGCGAAGTCCGGGTAATCCACCGACGCGCCCGCGTGGGCGCCGAAGTCGACGCACGTGTGGGCAGCCGCGCCGCGGAGGCCGGTGCCCTCGAGCGCGTCCTTGATGCGAGCCTTGAGCGTCACGCCATGGTGATCGGAGCCGATCGCAATGCGCATGTGCCGACGTATCAAGAGGGCTCGTCATGGACGGAGCGGCGCAGCGACGACTCGCGGCGGGACCGACGCACCTCCCGCTGCTCTGCAGTCACGGCGGCCCGTGATCGCGTGACGGGTTCGCTGCGGAGGCGGTCAAGCACGTGGAGCATACGCAGCCGTTCCGTGTCGCTCAACCGGTCAGTCGGCACGGTGTGTTCCGCATCCATACTTGAGTAATTCTGCCATAGCCGCCGCCGGCAGCGCCCGGCGGCAGCGTCCGGACGCCCTATTGCCCGGCGTAGGCGCGCTTCAGGGTTTCCAGGTCGAGCTTTGTCATGCCGAGGATGGCGTCGACGACGCGCTGGGACCGGGTGGCATCGGGGTCGTTGACCATCTCCCAGGCTGCCGCGGGTGCGATCTGCCACGACACGCCGAAGCGGTCGACGACCCAGCCGCACCGCTGGGGCGTGCCGCCTGCACGGAGCCCGTCCCACAGGCGATCGATCTCGGCCTGCGTACGGCAGCGGACGTAGAAAGAGATGCCCTGGCTGAAGGTGAAGGCGTGGCCCAGACTGCTCTCGGTGGCGGACAGCTCGTACCCGCCCAGCGAGAAACGAGCCTGCTCGACGGTTCCCGCGGGCTCGGGTCCCCCATCACCGTAGCGGCGAACGTCGATGACGCCGGACTCGGGAAACAGCGAGACGTAGCGGTTGATCGCCTCTTCTGCGAGACCGTGTCGTTCGCCGACGAAGAGCAGCCCGGGCACGATCCGCTGCCGGCCCGGCGCAACCATCACCTGCCAGGAGACGCCGAACCGGTCTTGCACCCAGCCGAACCGGCTGGCGAACGGGTACTCGTCGAGCGGCATCAGGACCATTCCGCCGTCCGCGAGCGGCTCCCACACGGCGTCGACCTCGGCGGCGGTCTCGCAATGGACGAACAGGGAGACGGCCGGCGTGAACGTGAACGGCGGTCCGCCGTTCACGGCCATCAGCTCCTGCCCGCCGAGCGTGAAGCGCACCGTCCGCACGCTCCCCGCCGGCTGCGGCTCTTTGTCCCCGCAGCGGGTGACGTTCAGGATTTCGGAGCCGGGGATGGCGGCGACGTACAAGCGCACCGCCTCTTCGGCCTGCCGGTCGTACGTCAGACAGGGCGTGATCGTGGGCACGGACATGAGCTGTTCAGCGTCACCGGATGCCTTCCTTGGCCCCGTAGCCTCGGGCTAGTGTGGCCCGATACCGAGTGTGCGACGGATTCCCGAGAAATCGAATGGCGCGCCTGGGGCGCGACGCTCCGTATTTTCCATGTCCTTTAGCAGCAGATCGACCTCGGCTCGCCCGGCCGCGGTCTCCGAGCACTCGCGCGGCGTCCTGTTGTTCAGCGCCGGCAGCGGTCTGTCGGCCCAGTCCGCGTAGTGGCGCGCCTTGAATTCGGCCACCAGCCGCTCTTCGTCGGGCGAGGGTGGCGCCGGGCGCTGCGGCTGGTTTCCCGAAGCTTTGCCGAGCACGACGGGATCCGAGTGCTCACGGGCCCGGTGCCGGATCCGCGCGCCGCAGGCGCCCTCGATCCGTTCGCGCAGCGCGTCGGCCCGCGCCTGCGAGTTGGTTTCGATGCGAAGCTCGGAGCGACTCATCATCACCCGGCCGATCATCGTCTGTTGGCCGTCCGGGCGCGTGGGGTCGTCCGGCCGCAGGAACACGTAGGCGGTTGTGTCGTCGTCGTCCGGCTCGCGTTGCGTGCCAGCGAGCTTCCCGATGCGCGCATTGACGTCCCGCATCGCTTCTGGCGCGAACGCGAAGTGATCCACCGTGATGACCAGGGGGTCGCCGTCGGTATTTTGCAGGCGCGGCCGGGCCGCACTGCACTCGTCGAGGTCATCGACGGTCTCCTCCCAGTAGCGGATCAGGTGGCGCCCGAAGGTTGCGTCACGGAGACGGTCTACCGGGACGGCCCGCTTGCGCCGCAGCCGCTTGCGCGCCCGCCCGACCACCGCGGCCGCGTAGATCGGGGGCAACAGCCGCGGGTGGACGCCGCAGAGCAGCGAAACCCCATCGTAATCGACGATGCGGCCGAGCACGGCGTCACGCGGCACCAGCGTCTTCGAGGCGAGCGTTTCACAGACGGTGCGCCGTTCGTCGGACAACAGGTCTCGCAGCATCACGGTCCGCCCGGGCTCGACGTCCTCCACTTCCCATACCGAGAGCCACGCGGCGCGCTGGGCGTCGAGCCAGCGCTGTTCCTCCAGCGTGCAGCGGCGCCGGTGAACGTCGAGGTAGGCGTCAACGACCGGCAGTCGCCCATTCACCTCGAAGCAGTACACAGACCAGGGTATCGCGAGCCCCATCGCTTGGTCGGCGTCGAGGAATACGTCCTGAAAGGCTTCCCACGCCTCGCCGTACTCCCGCCGCGCGAACCCGGCCAGCCGCGCCACGAGGCGGTCGTCCATCGCGTGCGTCGAGGCGCTGGACTGCCGGCTGGCGTGCTCGGCCTCGTCCGCCGCGAGGTGGCACTTCTTGTACTTGCGTCCGCTGCCGCACGGACACGGCGCGTTGCGGCCGGCCCGCGGCCGGAACGGCTCCGGCGGCGCGGCGCCGTCAAGCGTGGGTTCGGCGGAATCCGGCGGGTCCATGTCTTCGATCGGGCCGTGAGGAGCGGTGAGCCACACCTCCCGGCCTTCGTCGTCGAGGTACGACTCGGAAACGGTCGCTGGAGTGTTCGACTCGAACAATCCAGCGTGCCTGGTGAAGAAGGCGGTGACCGCCAGGGCGCACGCCGTGGCGATCTCGACGTCCCGCGCCACCAGGGGGCGCTGCGTGGCGTCGGGGTCGCGCCGGTCCACCATGGGGTAGGCGTCCGCGCTTGCCACCGGCCATGCGTGCTCCATCGCCTCGCGCCGCATCGAAGGCGGCAGTTCGGTGGCGCGTTCGAAGAGCAGCGTCAGCCAGCCGGCGGTCAGCGCAATCCGGCCGCGCTCGAGATCCCCCGATTCCGCGGCGTCGAGAAACGATTCAAAGTCGTCGATGGACGGAAAGACCAGCAGGCCATGACTGTCGCCGAGCTGGCCCATGACAGAGACGCAGGCTCCCTCAACGCCGAGCGCCGGGATGTCCATCCGGATCACCTGCGTGTCGTCGGCGACCGCCCATGGTTTCGCCACAAACAGGCGGCGGCTGGCCGCGAACAGCTTCTCGACCGCCGCGATGGATACGTGTCCCCCCGCGAAGTAGCTGGGTTGGTCGTCCTCGTGCGGTGGCAGCGTTTCGATCATGTGCTCGACAAGCGCGTCGAGCTCCGGCGTCGCCGCGACGGTGACGGGTATCGCGTGGCCGACTTCCGCACGCACCTCGGCGGCGGCGGAGGCGTCAGCGACGCGGATGGCGGTCGGCTGGCGCGGCGAACCGACGCTGGGCTGAATCATCGCGCTGCGGAGCGCGCCTGCGACCGCCCCCTCCGCGTGCTCGGGACTGACGACTGCTTGTCCTACGACGAAACCTTCCGGCAACTCCATCCAGAGCACCAGATCCGGGCGATAGGGCTCTTCGCGGTCGCGGATGTAGAAAGGAGTGGGGAAGCGGCCACCGATCCACTCACGCGAGGCTGAACTCTTCAATTGTCAGGGAATCCTCTGAGCGTCGTTGCCTGTAGAGTCCTGATCGTCGCTGCAATTCTGCCATACCAGGCCTTCGGTTACGCGCCCGGGCGCCGCTGGAGAACGCCCTCCCTGACCAGTCGCGCCACCAGGGTCAGCTTGCCCTCGGCATCCAGGCAGTCGGGCAAGTCCTCGGCGGCAAACTCGTCGGTCGTCGTGGCGAACCGCAGCGCCGGCCACGCGCCGGCCGGTAGTCTGAGCTCCCGGCCGCAGAACCGGAGCAGACATGTCTCGCCGTCTGTCTCGGCCTCCGTGAACAGCCCGGCACGGCGTCCCACCCGCGAGCGGGGCGTCAACCGGTCCTCGCTGAGCCGTTGGCTGAACAGGTCGGTGAACAGCGGCACTTCGGCGGCCAGGACCTCGTCCGTGAAGCGGCGCCAGACAGCCTGCGGGTCGAACCGCGACTGCACGAACGCCAGCTTCTCTTCGAACAGACGCTTTCGCTCGGCGGCGGTAAATCCCTCGCGGGCGAACTCCCGCGGGAGGTTCCGGCGCAGCGATTCTTCCTCGAGCGCCGCCGCGGTGACGCTCTCGGCGAGGAACTCGGCCCAGGTGAACGCCGTGAGCCCGAGTGTGATGTGCAGCGACGCCTGGCCCGTCGAACGGGCCGAGTGCATCAGGCCGCGCGGCAGGTAGACGGCGCTGCCCGGGCCGAGCTCGAACTCGTCGCTGACTTTGCCGGGAGGCGTGCCGCGTTCGAAGCGCTGGCCCCGGAGCGGCAATCTCACCCTGGTGTCGTAGATCGACCAATGCTTCGCGCCGCTGATCTGCAGCACGAAGACGTCGTGGGTGTCCCAGTGCGGGGCGAAGCCCTGCGCGTCGGGCGGCGTGAGATACACGTTGGTCTGGACCCGCGACGAGAAGCGCCGCCCGAGCGCGGCGCACAGGCGCGCCAGCGCCGGCACACGCTTGTGGAGCTGGTTGAAGATGACGGTCGCGCCGTCGTCGAAGTGCTTCGCGACGTCGAGCGGCTGGACCCTGCCGGCCTCGTTCGTGTACTCGCCGGGGGCGACGTCGCCGTCGCCCCTGACCAGCTTGATGTCGGTATGGCCGGCCGAGTGGGAGCCCAGCACGATGTCGAGGTCGGCCACCGAGAGGAGCTCAGCGTAGTAGGGGGACGCTGCGCGCCGGATGTGGAACAGCCGCTGCTCGTAGCAGTCGCGTTCGAATTCCGCGGTCGGCAGCGGATCGATGAGCCAGGCGAACCAATCGCGGTCGATCGCGGGTCCCGACTCGGTGTGGTCCGTCATCGTATGAACGCTCCGTGCAATGCGGTGGATCGTACTTCGTTCCCGCGCCGTGGTCCTGCACCCGGCGCCACGGTTTGACCGCCACCCCGTCCGCCACTAACATCTCGTCCTACCGACTCAGGAGAAATGTCATGCGCAGACCCGAGAACCGCAAGTCCGACGCGAATCGTAAGGCATCGCCGACTTCGCTCACAGACACGGACATCACCACCGTCCGGGTCGATCGCCGCTCGTTTCTCTCGCGCGCGGTAGTGGCCGGCTCAATCGCGGCGGGCGCCGCTCTGACGGCGGCCTGCCCCGGCGGGACCGACTCCGACGGCGCCTCCGACAGCGATTCCCAATAGGGCGGGTTCGCAAACCCGCGCGCCGTAGCGGTCCCTCAGGCGGCGACGGGCGCCGAGCTTGGCGTCGAGGGGGTCCGTCCCTGTAACCGACCGCACATGTCCCTGCGCAGGGCGATCTTCTGGATCCACCTAGCGATCGGCGTCACCGCCGCTCTCGTCATCCTCATGATGGCGGTGACCGGCGTAATCCTTACCTACGAGGCGCAGCTCAACCAGTGGGCGCTGCGCGAATATCGCGCCGATCCGCCGGCCCCGGACGCCGCACCGCTCGGGCTCGACGGCTTGATTGCGCGCGTCACCGGCGCGAAGCCCTCCGGTCGCGCCACCTCCGTGGCCTTGAAGAGAGATCCGCGAGAGCCGGCGGTCGTCCGGCTCGACGACGGATCCACCGTCCACGTCGACCGCTTCACCGGCAAGGCGCTCGGTGATGGCAACACGCCGACGCGGCGCTTCCTGCGGAGCGTCATGTACTGGCACCGCTGGTTCGCCCTGGAGGGGGAGTATCGGATCATCGGGCGGACGTTCACGGCAACCGCCAACCTGGGGTTCCTGTTTCTGCTCGCCAGCGGGTTCTACCTCTGGTGGCCGTCGGCCGGCAGCCGCGCCGCCTGGAGACAGGCGCTTTGGTTTCGCCGCGGCCTCAGCGGTCGGGCGCGCGATTTCAACTGGCACCGCGTGATCGGCTTCTGGTCCGCAGTTCCGCTCGCCGTCATCGTCGCCAGCGGCGCCACGATCTCCTATCAGTGGGCCGCCGACCTGGTCTATCTGCTGGCGGGCGGGGCGCCGCCGCCGCAGACGGCGCCGCAGCGCTTGGAACCGGTCGCGCGGAGCGGCCTGTCCGTCGCGCCGGACCCGGGAACCCCGTCGGTCGGACTCCAGGCGCTGGCCGCGAAGGCCGCCGCCGAGACTCCCGCATGGCAAACGATCACGGTCGGCCTCCCCGAGTCGCTCGACGACCCCGTCGCGATCGCGGTCGACCGCGGGACAGGGCGCCAGCCGTCGAAGAGCGAGGACCTGCTGTTCGACCGGGCAACGGGGGAACTGGTCGAGCGCGCCGGCTATCCGACCTTCAGCCGCGGCCACAAGATCCGCCGCTGGCTGCGGTTCGCGCACACCGGAGAGGTGTACGGCGTGATCGGGCAGACGATCGCGGGCGTCGTATCCCTGGGCGTCGCCGTCATGGTCTGGACCGGCCTCGCGATGAGCTGGCGGCGCTTTTTCGGATCCGACCGCCGGACGTGACGGGCAAGCGACGTACGTCAACGCGCGGGAGGCAGCTCCCACGTCGCCGCCGTCCGCGGCTCGTGCTCGCCGGCGTTTCGGAGGATGCTCAGCATCATGTGCGCGTTGCCTTCATGGCAGGCGAACTCGTAGATGTTGGCGTCCTGCCGCTTGAGGCGGACGTCCGCCGTCCACGGCCTCGCCCAAGTCGTCGGGTCGGTGAACGTCACCTCGTAACGGATTGAGTCTGATGCAACGCGGGTCAATCGCTCCACGAGGTGCAGGTTCTCGGCGGCTCCGAGGTAGCTGCTCCTGGGCGAAAAGTTCGCGGTTTCGATGACCAGCGTGTCCCCGTCCCAGCGCCCGCGCGAGTCGCCGTGCCACTGGCGGATACGCGGGGAGAGATGCGGAGATCCATCCAGGCGCACAATCCGCGCGTCGTGGTTCGTCTCCATCACGAGGACGAAGTACCCCGGCGACTGGAAGATCTGGTAGAAGCCGTACAAGGGGTCTCCGCGGGGGCCGGGGCCGATGCGCGGCATTCCCGGCGTCAGGCAGCGGGAACGGGTGTTGAGGTCCTCCGGACCGGCCGGATCCACGTCCCGCGCAACCAGCGCTTCCCATCTCTCGATCCCCGCAGGCAGCAGCGCCGGCAGCTTGCCGTCGGGCGGGTCCACAATCTGCGACGTGCGGTTGTCGAACTCCCGTTCCACCATGAAATTGGAGCTGCGGTTCGCCCCTTTTCTCTTGAACGCGTCGACATTCGCCAGGGCGGTCAGGAACAACGTGTCTCCAATGGCAAGGTCCGCGTCGCTCTCCTTGAATATCCGATCCGCCCGCCGCGACAACTCGGCCACTTCCTCGTCGGTGAGAAACTGTCGCCCTGCGAGCGCCTGCGGCCGCTCGAACGGTGTCGCGCTCGCGTTCACCCACACGCCCTGCAGGTCGGGTTGGCCGTCCGGCGTGCGTGGCGCCGTCCACTGGCCCGCCGCGGGTTGGGGCGCCAGTGCAACGCAGGCAAGGACGGTGGTCAGGGCGCTCAGGAACACGATCCGCTTGCCGTTCATGTGCTCTCTCCAAACCGCTACGACGCGGCCATTCCCCGTGCCGCCGCAGCGTTTGCAGACTGCTAGCGGCTCCAGGGCGGTATTTGTCCTGGCGCACTCGATGAGCTGGCCGAGGTGCTCGTGCATGTCGCCGGCCACGAACAGCACCAGCGCCGGCGTCGTGCGCTGCTGTCCGAACAGCTCCCGCGAGCCGACCAGCGTAGCCGGGTCGACCGCTTCGAGCGCCTCGCGGGTATGGTCGAATCCCTTGGTCAGGTGGTCGATTACCCGCGCCTTGTCGGTGATCTCGGCCAGCGCCTGCATTTCCGGGAAGGTCATCGCCGTCTCCGCTCCCAGCGCCATCGGCACAAAGGCGTAGCCCTCGCCGGCCCTCCGAAACGGAGCGGACGCGGCCGGCAGGCCGGCCGGCAGCAGGCTTGCCAGGGCGGTGATCACTACGAAGCGTCCGCGGCGGATCGAGGTGCGATGCATCATGAGGGCTGGTTCCTTTCGGGTTGCGGCCGGTAGCGCCCCGCTCACTGTTGTCCGGTTGCAAATACGTTACCGGGCGGCCCGTGCTCGTAGTACGCGCCGAGCGTCTCGATGCGGTCCATATCCGGATAGAGCACGCCGATCGCCGGGGCGTCGCGGCTGCCGCGCGGCGAGTACCAGACGGCGCCGTCCCGCGTCACCTGGATCTTCGGCGAGTCGGCGCCCTGCTGCGGCTTCGGGTAGAACGTGAACGTTTCGGTGCGCGGGTCGAAGCGCCAGATCGACGCCCCGTGATCGCCGTCATTGCCGTGCCCGACGTCGGCCGCCCAGATGTTGTCGTCGGCGTCGATGGCCACGTCGTACGGCGCGGCGTCCTGCTGCGGGATGGTGTGCTCGGTCATCCGGCCGGTCGACTGGTCCAGCTTCACCAGCTTGCCGGGACGCGGACCGGCCGCGTAGATGCCGAACCAGACGTTGTTCCGCGAGTCGACGTTGGGGCGCCGCACGTGGCCGGGATAGGTCGGCGGCGTGAATTCGGTCCACTGGTGCGTCACGGTATCGAACTTCGCCAGCTTGCCCGCGTTCCAGAGGCCGATCCAGATGTTGTCGTCGTGGTCCGGCACGACGCCGTACGGCACCGCGCCGGGCATCGGGATGGGAAACACGGAGACCTTGCCGGTGGCGCGCTCCCACTTGCTCAGGGCGCCGCCCATGATCCAGCCGACGTAGATGTCGCCCCTGGAGTCGATGGCCAGCGACTGCATCCACTTGTGCGCGTTGGGGACGACGTTGTCCGGGTCCATCGGGATGAGGTGCTCCCACCGCTCGGTCCGCGGGTCGAATCCCAGCAGCCGCTTCACCTCCTGCGACTGGACGCCGCGGTGCTCCGGCACCCAGATGATGCCGTCGCGGTCGATGTTGACCTCGTGGATGCCGTTCTTCGGGTCCGGCAGGACGTAGTCCGTGAACGCGCCCGTGCGGGGGTCCAGCTTCACCAGCCGATGCGGGTAGCCGCGGTCCGTCAGCCACACGTTGCCGTGC
>JAGWAI010000046.1:0-590 GCA_021296485.1 Acidobacteriota bacterium
CGGACCTCGTCGGTCGACTGGTCCGTAACGTCAATCAGCGGCGGCAGCTTGCGGGCGAGAATGATCTCGGCGATGCGCTCGATAATCTGCGCCTTGTTGGCGGCGTAGGGGATGCTCGTCACGTGCACCGTCTTGGAGCTCCGGGACGGGGGACCGGGTTCCCAGGTCGCGCGGATGCGGATGGTGCCGCTGCCGCTGCCGTAGATCTCCCGCAATTCCTCCGCCGTGTTCAGCACCTGCCCGCCGGTGGGGAAGTCGGGGCCGATGATGTACTTGCAAAGGGTGGCGGAGTCGAGCTCCCGGTTCTCCAGCAGGTTGAGCAGCGCCGTGCACACCTCGCCCGCGTTATGCGGCGGAATGTTCGTCGCCATGCCGACCGCGATGCCGGTGGCGCCGTTGATCAGCAGGTTGGGCAGCCGGGCGGGCAGGACGACCGGTTCCTGCCGCGTCCCGTCGTAGTTGGGCCGGTACGGCACGGTGCGCCGCTCGAGCTCGGAGAGCAGCTCCGTGCTCGCCGCGTCGAGCCGGCATTCCGTGTAGCGCATGGCCGCGGCGCCGTCGCCGTCGACCGAGCCGAAGTTGCCGAACCC
>JAGWAI010000046.1:658-22038 GCA_021296485.1 Acidobacteriota bacterium
ACGTCGCCGACCACCTTGGCGCACTTGCGCGGCTTGGCGTCGGACGTGAGGCGCTGCTGCCACATCGTGTAGAGGATGCGGCGCTGCACCGGCTTGAGGCCGTCGCGCACGTCCGGCAACGCCCGCGCGGTGATGACCGACAGGGCGTAGTTGAGGTAGCGCGACTGCGCCGCCTCGTGCAGGGATACGGCCTTGTCGCCGGCAACGGGCCGTTGAGCCGGCGGATCGCCTTCCGGAGGGTCGGCGTCGAACAGCGGCACGTCGCGCGGCGGCTGTTTCGTCACCCGCTTGCCCCCACGCGCACGGCGGCCGGCGCCGGCGGGGCGACGCTGCGCGCCGTGTCCATGGACGCATCGACCCACGGGTCGGACGGCCCTCCGCCGAGCATCGTCAGCAGCTCTGCCAGGATCATTGCCGTCGCGCCCCAGACCCGCTCATCGCGGACCTCGAGGTACGGCACGCGCACCAATGCTTCCGGGCGGCAGATGAACCCGCGGCGCGGCCGCGCCCGCGGCCCGTGGAACGCCGCCAGCGGCACTTCGAGCACGCGCCGCACTTCGGCCGAGCGCGGCTTGAATGCCGGATGCCCGGCGGCCACGCCGACCACCGGATGCAGCGCGAAATTGCTCACGAATACGTACAGCGGCGACAGGCGTCCCAGCAGGCGCACGCGGCCCGGTTCCACCCCGACTTCTTCCGCCGCCTCGCGCAGCGCGGCGGCCGGAATGGTCTCTTCCGGCTCGACCTTGCCGCCCGGCAAAGAGACCTGACCGCCGTGCTGCGGCAGCGCGCCGGCGCGCACCGTTAGCAGCAGGTGCGGCTCGTCGTTGCGGGTATAGAGCAGCACGAGTCCGGCGGCCGGCTTCGCACCCTCCGGAACATGGTCGGGACGCCAGCCCTTGCGGGGTCGGGGCGCGAGGCTGAGGTGGGCGTCACCGCCGGGCAGCGGCGTCTGGAGCGCCGCCCGGATCCGCGTTTCGATCTGATAGAGTGACGAGGAGTCCGGGGCCACGGTGCAGCCTCCCATCTTACCGTACTGATCCGGCCCTTCCGTCTTCAGCGGACACTGCATGAGCGACCAGCGTCAGGCGCAACCGGTCTTTGACCGGCGCATCGTGGAGGGCTCTCTTTCGCGGGCCGTCTGGCGGCTGGCCTGGCCCACGATGCTGGCCAATGTCATCGGCGGCCTGCAGGGCATCGTCGACCAGGCGATGGTCGGGCACTACGTCGGCCACGCGGGGAATGCCGCGATCGGCGTAAGCATGCAGTTGTTCCTGCTCGTCATCGTTTTCGTGGCGTCAATCTTCACCGGCATGGGCGTGCTCGTGGCGCGGTTTGCGGGCGCCAACGACGCGAATGCCGTCAACCGCACGGTCTACCAGGCGTTCCTGACCGCCGTGCTGATGTCTGTCGGCATCCTGGCGCCGCTCGGGTACTTTGCCGCGCCCGTCCTGTTGACGATGGTCAACGCCGCGCCGGAGGTGCAGGCCGAAGCGCTTACCTATATCCGGATCGTGTTCGTGTTTAGCATCGGGATGCTGCTCTTCTTCATGATGAACGGCGCGCTGCGGGCCGCCGGCGACGCCCGCACGCCGCTGCACCTCGGACTGGCGATGACGGCGCTCAACATCGTGCTGAACGTCATCCTCATTCGCGGGCTCGGTCCGATTCCGGCGTTCGGAACCGCCGGCGCGGCGATGGGCACCGCCATCGCCAGCGGGGTGATCGGCGTGGTGTTCATGACGCTGCTGTTCTCGGGCCGGCTCGTGGTGCGATTCTCGCCGACGATGTCCTGGGCGCCCGACTGGAGTGTGATCCGCGAGCTGTTCCGGTTCGGTCTGCCGGCCGGGTTTCAGGGGATCGTCATGAACCTTGCCGGCGTGCTGCTGCTGCGATTCATCGGATCGCTGGAGCACAGCGCCGCGGCGCAGGCCGCCTACGCCGTCGGCTACACGGAGCTGTTTGCGTTGATTACGTGGACGTCGGTCGGCCTCATGGGCGCCACGGCGGCGGTGGCCGGCCAGAACCTGGGCGCCGGGCGTCCAGAGCGCAGCGCCCGCGCGGCGCAGGTCGCGGCGGCAATCGGTCTCGGCACCGCGGCGGTGGTGGGTTCGGCCTTCATCTTCATGCCGCGTGCGCTGCTGGCCGTCTTCGCGCTCGACGAAGGCGTGGCGTTCGAGCTCGGCCGGCAGTTGCTGGGCTATCTGGCTGTTTCGGGATTCTTCGTCTCGGTCGCGTTGATCTACACCGGCGGCCTGCAGGGAACGGGCGACACCCGCGGACCGCTGTACATCTCCATCGTGTCCCAGGTGGTCATACCGATCGGCCTGTGCACGTGGTATTCGGTCGGCCGCGGGCTCGAGCCCGGCGACATCTGGCTGGCCATCGTGCTCGGTCACATGACGCGCGCCGCGCTGAGCGTCATCCGCTTCCGGCAGGGGAAGTGGCGGGACATCGCGGTCAACATCGGTCCGTCGCCCGCCCCGGCGGCGCCGCTCAAGCCCTGACGCCGCGCCTGCCCGCGAGCCGCCCCCAACGGATATGGCATCAGACGTAAAGCGATCGACCCTGGCCGCGCAGGCGCTCGGCGGCAGTGACCCGGCGACCGGCGCGGTCGTGCCGCCGCTGGTGGCGTCGGCGACGTACGAGCGCGCCCCGGACGGAAGCTATCCCGGCGGCCACACCTATACGCGCGACGAGAACCCGACCTACGACCGCTGCGAGGCGTTGCTGGCGAGCCTGGAGGACGGCCGCGAGGCGCTGTTGTTCGCGTCCGGCATGGCCGCCGCCGCCACGGTGGTCGAGACGCTGGCGCCCGGTGACCACATGATCGCGCCGGCGGAGATGTACTGGACCCTCCGGGGCTGGCTGCAGGGGCGCGCGGCGGCCGGCCGGTTCGCGCTGGACCTGGTGCCGAACGGCGACCTCGACGCCCTGCGGCGGGCGCTGCGTCCGGGCGCGACCCGGATTGTATGGGTGGAGACGCCCGCGAATCCGACCTGCGCCATCACCGACATTGCGGCGACGGCGGAAATCGCCCACGCGGCCGGCGCGCGGGTCGTGACCGACTCCACGGTGGCGACCCCGGTGCTCTGCCGCCCGCTGCGGCTCGGCGCCGACTTGGTCATGCATTCCGCGACCAAGCAGCTCAACGGCCATTCCGACGTGCTGGCCGGCGCGCTGGTGACCGCCCGGGACGACGACCTGTGGGCGCGGATCCGGCACGAGCGCGCCAATCGGGGTGCGGTGCTCGGCCCGTTCGAGGCGTGGCTGTTGCTGCGCGGCATGCGCACGCTGTTCCTGCGCGTCGCCCGTTCCGCCGAGAACGCGCAGCAGGTCGCCGAGGCGCTGGCGCGGCATCCGGACGTGACCGCGGCGCTGTATCCGGGCCTGCCGGATCATCCCGGCCACGAGATCGCCAGGCGCCAGATGCAAGGCGGCTACGGGCCGATCGTGTCGTTCCGCGTCGGAACCGAGGCGCGCGCGCACCAGGTCGCCGGCGCGCTGCGCCTGTTCCGCAACGCCACGTCGCTGGGCGGCGTCGAGAGCCTCGTGGAGCACCGCGCGCCGGTCGAAGGCCCGGGCACACCGGTGCCGCCCGACCTCATTCGCCTGTCGGTCGGTATCGAGGACGCCGGCGACCTGGTTGCCGACCTGGAGCAGGCCCTCGCCGCAGCCGGCCGCTGACCGCTCATGGACCCGGGGTTCCGTATAGATTCCGCCGTCGAAGCCGACGTGCCGGTCATCCTGGAACTGATCCGGGACTTGGCCGACTACGAGAAGCTGACCGATCAGGTGACGGCGACGGAAGCGGACATCGCCCGCTCGCTGTTCGCGGACCCGCCGCGCGCCGAGGCGGTGATCGCGCGCCTGGACGACGAGCCGGTCGGATTCGCGCTCTTCTTCCACAACTACTCGACATTCCTCGGCCGGCCCGGCCTGTATCTGGAAGACCTGTACGTCCGGCCGGCGTTCCGCGGCCGCGGCTTCGGCCGCCGCCTGCTCGTGCGCCTGGCGCGGATCGCCGTGGACCGCGGCTGCGGCCGTTTCGAATGGTCTGTGCTCGACTGGAATACCCCGGCCATCGCCGCCTACCGCCGGGTGGGCGCCGTCCCGATGGACGAGTGGACCGTCTACCGCCTGACCGGCGACGCGCTCAGGCGCCTGGCGGCGGAGGGGGAGTAGCTTCGTCTTCGCGGAGCGCTTGCTCGATGGCCGCGCGGGCGGTGTCGCGCAGGCGGACGATCTCGCGCCAGTCGTCGCCTTGCGGCGCCAGCGGCTGCCGGAACGTCACCTTGACCCGGCCCGGGCGCACCAGCAGGGTGCCGGCCGGAAAGATGCGGCGCGTGCCGCTGATCGCGACCGGGACGACCGCACTGCCGGTATCCACCGCAGCCCGGAACGCGCCGAGCCGGAACGGCAGCATTCCCGGCGCCTCGGTGAACGTGCCCTCGGGGAATACGAAGAGGGAGTGGCCGTCCCGCAGCGGCGCGATGATGGCCGCGGCGTCGTCGATGCGCTGCGCATGGTCGCGCTTTTCGAGCCTGACGTGCCCCGCCTTGCGGATGGTGGTGCCGACCAGCGGATAGCGCACGAGGCGTCCCTTGACCGCGAAGCGGATGTCGGCGGGCAGCGCCGCCATGATCACGACCGGATCGAGGAAGCTGACGTGGTTGGCCACGTAGACCGCCGGCTCCGACCCGACCTGATCCAGCCCCTCGACATCGAGGCGGCAGCCGGTAGCCGCCAGGATCAGCTTCGTCCAGGCGCCCACGAGGCGCGTGGGCCAGCGGCCGCGCGGGCCGATCGCAAGGAGCAGCCACGCGGGCGGCGCGGTCAGCGCCAGCAGCAGCCAGACGTATGCCGTGAATACGGTCTTGAGCAGCCGGGCGCCCAACTGGCGGCTGCGGGCGAGCGCGGAGCGCGCGAATACGCGCGCCCACTGCACGGCCGTGGCCGGCCGGCGGCTGGTCAGCCGTCCCGCCAGATACGCATCGCGGGTGGCCGCCCGGCGGATTTTCCCGCTTGACGTCTTGAGCACGGCCCCGGGCGGAGCGGGCACCACGATATTCGGCGGCACGCCGAGCGCCGCGGTAACCCGGTTCGTTACGTCGGTCTTGATGCGCCGCTGCGCCGCGGCTGCGGTCTGGCGCGTCTCGACCACCACCACGAACTGTTCGGTGCCGCGCGCCGGGTCGCCGACGCCAAAGGCCGCCACGCATCCCTTGCGCACTCCCTCGACGCCGCTCGCCAACTCCTCGGCCTCGTGCGGATGCAGATTCCGGCCGGCCTTGATGATGATGTCCTTGTCGCGCCCGGTGACGAACAGCTCACCGTCGGCGAGATAGCCGATGTCGCCGGTCTCGAGCCAGCCGTCGGCGCCGATCAGGCCGCGGGTGGCGTCCGGATTGCGGTAGTACCCGGCGGTCGCGGACGGCCCGCGGAACTGCACGCGTCCTGCCTGCCGCTCGGCGACCGGCTGTCCGGCCGCATCTACCACACGCAGCGCATGCCCCGGCAGCGCGATGCCGCAGGCGACGACTCGTAGCGCCGCGGCGTCATCGTCCACCGGCAGCGCCCGTCCGTCCTCCTGGTACACCTGCCGGTCGATCACGTCGATCCGCGGGCCGCGTTCGACGGGCGGCACGGCCAGCGCGACCGAGCACTCCGCGAGGCCGTATACCGGGCACAGCGCCTCCGGCTTGAGGCCGAGCGGCTCGAAACGTTTCCGGAACCGCTCCAGGCTCTCGGGATGCACGGCCTCGGAGCCGTTTAACAGGCGTCGCGCGCTGCTCAGGTCGATGCCTTCCAGCTCGTCGTCGCGGATGCGCTGGCTGCACAGGTCGTAGGCGAAATTGGGTGCGGGGGAGAGCGTGCCGCGGTAGTCGTGCAGCGCGCGCAGCCAGCGGATCGGCCGAGCAAGGAACGCCAGCGGCGACATGAGCGCCAGCGGGACGCCCATGTACATGGTGCCCAGCCACGAGCCGATCAATCCCATGTCGTGATAGAGCGGCAGCCAGCTTACGCCCACGTCGCCGGGCCGCGAGCCGAGGCCCGCCTCGATCGCGCGGATGTTGGCGAGCAGATTCGAATGGGAGAGCAGCACGCCCTTCGGATTGCCCGTACTGCCCGAGGTGTACTGGATGAGCGCGGACTCGCCGCCGCCGCGCGCCCCGCGCTCGTACCGTATTCCCCCCGCGCCGCCCGCCTCCGACAGCGCGTCGGGCGTCACGACGGCGGCCAGCGACGACACCTGCGGCACGAGCACGCCGGCCAGCCGCTCGATCTCGGCAAACGTGACGAGCAGGCGGGCGCCGGCGTTGCGCAGGATGCCGACCTGGCGCTCCGCGTACTCCTCGATGCGGTTTGCGCGGACCGGCGGATACAGCGGCACGGGGATGCAGCCCGCCAGGAGCGTGCCGAGGAAGATCGGAAAGAACGCCTGCTCGGTGCGCAGCATGATTGCGACGGTCTCGCGCTGTCCGATACGCCGGGACGCGAGCCCGTTCGCCACGGCCACGGACTGCTCCCACAGTGCGCCGTACGTGATGGGCGTCTCGACGCCGTCGTCCTCCCGCAGGTGGATGTGGATCCGGTCCGGCGAACGGGTTGCGTGCCATTCCAGCACATCGATGAGCGTGACGGCGGCGGCGGGCGCCGTGACCGCCGGCGCCGCCTGGACGGGTGCGGCGGCCGCCGTGTCCGCGGGTCCGGCGGTGGCGACGGCGGAGACCAGGTCGGCGGGCGTGTCGGCCTCGACCATCACTTCGTCGCCGAGGCGCACGTCGAACGCCTGCTCCAGTCTGACGGCCAGCTCGACCCGTTCGAGGCTGCCGATGCCGAGATCCTGCTCCAGGGAATCGGTGGGACGGACGCGGCGGTCGCTGCCGCCGCGCAACTCGCTGACGAACTCGTCAACGATGTTGTGCACGCGCGCCTGAACGGCGTCGGGCGACGTTGGGGTTGCCGGCGAGGACATGGACGACCGGTTGGCGCCGCCGGGTCGCTGGCGCGGCGCAGGCAGCGACTCTAGTCGAGGCGTCGAATCTGCCTGATGACGATCGGTTCGCGCGGTACGTCGTCCAGGCCGTTCACGCGGTGCGTGCGCGTCCGCTCGATCCGCTCGACGACGTCCATGCCGTCGACCACGCGTCCGAATACGGCGTATCCGAACCCGCGGTCAGTCCGATCCTTGTGATCGAGACTGCGGTTGTCGACCGTGTTGATGAAGAACTGCGCCCGAGCGGAGTTGGGGTCGGCGGTGCGCGCCATCGCCACGGTGCCGCGGCGGTTGCGGATGTTGTTCGTGGCCTCGTTCAGAATCCCGCCCCGCAGTCCCTCGGTCTTCGGCGCGAGGTCCTCCGTATAGCCGCCCCCCTGCACCATGAAGTCCCGGATGACCCGGTGAAAGATGGTGCCGTCGTAGAACCCGTTCTGCACGTAGGTGAGAAAGTTGACGACCGACACGCGGGCGTCCTGACGGAACAGCTCGAGCGTGATGTCGCCTTCCGTGGTCTCAATCACGACCCGCGGGTCCGGCGGCGGGGCCTGCGGGTCCTGTGCAGCGGCGCTTCCCGCGGCAAGCGTTCCGAGCAGCAGGGCGCACGTTAGCCGCAGGCTGAACTTCATGGCGCGCTACTGGACGGTTACGCCGGTGATGGTGACCGGCGAGACCGGAACGTTCTGGTGGGGGCCCTGGTTGCCGACCGGCACGGCGGCGATCGCATCGACCACGTCCATGCCGCCGGTCACCCGGCCGAACACGGCGTAGCCGTAGCTGCGCGCGTCCGTCCCCGTGTTGTCGAGGCTGCGGGCGTTATTGACGGTGTTGATGAAGAACTGCGACGTGGCGCTGTCGACGACGTTGGTGCGCGCCATCGCAAGGGTGCCGCGCTCGTTGCTGACGCCGTTTGTCGCCTCGTTCTTGATCGGCGCGCGCGTCTGCTTCGGCGACAGGTCGGCCGTCATCCCGCCGCCCTGAATCATGAACGTCTGAATGACGCGGTGAAACACGGTGCCCTCGTAGTAGCCGTCGTTGGCGTACTGCAGGAAGTTCTCGACGCTGATCGGCGCCTGGTCCTGGAGCAGCTCGATGGTGATGTCGCCCATGCTCGTGTGCATCACGACGACCGGGTTGCCCTGCGCGGCGGATTGCGACGCGGCGCCTGAAATCATGAGGAGACAGGCCCCCGCGAGAACCAGTGCTCGAATACGCATGACATCAACTCCTTCGGATGAGAACCGGGCAGCGTGGGAGAGTAATCCAAAATATGGGATGCAGAGATCCAAAAACTGGGACAAAGGCTGCCCGGCCAACCCGCAAAACCCGTGCTAAATGCCGGTTTTTTTTAGGGTTTCTTCGCGGCGCCCAAGTACGGCCCTGAGTATGCATATTCCTTCCGAGCCTGTCCAGTCCGGCCCGGAGGGCCGGAATATGCCTATGAAGTTGTTCGAGAAGCTGCGTACGAAACCCGAGTGGGAAGACGAAGACAGCGCTGTCCGCGCCAGGGCGGTGCGTGAGTTGTCGCTCGATGATCGGGAATTGCTGAATCGCATCGCGGAGGATGACGATGATCCCGCCGTGCGGGGTGAGGCCGTGCGGCGTATCGATGACCTCGCGGCGCTGGTGTCGATTCACGCGTCGGAGAGCGACCCGGCCGTGCGTGCGGCCGCCTGCGAGACCGTGCGCGCGGTGCTGCTCGAAGCGGAAGCCGTAAACGAAGACGACGAAGCGGAATACGACGAAGACCGCACCGACGCCGCGGTGGCCCTGCTGCCCGCACGCGATCTGGCCGCGCTGGCGCGGGACGCGCGTCTCCCGGAAATCAGTCGGGCGGCGCTGGCCCGCCTGGAGGGCGACAGGTGGCTGGGCGCGGTTGCCACGCGCGCCGGCCGGCTGGAGATCGCGGAAGCGGCGCTTGCGCGGCTGGTCGATCCCGACGCGCTGCAGGCCGTGGTGCTGAAGGCCGAGGAACGCGCGATCGCGCTGGGTGCGTTCGAGCGGCTGTCGAACGACCATCTCGACCCTGACCTGTTGGCGGTTATTGCCAAGCGAGCGAAGCAGAAGGCGGTAGCGCGCCGGGCAAGGGCGATGCTGGCGGAGCTGGAATCCGCGCGTGTTGCGGAAGAACCGCCGGAGCCGGAACCCCGGGCCCCGGCGGCGCAGCGCATCGAACAGGTGCGCGTGGCGGAGTTCGACACGGAGCGCGCGGAGCAGGCCGAACGCGCCGCAAAACGCCGGGCGTTGCTGGCAGCGGCCCGACAGTTGTGCGAGGCGGTCGAGCAGGCACGCGGGGCTGCGGCCGGGGAGCAGTTGCAGCGGCTGCGCGGGGAATGGGCCGCGCTGCTCCAGCCGGAGTCCGAAGCATCCACGCCGGATGCGCTGGCGGCGCTCTCGGAGCGGTTCGAGCGCGCAGCGGCAGGATGCGAGCAGCGCTGCCGGGAGTGGGCCGAGGATCGGGCGCAGCTCGAGCGTCTCGACGCGCTCGTCTCGGAGCTCGAGAAGGTAGAACTGTCCGACGACGCGCGGATGCGCACACGCTGGCAGAAAGCGGAGCAGGCATGGCGTGGCGCCGTTTCCGACCTGCGCAGCCGGTCCGCCGACCCGGAGCATCGGGAGCGACTGGCCGGCCTGGAGCGCCGCAAGGCGGACGTTGATGCCCGCCGGAAGGCGGCCCGGGATGCCACGCGCTCGGACGCGCAGCGCCAGGCGCAGGAGAACCTCGAGCGGTTGGAGCGGCTGTGCGGCACGGTCGAGCAACTGGCCGGCGCCGACGCGATCCAGTTGCCGACGGCCGAGCGGCAGTTGCGCGCCACGCGCCAGGCGCTCGACGAGTTGCGGGCATCGGGTGCAGCGGTGCCGCTGCCCTCGCGGCGCGCGCGCACCTCGCTCGTGCGGCGGCTGCAGCAGGGCCACGCGGCGCTGCTAGGCCGCGTGCGCGAGTTGCGTGACTTCGCCGACTGGCAGCGCTGGGCCAACCTCGGGGTGCGCGAGGAGCTGTGCGCACGCCTCGAGGCGCTTGCGGAGCTGCCGGATGATGGCGCCGTCGCCAGCGGCTATCGGGAAATCGTGCTCGAATGGCGCCGCACGGCCGACGTGCCGAAGGACCGCGACGCGCCGCTGCGGGCGCGCTTCGAGAAGGCGCACGAACGGGTCTACCCGCGCTGCCAGGCGCACATGGAATCGCAGGCGGCGAGCCGCACGCAAAACCTGGAGCGGCGGACCGCGCTCATCGAGGAGGCCGAACGGCTCGCGTCGTCCACCGACTGGCTGAAGACCGCGCAGCGCATTGCCGAGCTCAAGGAACAGTGGAAGACGATCGGGCCGGTGCCGCACCAGCAGCAGAAGGAGACGTGGAATCGGTTCCGCTCCGCCTGCAACGCCTTCTTCCAGCGGCGCAAGGAGGATCTGGCCGAGCGCAAGCAGGAGTGGGCGCGCAACCTCGAGCGGAAGGAAGCGTTGATCGCCGGCCTCGAAGCGCTCGCCGGGTCTGAGGACGGGGCCGGCGTGGCCGAGCAGGTGCGGCAGGCGCAGGCGGAATGGAAGACGATCGGACCGGTGCAGCGCAAGCGGTCGGATGCGCTCTGGGAGCGGTTCCGTGCGGCGTGCGACGCGGCGTACGGCCGCATCCACGCGGCCGAGCACGAGGCGATGGCCGCCAAGGTGGCCGTGCGGGAGGCGATCTGCGACGAGCTGGAGGCGCTGCTGCCGGCCGCCGACGGCGCGGGAGATCCGCCCGCGCAACTTGCCGCGACCGTGCGTGATCTCAGGCAGCGGTGGCGGCGGGCGCCGGAAGTGCCGCAAGCCGTCCGGCGCCGGCTCTCGGCCAGATTCGGGCATGCCATCAACGGTGTCGTGGCGCGCTGGCCCGGCGTATTCCGCGGCAGCGATCTGGATCCGCACCGCCAGCTCCGACGCCTCGAGGAGCTCTGCACGCGGGCGGAGACGCTGCTCGGCAGCGCGGCGGCCTCCGCGCAGTCGCCCGCCGAGATCCTTGCGGCGCGCTGGCGCGACGCGCTTGCCAGCAACCTGATGGGCATGCGCGTGGACGAGACCGTCCGGCGCCGGTCCACGCTGGAGGAAGTTCGACAGCTGCAGGCGGAGCGGCGCAAGATCGGGCAGTTGCCGGGAGCGGACGCGCAGCGTCTCGCGCAGCGCTTTCAGCAGGCGTGCGACCGCCTGTTCAGCACGGCGCAGAGCCAGGCCAGCCATCCGGCGCCATGGCGATACAATCTTTCCCGTGGAGGGGTTTCATCCGCTCACCCGCGCCTGGTTCGCCAACTCCTTCGCCGGACCGACCGAGCCCCAGCTGCAGGCGTGGCCGCAGATCCGCGCCGGCCGCGATGTCCTGATCTCGGCGCCCACCGGTTCGGGCAAGACCCTGGCCGCCTTCCTGATCTGTCTGGATGACCTGATCCAGCGATCCGCCGCCGGCGCCGCGCTCCCGAACCACGTCGAGGTGGTCTACGTCTCGCCGCTGAAGGCGCTGAGCACGGACATACACCGCAATCTGGAGGCGCCGCTCGCGGGCATCGGCGCGCTCGCCGCGGAAGAACATCTGGAGCTGGAGCCAATCCGGACCGCGGTCCGCACGGGCGATACGCCGGCCGCGGAACGGGCGCAGATGATGCGCCGCCGGCCGCATGTGCTGGTCACGACCCCCGAGTCGCTCTTCATCCTGCTAACGGCTGAGCGCGGGCGCCGCGCGCTGCAGCACACGCGGGTCGTGATTGTCGATGAGATCCACGCGATGGTGGACGACAAGCGCGGCTCCCATCTGGCGCTGACGCTCGCGCGGCTCGATCACCTCGTCCGGCAATCCGGCGGCGCCCGGCCGCAGCGGATTGGTCTGTCGGCGACGGTCAACCCGATTGCGGACGTCGCGCGCTTTCTCCAGGGCGAGGCCGCGGCCGAGCCGGTGATCGTGAATGCCGGTCATCGCCGCGAGCTGGACCTGGCGGTGGAGGTTCCCGAGGAAGAGCTCGGGATGGTCGCCACCAACGAGATGTGGGGGCAGATCTACGACCGGATCGCCCGACTCGTCTCCGAGCACCGCACGACGCTGGTGTTCGTCAATACGCGGCGCCTGGCGGAACGCGTGGCCCACCATCTGGCCGAGCGCGCCGGCAAGGAGGCGGTGCTGGCGCATCACGGCAGCCTGTCGCGGGAGTTGCGGCAGCAGGCCGAGACCGAGCTGAAAGCGGGAAGCCTGCGGGCCGTCGTGGCGACGGCGTCGCTCGAGCTCGGCATCGACATCGGCTCGGTCGACCTCGTATGCCAGATCGGTTCCCCGCGCTCGATTGCCGTCGCCCTGCAGCGCGTCGGCCGCTCGGGCCACAAGGTGGAGCGCTCGCACATTCCGAAGGGCCGCTTCTTCCCGACCACGCGCGACGAGCTGCTCGAGACGGCGGCGCTGGTGCACGCGGTTTGCGGCGGCCTGCTCGACCGGCGGATCATTCCCGAATGGCCGCGCGACATTCTGGCGCAGCAGCTCGTAGCGGCCACCGCCTGCGAGGCGTGGGACGAGGATGCGCTGTTCGAGCTGGTGCAGGGGGCGTATCCATACCGCGACCTGCCGCGCGCGGAATTCGACGAGGTGGTGGCGATGCTGTCCGACGGCATCGCCACCGACCGTGGCCGGCACGGCGCCTACATCCATCGCGACCGGGTCAACCGCACCGTGCGCGGCCGGCGCGGCGGGCGTCTGGCGGCGATGACATCCGGCGGCGCCATTCCGGACAACGCCAACTACCTGGTCGTGGCGGAGCCGGAGCGAGCCACCGTCGGTACCGTTGACGAAGATTTCGCGGTTGAGAGTCTGGCGGGCGACGTCTTCCTGCTCGGCACGACGTCCTGGCGCATCCGGCGCGTCGAGGCCGGCCAGGTCCGCGTCGAGGATGCCCGCGGCGCGCCGCCGTCCATACCGTTCTGGCGCGGCGAGGCTCCCGGACGCACGCCCGAGCTGTCCGCGGAGGTGTCAGCGGTGCGGCTGCGGATTGCGGAGCTGGCGGGCGAATCCGGTGGGGACAGCGCGGCCTCCGGCGGCGCGGCCGAGCGGTTTCTGCGAGCGGAGTGCGGCCTGAACGCGTACGGCGCGGAGCAGGCGGCGGCGTACATCCGCGCCGGCGTGGCCGGCCTCGGCGCGGTGCCTTCCGTCGGCACCGTCATCGCGGAGCGCTTCTTCGACGAGGGGGGCGGGATGCAGCTCGTCATCCATGCCCCGTTCGGCGCGCGCATCAACCGGGCCTGGGGGCTCGCCCTGCGCAAGCGGTTCTGCCGCTCGTTCAACTTCGAGCTGCAGGCGGCGGCGACCGACAACGGCATCGTGATCTCGCTCGCCGAGCAGCACAGCTTTCCGCTGGAGGCGATCTACCGCTTCCTCGCCCCCGCCACCGTCGAGGACGTACTGACGCAGGCCATGCTGCCGGCGCCTATGTTCACGGCGCGCTGGCGCTGGAACGCTTCCCGGGCGCTCGCCGTCCTGCGCTTCACCGGCGGCCGCAAGGTGCCGCCGCCAATCCAGCGCATGCGCTCGGACGACCTGCTCGCGTCGGTGTTTCCGGATCAGGTCGCCTGCCAGGAGAACCTCAGCGGCGAGATCCGCATACCCAGCCATCCGCTGGTCGACGAGACGATCCGCGACTGCCTGCACGAGGCGATGGATCTGGACGGGCTGCGGGCGGTGATCGCCGGAATCGAGGAGGGTCGGATCGAGGCCCGCACCATCGAAACGGCCGAGCCGTCGGTCTTCAGCCACGAGATTCTGAATGCGAACCCGTACGCCTTTCTGGACGACGCACCGCTGGAGGAACGCCGCGCGCGCGCGGTCCAGCTGCGGCGCACGCTGCCGCGCGACGCCCGCGAGGTCGGCGCGCTCGATGCGGCGGCCATAGCCGAGGTGGCCGCCGAATCGTGGCCGGTGGTGCGCGATGCCGATGAGCTGCACGACGCGTTGCTGACGCTGTCGGTCACGCCGCCGGCGCCCGAGTGGGAGGCATGGTACGGAGAGCTGGAGCAGGCGCGGCGGGCGACCAGTGTCGTCGTCGGCGATCGCCGCCTGTGGCTGGCGACGGAGCGCCGGCGGCTGGCGCAGGCGCTGCACCCGGGCTGCCCGCTGACGCGGGAGGTGCCGGACGTCGAGCAGACGCAGCCGGACAGCCGTGAAGCGGCCGCGGTCGAGGTGCTCCGCGGGTGGCTCGAATCGTGCGGACCGCAGCGGCCCGGCGCGCTGGCGGAGCGCCTGGCGCTGCCGTTGCCGCTGATCGATGCGGCGCTCGCGCGCCTGGAGGGAGAGGGCCAGGTGCTGCGGGGGCATTTTTCGCCGTCCGGCCCGGCCGGCGCCGAAGACGAGATGGAATGGTGCAACCGGCGCGTGCTCGCCCGCATCCACCGGCTGACGCTGGGGCGGCTCCGCCGGGAGATCGAGCCGGTGTCGGCGGCCGACTTCGTCCGCTTCCTGTCGCGCTGGCAGCATGTCGAGCCGGGCACGCGGCTGCACGGGGCGGCCGGCCTGCTGCAGGTCATCCGCCAGCTGCAGGGCTACGAAATATCGGCGTCCGCGTGGGAGCCGGAAGTGCTGGCGCGCCGCGTTTCCGGCTACAGCCCGGAGCTCCTGGACCGGCTGTGCCTGTCCGGAGAGGTGATGTGGGGGCGTCTGTCGCCGCATCCGGCGTTCGAGGCGGAGACGCCGGCGCCCGCGGACGATGGGGCGTCCGGCCGGCCCCGCCGGGTGCGCCCCACCCGTGCGGCGCCGGTGGCGATCTTCCTGCGCGAGGATGCGCTCTGGCTCGTCCCGCGCGGAGGCGGCGGCGAGGCCGGCTGCGAAGCGCTGTCCCATCCCGCGCGGGCCGTGCTGGAGCAGTTGCAGGCGCACGGTGCATCGTTCCTGCGCGATCTTGTACGGGGCAGCGGCCGGCTGGCCAGCGAGGTGGAGGACGGCTTGTGGGAGCTCGTTGCCGCGGGGCTGGTGACCGCCGACGGGTTCGACAACCTGCGGGCGCTGATTGACCCGAAGCGGCGCCGTGGCGAAGGCCGCTTCCGGAGGGCGCGGCCACGGCACGCGGCCGGCCGCTGGGCGCTGATCCGCGCGCAGGCCCTCGACGAGGAGGCCGGCGGAACCAATGGGGCCGGGGAGGAGGGCGCCGAGGCGTTTGCGCGGCAACTGCTCCTGCGGTGGGGCGTCGTGTTCCGGGACCTCATCGCCCGCGAGGCGCTGGCGCCGCCCTGGCGCGATCTGCTGCGGGCCCTGCGCCTGCTGGAGGCGTGCGGCGAGGTTCGTGGCGGCCGGTTCGTCGACGGGTTTCTCGGCGAGCAGTTCGCACGGCCGGAGGCGGTCGACGCGTTGCGCGAGGTGCGTCGCAACCGGGAGCGGTCCGGCGACAACGGCCACCTGCGGCTGCCCGCCGCCGATCCGCTGAACCTGCAGGGCATTGTTGTCCCGGGGCCGCGGGTGAACGCGCTCTCCGGCGCCACGGTGGAATTGCTGGCGCCGCCGCCGGCCGCTGCGCACGTCGCCGCCGCTCCTGTAGAGTAAGGCGCGCACTGCGCGCCTCGTCGGACGCGGCGCGGAACGCAGCCCGAGAGGTAGAGCTCAATGGCATCGAGAAGCTGCTTGATTGTGATGGCGATCGCGGCGGTCGCGTGTTCCGGAGGTGCGCCGCCGCCGCCGCCGGTCGCGGCGGACGCGCAGGCGATTGTCGAATACCTGGCCGACGACGCCCTCGAGGGGCGCATGACCGGCTCGCCGGGCATCCGCATGGCGGCCGACTACATCATCGGGCAGCTGGAGGCGATCGGGGCGCAGCCGCTGCCGGGCGTGGGCGGCTACCGCCAGGCGTTCGACTACACCGCCGGTGTTACGGATGCCGGCACGACCGTCGAAATCATCCGCGACGACGGCACGCCCCTGCGGCACCCCGACGGCGGCGGCAACCTGGCGCGCGCCCTGGCGTTCTCGGAGAACGGCACGGTCGAGGGCCCGCTGGTGTTCGCCGGCTACGGGCTGGTGGTGCCGGAGACCGACGGCTTCAGCTACGACAGCTATGCCACGCTGGACGTGACCGACAAGATTGTCGTGGTGCTGCGCTACTTTCCCGAGGACGCCGAAGGTGATCTGCGCGCGACGCTGGCGCGCTACGGCGGCCTGCGCGACAAGGCGTTCGTTGCGCGGGAGCGCGGCGCCGCCGGACTGATTGTGGTCATCGGTCCGCGATCGCCCAACGCGGGTGACCTGGTGCCTCTGACGTTCGACACGGCCGTGGCCGATTCGGGCATCGTGGCCGCCACGGTGGACGGCCGCATGGCGAAGGCAATCATCGAAAGCACCGGCCGGTCGCTCGTCGAGGTTCAAGCGTCGCTCGACACCGCCAATCCCCACGTAACCGGTTTCGACCTGCCGCTGACGGCCGCAATCGACGTGAAGCTCGAGAGCTCGGAGGCGACCGGGAACAACGTGCTCGGCTACCTGCCGCCGACCGGGAGCGCGGTGGTGGACGAGCCGTACGTCATGCTCGGCGCCCACTACGACCACCTGGGCCACGGACGCGTCGACTCGTTGGCGCGCGCCGCCGAGGCGGGGGAGGTCCACAACGGAGCCGACGACAACGCGTCCGGGGTGGCCGCCGTGCTGTCGGCCGGCGGCCAGCTGGCGTCCGCGCAGCGCGACCGCGGCGTCATCCTCGCCTTCTGGTCCGGCGAGGAGCTCGGATTGCTCGGGTCGCGCGACTTCGTCGAACAGGCGCCGGTGCCGATTGATCAGATTGCCGCGTACCTCAACTTCGACATGGTCGGTCGCCTGCGCGACAACACCCTCAGCGTGCAGGCGGTCGGCAGCAGCTCCATCTGGACCGATCTCGTCGAGGAGCTGAACGGGCCGTTCGGCTTCGAGCTGTCGTTCGTGGCGGATCCGTACCTGCCGACCGACTCGCGGGAGCTGAATGCGGCGGCTGTCCCGACGCTGGCGTTCTTCACCGGCAGCCACGAGGACTACCACCGCCCGACGGACGACGCCGATGCGCTCAACTACGAGGGGCTGGAGCGGATCAGCGGACTGGCCACGGCGGTGGCGGCGCATCTTGCCAACGCCGCCGAACCGCCGGATTTCATCGAGGTGGTCCAGGGCGTGCGCCAAACCGGCCAGGCGGTCATGCGCATCTTCACCGGCACGATCCCGGATTACGCTTCGGAAGCGGAGGGGCTGCTGCTGTCGGGCGTGATCGCAGGTGGTCCGGCTCAGGCGGCCGGGCTGCAGGGCGGGGATCTCATCGTCAGCCTCGCAGGGCAGACGATCGCCAACATCTACGACTACACCTACGCCCTTGACCTGCTGAAGGTGGGCGAGCCGGCCGAGGTGATATTCGTCCGCGACGGCGAGCGGATCACCGCCGAGCTAATTCCCGAAGCGCGCGAGTAGCGCCCGCCGCTACAGCGGATCGCCCTGCGCGCCTTCCTTGAGGGCCCAGATCCGGTTGCGGGTCAGGATGTACATCACGCCGTCGTACACGACCGGCGTGCTGTATACCGCCGCGCCCAGCGTGTACTCGCCGATCTCTTCCAGCTCCTTGCCGGCTCGGAGCACGACGATGTCGCCGTCCTCGTCGCCGAGGTACACCTTGCCGTCGGCCGCGAAGGGCGAGGCCCAGACGGCCGCAAACGTGTCGTACGTCCAGAAGTACTCGCCGGTTTCGGCGTCGAGCGCGTGCAGGAATCCCGACAGGCTCGAGATGTACACGATGCCGTCATGGATGGCGGCGGTGGACATCGTGCGGTAGAAGTCCTCGCCGCCGCGGTGCCAGACGACGTGGGTGTCCGTGACGTCGCCGCTGCCCGTGGCGTCGATCACCCAGAAGTGCCCGGGCGCCTCGCCGTGCTCCGGATCCTGGCCTACGCCAATGTAGACCCGGTCGTTGTAGACGACCGGCGTCGACAGGATGTTGTTGCGGGTCCCGCGGCCGCCGAGCGCCCAGATCGAGTCCTCCGGATTGCAGTCGAACTGCCAGATGATCTCCCCGGTGGCGGCGTCCAGGCTGTACACGATGCCGTCGCCGCCCGCGAAGATGACCTGCCCCTGGCCGTTGATCTCGGCGTACGCCGGATTGGTCCAGCTGCCGTGCAGCACGTTCTCGCCGACCACGGCGTTCTCCCACACGAGCTCGCCGGTGTTCTTGTTCAGCGCGATGAAGTTGGGCGAGAACGGGGAGGGGACGTTGACATGCCCCTCGTCGACGCCGTTGCTGGTAACGGTGTACAGCATGTCGCCGATCACGAGCGGCGATCCGGTCGCGAGGTTGTGCGGGAAGACGTCGAGCTCGCCGATCATGTCGTACGTCCAGATGACGTCGCCGGCAATCTCCGACGTGTCGGTTTCATCCGTGAACGGCCCGTCGTTATCGCCGTCCTTGAAACCTTCCGCATCCACGCAGACGACGTGCGCCTCGTTCGAGACGTAGTAGATCCGGTCGCCCTCCATGTAAGCGGTGGAGCAGACGCCCTGCAGCGGCCAGTCGTTGACGCGCCCGGCCGACAGCTTGTCGTGCACCATTTGCCAGAGAAACTCGCCGCTCGCGGCGTCGAACGTCATGACCACGCCCTTGTCGCCCTCGATGGCGGGGTCGCGGCGTCCTTCGTTGTTGGTGCCGACGAAGACGCGGCCGCCGGCGACGACCGGCCCGCCGTATGCCTGCGATCCGACCGGCTGGGACCAGAGCACGTTCATCCCGGTGGTCACGTCCCATGCGCTGGGCAGACCCGTAGCTTCGGCGGTCATGTTGCGCGACGGCGTGTTGCCGAACATGCCGACGTCCTGCGCCTCCGCGGCTGAGCCCGCGGCCAGCAGCAGCGCCGCCAAACCTACCGTCAGTGCGTATCGAGTCATTGGTTCTCCATCACCGTTACGTTGTCGTAGAAGATGTCATTCGGCGAGTAGGCGACGAGGCCCGGGCTGCCCTGGCGGACCGGCAGGGGGTCCTCGGTCGTGATCGTCCAGTCGGCCGGTTCCGAATCGTCGCGCGGCCACACCTTGCCCCGGATCAGCGCCCGGTCGCCCTCGATGTCGACGCGCAGCTTCAGCGTGTACCAGACGTCCGGCTGCCACTCGAACGGCACCCGCTCGTCGATGCGCAATTCGGCGGCCCACGACTGGAGCTGGATGCGCTGCGCGTTGCCCTGCAGGTCCAGCGTGTAGCCGCTGTTGATGACGCCCAGATCGGCGCGCCGCCGGCCCTTCACGGTGGCCATTGCGTCGGCCTGCACCGTGTAGCCCGACATGTCGGCCGGTCCCATGTACAGCGCGTGCCGGTGGATTCCGGTGCGCGACGGTCCCTTGCGCAGCATCTGCTGGCCGCCCTCGTCGACGGCCCGCAGGCTGCCGCCGCCGCCGATCCAGAACGGTGGCCGGCCGTTCTCGAAGTTCTCGCTCCACGGCAGCGGCGCGAATACCCGTACCTGGGCGATCGCGCTCAAGCCGCCGGCGCTGGCCATCACCTTGCCGCCGTGGTTCGGCGCACCGCTGCCGCTCTGCAGCATGCCGTCGGCCGAGACGCTCGAACCGGGTAGTCCTTCGATCGACCACTGGGCGCTGCGTTCGCCGAGCGCCCGGCCGTTGGCGTCGAACGCCAGCACCCGGAACGATGCGGACTCGCCGGCCGACAGGATGACCTCGGCCGGGACGACCTGCAGGCTCGCCGCCTCGCCTGGGGCGGTCTCGACGCCGCGGGCCGGCGCCGGCGCGTCATTCGCCTCGAACGGGGCGTCAGGGTTGCCGATGCAGTAGATGCCCGACTCCGAGGTCAGGTACAGGCGCCCGTACGCCGGCGCGAAGGATCCGTAGATCTCGGCGTAGCGGCCGTCCTCGACGTGCAGCTCCTCGTGATCGAGCACCGTGGCGCCGTCGGCGCCCGGCTGGAGAATGGTGACGTTGCCGTTCACCTCGGTGACGTACAGCTTGCCGTCAGCCCAGACCGGCGACGACTTGCCGACGTTGCCGACGCTGGTGGTCCAGAGCTCCGCGCCGCTGCCGGCGTCGAGCGCGCTCAGGTTCGCGGAGTTGTCGATGATGTACAGCCGGCCGTCGTGGTACGCCGGCGTCGAAAAGCCCACGGCCACTTCGTCGGCGCGCCACAGCTCGTGCGTGGCGGTAACGTCCCCGCTGCCGGTCGCGTCAATTGCCACCACGCGACCCATGTAGCCGCTGTCGACGTTCTCCTCGCTGTGCGCCGCGTACACCGTCGTGCCCTCGATGACCGGCGACACGTTGATGCCGCGCTGGGACAGATGGAAATCCCAGACCTTCTCGCCGGTGCGCGCCAGCAGGGCGTAGATGTGGCCGTCCGCGTTGCCGTCGATCAGCAGGCGCCGGCCGTTGATGACGGTGATGATCGGCACCGACTGCGTGTTCATGTCGGCCACGTTGCCGCCCGGCGTCGAGATCCACATCACTTCGCCGGTGCGCTTGTCGAAGGCGACGTAGCGGTGGCGCGGCGGACCGGCGTATTCGCCCCACATCCCGCCGATCACCGACAGGATGACGCGGTCTTCATCGATGACAGGGGTGGAAGTCCTGCCGCCGTATCCGGAGGCGCGGCCGAGCTCTTCGGCCAGGCGCCAGCTCCAGACGGTGCCGCCGTCCCGATCGAACACGTTCAGGTGGCCGTCGATGTTCATGGCGTACAGGTAGCCGGTCTCGGGATCCCCCGTGACGTTGCCCCACCCCACGCGGTTGAACGGCACCGTCGTGTTCGCGATGTTGTACTTGTGCTCCCACAGCTTCGTGCCGTCCTCGGCGTTCCAGCAGGCAACGACCTCCTGCTTGGACACGCCGTCACCCGAGCGGCCGTTCGCGCACGCCCGCCCGTCGAAGACGGCCGGCGTCGAGCGGCCGATCCAGTTGTCCGACCAGATCAGGTTGTCGCCGGTCCTGGACCACTCGGACACGAGGCCGCTCAGGTCGGAGACGCCGTTCTGGTCGGGACCCCGCCAGCTCGCCCACTGTTGCCCGGCCGCCGCTGCGGGGACCAGGATCGACACGCAGACGACCAGCGGGGCGAGGTATTTCCGCAGGCTGTTGGGCATTTCTTGTCCTCTTGGGGCTCCTCGCCGGCCACTCGCGGGGACCCCTGTGCCCCACTCCGTGGCCGGCGGGCCGCGCCGTGCGCGGCCTGGGGACGGCCGCCTCCATGCTCACCGCCCCCTTGCGTACGTTACCGCTATCCTGGCTGAGCGGGGTCTCCTCACCCGCGTCCGGTCCCCAAGGATAGACAAACGGCGATGATATCACGCGCCGCCGCGGCGCCTTATTCGCGCCTGAGTTTGATGAGGTACGGCCGCCCGCCGCGGAGGAAGTTCACGACCGTATCGGCACGCGTCTCGATCAGCGCAAGCCTGC
>JAGWAI010000002.1:0-7188 GCA_021296485.1 Acidobacteriota bacterium
ATTCCGGTGGCCGCCAACCCGACGAATACCGCGGTCAGGCGTTCCCACCCAAGCGTCACGGCCAGCACCTTTGCGAGGGCGAGATTGACCCAACCGATGATCAGGCAGTTGAGCGGTAAACCCAGGTAGAGCGCCCGGAAGCCGCGCAGAAAGGCGGCCGGCCGGCCGGCGTACCGCAGCTCGGCGAACTCGACGTCGGTAGTGATGCCGGCGCGCCGCCACAGGCGGGCGAAGAAGAACACCGTCAGCATCGTGCCGAGTGCGGCGTTCCACCAGATCCAGTTGCCCGCGATGCCGCTGATGGCGACGATGCCGGTGACGGCCAGCGGCGTGTCCGCCGCGAACGTGGTCGCCACCATCGACGTCCCGGACAGCCACCACGGCAGGTCGCGGCCCGAAAGGAAGAACTGCTGCAGGTTGCGGCCGGCCCGCCGGTAGAAGTACACGCCGATCGCCAACGGCGAGCCGACGACGGCGGCAAAGGCGAACCAGTCGAGAGCCGAGAGCTGCATGACTAGGAGGCCGTGGCGACGGCGTCGATGACGGCGTCGTGCAGCGCCGGACGGATACCCAGGATCGCTTCGTTCTCGCGCGTTGGATGGACGCGGTTGGTCAGCAGCACCACGTACAGATCCGCGTCCGGGTCAATCCAGAGCGACGTGCCGGTGAATCCCGTGTGGCCGACCGCGCGGGCGGACATGCGCTTGCCGCAGGACGAGGTCGGCAGCATGGTGTCCCAGCCCAGTGCGCGCGAACTGCCGGGAACGCGGGTGCGGGTCATGAAGCGGCTGAACGTGCGGCCTTCCGCCACGGACGGCGTGCCGCGAAAACCGGCCGCTATCGTGCGGGCGAATCTGCCCACGGCCGACGCGCTGCCGAACAGCCCGGCGTGGCCGGCGACGCCGCCAAGCGCCCATGCGTTCTCGTCGTGCACCTCGCCCACGAGCAGCCGGCCGCGCCAGGGGTCGACCTCGGTCGGGGCCGTTCGGCGGCGCCAGCTCGCCGGCGGCCGGAAACGCAGCTCCCCCCAACCGTGCTGTTCCACCATCGACTGAAACGCCGCGTCGAGCGGCGCCCCGCAGGCGTCCTCCAGCAGGAATCCGAAGAGCATGAACCCGAGATCGCTGTATATCGACGCGGACCGCGGCGGATACTCGAGCGGCAGGCCGGCGATGGCGGGTTGGAATTCCGCGCGCCCGCGAAGGTCCCGGTAGAAGGGCAGGTGCGCGCTCAACCCCGATGCGTGGGCGAGCAGATCGGCCGCGGAGACGTCCGCACGATCTGCCCCGCGCCATTCCGCCAGCCGGCGGCCCACGGGCGCGTCGAGATCGAGCTGGCGCCGGTCGACGGCGCACATCGCCAGCGTGGTCGTGGCGATGACCTTCGTCAGCGACGCGAGGTCGAAGATTGTGTCGGCGGTCGTCGGCGGCGCGTCCCTGGCGGCGCCGCCGCGTCCGAAGGCCGCCTGCCAGAGCGGCCCGGACGCACGGCCGACCTCGACGGCGGCGGCGGGGAACGCACGGGTGCGCACGCCTGCATCGAGGATGGCGCGTGCCGACGGGATGTCGGTCACGCGGTCTCCCGGCCCGCGGCGGCCCTGCCGGCGGCATGGGCGGTCGCCATCCCGGCCGCCACCGTCACGAGCGCGCCGATCAGCGCGTACCATTGCCACGAAACGCTCGTGGTCAGCCGTACCGCAATAAGCACGATGCCGCCGCATGCCATCCCGGCCAGCGGCGCGGCGGCGGTTTCGCGCACGCGGAACAGGCACAGGCAGGCGCATCCCAGGATGAGGCCGCCGGTAAACGACTGGATGCCCAGGACCTCGTCGACGACGCTGCGCGACAGCGCAATGGCGGCCAGCGCGACGATCACCTGCACGATGCACCAGCCGACCGTCGCCCAGCGCGCGGCCTGCAGATAGTGGCGCTCCGTCCGCGCCCGGCCGCTGAGCGGCAGGTAGAAGTCACCGAGCGTCGAAGCGGCTGACGCGTTCAGCGACGAGGAGAGGGTCGACATGGCCGCTGCCAGAATCGCCGCGAGCAGCAGCCCTCGCAGGCCCGCGGGCAGGTGAGTCGCCATGAACACCGGAAAAACGCGGTCGGTCTGGACCTCGCCGGCGGCGGTTATCGCCGCCAGTGCATCCGGCGCGTGGGCCGTGTAGTAGGTCCAGAGCATCAGGCCGAGGATCAGGAAGAGGGCGAATTGCACGAGGATAGCGAAACCGCTGGCGATGAGCGCCCGCCGTGCGTCGGCCAGGGAGCGGCTGCAGAGGTAGCGCTGGACGAACATCTGATCCGCGCCGTGCGTCGCCGCCGTCAGGAAGCCGCCGCCCACCAGGCCCGCCCAGAACGTATAGCTGCGAGAGAGATCGGCGGCGAAATCGAACAGCCGCAGCTTGCCCGCCGCGCCGGCGCGCGACGCGACCTCGTGCCAGCCGCCCGGAATATCGCCCAGCAGGATGAGCCCGGCGGCCAGCGCGCCGCCCACGTACACGACCATCTGAATGACGTCGGTCCAGATGACGGCCAGCATGCCGCCGAGCAGCGTGTACAGCAGGGTGACCAGAGCGATTAGCCCAATCGATACGACCAACAGCGCCACCGCCGGGTCGGCCGCCGGCGGCACGAAGTCGCCCAGGCGGCCCGCCAGCGGCGTCATCGACAGCATGGCGGCCAGCACGAGCCCGGTGGCGAACAGCCGGAATCCGTCGGCCAGCGAACGGGTGGCCAGGAACAAACCGGCCGTCGCGCGGCCGGCGGCGGTCCCGAACCTGCTCGTGACGAGCTGGTATGCGCTGAGCAGATCGCCCCGGAAGAAGAGCGGCAGCAGCACGACGGCGACCACCACACGCGCGGCGAGGTAGCCGAGCGCGAGTTGAAGAAACGTCAGATCGGCCCCGAATGCATAGCCCGGGATGCTGATGAGGGTGACCGTGCTGGTCTCGGTGGCCACGATGGACCCGGCCACGGCCCACCACGGCACGCGCCGGCCGGTCAGGAAGTAGTCGCGGATGCTGCGCTGGCGCCGCAGGCAACGCGCGCCGAGCCAGATGACGCCCGCGATGTACATCGCGACCACGGCGAGGTCGATGAACGGCATGGGTGTTCACCGCCGCGGGCGGCCGGCGGCCGGCAGGCGTATTGTGGCGTCAAGCGGCCGCGCGGCGTCAAGCGCGCCTCCTCGTTTGACTACGCGGCGCGCGGGAATGTATAAGTGTTGTTTGTTTCGAGGCACTGAGAGATTCCATGTATCCCGGCAGCGCCGTCACTGATCGCCCCACTACCATGATGCCGAGCACGACCGGCCCGACGGGCCCGGTCGTGCGCACTGGGTGATGTAGCAGGCATTGCCGCGGGTTCCTGCAGGCCATCATCCGATAGACGGGTGATGGCTTTTTTGTTGTGAAGTGACAGGCCTTACGTAGATGTCCAGTACCAACGCCGGTGGATCCGCGTTTTCCGTCGCCCTGGTCGGCTTCGGCACGGTGGGGAGCTCCGTGGCCCGGATCCTGTGCAACGGCGCCCACGACCGCCTGCGGCTGACGCATATCTGCAACCGCGGCATCGCGCGCAAGAAGGTGGACTGGATCCCGGCGGACGTGACCTGGACCGACGATATCAACGCGGTGCTGCGCTCGGACGCCGACATCGTCGTGGAGCTGATTGGCGGGCTCGATCCCGCGACAAACTGGATCCGGCGGGCGCTGGAGGCGGGCAAATCCGTCGTGACCGCGAACAAGCAGGTGATCGCACAGGGCGGCGCCGAGCTCGAGGCGCTCGCCGGACGTCAGGGTCTGCAGCTCGGTTTCGAGGCGGCCGTCGCGGGCGGCATTCCGATCATCCACGGCCTGCGGCAGGGGCTCGCCGGCGACCGCCTGTTCCGGATCCTCGCGATTCTGAACGGTACCTGCAACTACATCCTCACGCGGATGGAGGCCGACGGCGTCGCGTTCGACTTCGCGCTACGCGAGGCGCAGGAATTGGGGTATGCGGAGGCAGATCCGAGTGCCGACGTGGACGGCATGGATGCGCAGGCAAAACTGGCGATCCTGTCGGCCATCGGTCTGCGGCGCCCGATTGCGCCCGACAGCATACCGCTGCGCACCATCACGACCGTCGACGCCATCGACTTTGTATACGCACGGCGGCTCGGTTGCACGATCCGCCAGGTATCGCGCGCACAATCCGCCGCGGACGGCCGGGTGCGCGCAGCGGTGCAGCCGATGCTGGTGTCCCGCTCGTCGGCGCTGGCGCGCGTCAACGGGAGCGGCAACATCGTCGTCGTGGAGGGGGAGCTCGGCGGCGAGACCGCCTTCTCGGGTTACGGCGCCGGCGGGGGGCCGACCGCCGTGGCGGTGGTCTCCGACCTGGAGTCGGTTGCCGCGGCCGGCGGCGGGGAAGCGGGGAAACTGCTGGGCGGACCGCCGGCGCGCGTCGCGCAGGATTTCGATTCGGCCCACTACCTCCGCTTCGTCGTCAACGATCGCCCCGGCATCGTCGCGGCGCTATGCGACGTGTTCGCGCGCCACGAGTTGAACGTGGATTCCGTGCTCCAGGATCCGGGCGGCCGGAAGGAGCAGCTGGCGTTCGTGATGACGCTGGATCCCTGCGACGCCGGCCTCGTCAACGCGGCGCTGCGCGATGCCGCGGCACTCGACTTTCATGCGCGGCCGCCGTTGTGGATGCCGGTGCTTCCCTAGAGGTTTCCCAGCCATGAGCTATTTCACGGGTCTGCGGTGCTCGTTGTGCGGCGAGACGTTTCCGGCGACAGCCCTGTACGTCTGCGACAAGTGCCTCGGACCGCTGGAGGCGACGTACGACTACGACGGGATCCGCGGCGCGCTCACACGCGAGCTGATTGGATCGCGGCCACCTAACCTGTGGCGCTACCGGGAGCTGCTGCCGATCGACGACCGGCCCAGAACCGGGTTCCACTCCGGATGGACGCCGCTCATTCGGGCCGATCGGCTGGCCGCCGAGCTGGGGCTGCGCGAGCTGTATATCAAGGACGACTCTGTCAACCACCCGACGCTCTCCTACAAGGACCGCGTCGTGTCGATCGCGGCCACGCGCGCGATCGAGCTGGGCGTGACCATCTTCGGGTGCGCGTCAACCGGCAACCTGGGCAACAGCGTCGCCGCGCACGCGGCGCGGCTGGGGCTGCAGTGCTACGTATTCATACCGCACGACCTCGAGCCCGGCAAGGTGACCGGATCCGCCATCTCCGGTCCCCACGTCGTCGCCATCGAGGGGAACTACGACGACGTCAACCGGCTCTGCACGCAGGTCGGCGACCGCTACGGCTGGGGCTTCGCCAACATCAACCTGCGGGCGTACTACGCCGAGGGGGCGAAGACGCAGGGCTTCGAGATTGTCGAGCAGTTGGGATGGCGCTTCCCGCGGCACGTGGTGTCGCCGGTGGCGGGCGGCACGCTGTTGCCGCGTATCGGCCGTGGATTTCGGGAGCTGCGCGAGATCGGCCTGGTCGACGGCGAGCTGCCGCGCATACATGCAGCGCAGGCGGCCGGCTGCGCGCCCGTCGTGCATGCCTTGCGTGAAGGGCTCGAGCATCCCGAGCCGGTCAGGCCGAACACCATTGCGAAGTCCATCGCCATCGGCAACCCGGCCGACGGCTTCCACGTGCTGCGCACCGTGCGCGAGACGGGCGGCAGCGGCGCCACCGCGACGGACCCCGAGATCCTCGACGCCGTGGAGCTGCTGGCGCGCACCGAGGGCATCTTCACCGAGCCGGCGGGCGGGACCACGCTGGCGGCGACCCGGCACCTCGTCCGAGACGGCGTCATTCCGAAGGACGAGTCGGTGGTGATCTGCATCACGGGCAACGGCTACAAGACGGCGGATGCGGTGGGCGGCGGCCTGCGTGCGCCCTGGCGTCTGGGGCGGTCGCTCGCGGAGTTCGAGGCGTTCGTGGCCGATCGGCACGAGGCGCACCAGCAGGTCGGCGGTAGGTGAGATGGCGGACGCTGCCGCGTGCACCGAGATCGTGGAGGCCGAGGGCCACCTGGTCGACTCGCAGCTACTCAACGCGATTTTCGACAAGGTCATCGAGCGGCAGTCGAAGTTCGAGGTGCTGCGATTCGACCTCGGCCGTACCAACGAGGAATTCTCTTCCCTCCAGCTGAAGGTCACGGCGCCGGACACGGAGGCGCTGCGCCGGCTGCTGGAGGAGCTGATGCCGCTGGGCTGCCATGCGCGGCCCATGCAGGACGCGGCGCTGCGCCCGGCCGAGGCGGACGGGGTCGTGCCCGACGACTTCTATTCGACGACCAATCACCGCACGTACGTGCGCTGCGGCGGCCGCTGGCTCCCGGTCGGGGGGCAACGAATGGATGCAGTCATCGTCGTCGGGGACGGCGTCGCGGCCTGCCGCAAGATGCGCGACGTCGGGCGCGGGGAAGCGGTGGTGTGCGGCGTGGCCGGCATCCGCGTGTCGCCCGAATTTCAGGAACGGGACCGCCTCGGGTTCGCGTTCATGACGAACGACGTCTCGAGCGAGCGGCGCGTCGAGGTCAGCGCGTCGAAAGTCGTCGCCATGATGCGCAGCGTCAAGGCGGCCGGCGGCCGCATCGCGTTCGTGGCCGGCCCGGTCGTCGTGCACAGCGGCGGCGGGAGTTATTTCTGCGAGCTGATCCGCCGCGGTTGCGTCGACCTCCTGCTCGCCGGCAATGCCCTGGCGGTGCACGACGTCGAGCATGCGCTGTTCGGCACGTCGCTGGGCGTGGACCTCGATGCCGGCGTGGCGCGGGAAGAGGGGCATCGCAACCACCTGCGCGCCATCAACACCATCAACCGGGCCGGCGGCCTGCCGGCGGCCGTAGAGAGCGGCGTGCTGCGCTCGGGCGTGATGCACGAGCTGGTGACCCGCGGCATTCCGTACGTCCTGGCCGGCAGCATCCGCGACGACGGGCCGCTGGTGGACACCGAGATGGACCTGGTCGCGGCGCAGGAACAGTACGCGCGCGCGCTGGAGGGGATTGCAATGGTCGTCATGCTGTCGACCATGCTCCACAGCATCGGCGTGGGCAACATGCTCGCGTCGCACGTGCGCACCGTCTGCGTCGACATCAACCCGGCGGTGGTCACCAAGTTGAGCGACCGCGGCTCCGGCCAGGCGGTGGGCATCGTGACCGACGTCGGGTTGTTCCTGCACCAGCTTGCGACGCAG
>JAGWAI010000002.1:7263-16704 GCA_021296485.1 Acidobacteriota bacterium
AGTCCGGCATCGTCGTACAGAAGTACGGCGGCACGTCGGTGGCGACAGCCGAGCGCATCAGCGCCATCGCGGACCGCGTGAGTCGCTGTATCGAGGACGAGGCCGGATCGGGCCTGATCGTCGTTCTGTCCGCGATGGGCAAGTCGACCGATCAACTGGTCGCCCTGGCGCACGATGTGTCCCGGAGGCCGTCCGGCCGCGAAATGGACCTGCTGCTGGCCTCGGGTGAGCAGGTCTCCGTTTCGTTGTTGGGACTGGCGCTCCAGGATCGCGGCATTCCGGCGATATCGCTGACCGCGGCGCAGTGCGGCATCCGCACGGACGACGCGTTCAATATCGCGCGCATCCAGTCGATCGATACCGGCCGGATCAACGCGGAGATCGCCGCCGGGCGGGTCGTCATCATCACCGGATTCCAGGGCATCAACTCCAATCAAGAGATTACGACGCTGGGGCGTGGCGGCAGCGACATTACGGCCGCGGCGGTGGCCGTGGCGACGGGTGCGGCCAGCTGCGACATTTGCACCGACGTGGACGGCGTGCTGTCCGCCGACCCCAACGTGGTGCCGGGCGCGAAGCTCTGGCCCGAGCTGAGTTACGAAGTGGCGATTGAGATGGCGTCCAGCGGTGCGAAGGTGCTGCATCCGCGGGCAGCCGAAGTGTGCATGGCGTACGACGTGCCGATTCACGTGCGTTCGAGCTTTCACAGCCGGACGGGCACGTGGATTCGCGGGAGCGAGCAGATGTTGATGGAGCAGGCGGAGGTAGTAGGGGTTAGCAGCGACCGGAAGATCGCCAACCGGGTCTCGCCGCGCGGGTATTTCAGGATCTCGCGGCCGAGGATGTGAATATCCGGTTGATCATCCAGAGCGCCAGCTCGGAGAGCCGCGGCCGGATCACGTTCGTGCTGGACGACGAGTACGTGGACCGTGCGCAGCTGCTGGTCGAGCAGTGGAAGGCGGGCGGCGTAGCGCGCGACGCCAGTATCGATCACGACGTGGCGAAGATCTCCATCGTCGGCTCGCGGCTGGCGTCGACGCCCGGGCTCGCCGCGCGCATGTTCGCGGCGCTGGGACGCGAGCAGATCAACATCGACTGCATCAGCTCGTCGGAAATGAAGGTGGCGTGCGTAATCGGCGGCGATCAGGCACAGCGGGCGGTGCGCGCGGTCCACGACGAGTTCTTTCCCCCGCAACCGGCTCCGGGAGAGGGGAGCGGACAATGACCGCGACGCCACAACGTATCGACGTGGGGGTGCTGGGCGCGACCGGCATGGTCGGCCAGGAGTTCATCGTGCAGCTCCAGGGGCACCCCTGGTTCAACCTGTCGTGGTTGGCGGCGAGCGAGCGCTCACAGGGCCGCCGCTATGCCGCCGCGGCTTCCTGGCGCCTGCCGGCGGAACTACCGGGGGCCGTGGGCGACATGGTCGTGGACGGCTGCAAGCCCGGGCGTGCGCCGCGCGTCCTCTTTTCCGGCCTCGACTCGTCCGTCGCGCGCGAGGTCGAGGGCGCGTTCGCGGAGGCCGGGCATATCGTCGTGAGCAACGCGCGCAACTACCGGATGGACGACGACGTTCCGCTGCTCGTGCCGGAGATCAACGCGGACCACCTGGCCCTGCTGCCGCTCCAGCGCGCGGCGCGCCAGTGGCCCGGCCTTATCGTGACGAATCCGAACTGCTCCACGATCATGCTGACGATGGCGCTCGCGCCGTTGTGCCGGTTCGGATTACGGACGGTGAACGTGACGACCCTGCAGGCCGTTTCGGGCGCCGGCTATCCCGGCGTGCCGTCAATGGACATCGTCGGGAACATCATTCCGTTCATCGGCGGCGAAGAGCAGAAAATGGAAACCGAGACGCAGAAGATCCTCGGCCGCCTCGATGGCGGGCGAGTGAAGCCGCACGGCGTCACGGTCAGCGCGCACACGACGCGCGTCGGCGTCACGAACGGCCATACGGAGATGATCTCGGTCGGCTTCGACAGCACGCCGGCCGAGGAAGAGATTGTGGAGGCGTTCCGCTCGTTTGCCGGGCGCCCGCAAGAGGCCGGTCTACCCAGCGCGCCGGCCCGGCCGGTGGAGTACCTGAGCGACCCGCACCGGCCGCAACCCCGACTCGACGTGGATCGGGGCCGCGGCATGACGGTCACCACCGGCCGCCTGCGGCGCTGTCCCGTGCTCGACTACAAGTTCGTGGCGCTGGGACACAACACCATCCGCGGTGCGGCCGGGGCCGCCATTCTCAACGCGGAGCTGATGATCGTCGACGGCCTGCTGGATTAGCTGCTAGTTTGCCGCCGCCGCGCCCTGGATGTAGTCCACGGCAAAACGGATAGGCGCCGCCGCGGCCTCGCCCAACAGGGAAGCCGCCGGCCGCCGCTCTGCGCCCGGGTCCAGAACCGCCGTGATGTCGAGGCGGCTGCCTTGCGGCAGGCTGACCGGCGCGTCGAACCAGAAGCGGGTCGTCCAGCCGGAGTCGGGCTCGCGCAGCCACAGCATCGGAACGCGGGAGCCGTCCGGCTTCACCGCCTCCACCTGAATCTCCGACGATTCGATGTCCACCTCGGGAATGAGGGAGAGCAACGTGACGTCGGATCCGATGTCATGGCTGAAGCTGACCTCCTGGCCGCTGACGGTTGCGGGCGACGTCACGACCATGGAGTCGATCTCGTCGGCGCCGCCTGCGGAAAAGTAGAGGCCTACGCGGCTCTGGTCGGTGAATGCCTGTCCCTCGGTGATCCAGGTCTTCTTGTACTGGATGCGCAGCACGATGTCGCTGCCGCTCGGCAGCGGGAACCCCATGCCCTCCGTGCGCACCGGCGCCTGGCCGGGAATCCAGACCGCCACGGGCGGCGCCGACGGAAAGGCGCCGTCCTCGGGATCGGCGAATCCGGGCGCGGGATCGGCATCGTCCAGCGCCCGCGCCGCGCCCTCGGAGTCGACGAAGACGGCGGCGCTGCGGACCACCGCGCGCGCGCCGGGCTGCAGGTCGACCGCGCTGATCGCCTGATCCGCGTCCGTGCCGGCAGCCAGGACGAAGTACCGCACCAACTCACGTGTGCCCGCATCGATCTCGAACGCGTCCGGCATCTCGAGCGTCAACGCGGGCTCTCCGAGCGTCCATTCCGCCGAGAGCTCCGGTGCGGGCGGCACCTGGTCGCGCGGACCCTGCGGATAGCCGCCGCTGGACCACTCGAGAATCATGTCCATGTCGCGGGCCGACAGCGCGTGACCGTTGCGAAACATCCCGAAACCGTCCTCGGCCTGCCACGGGGGCATCCGCAGCCCGAGAATCTCCTCGCGGATGGACTGCGTCCAGGGATACGCATCCTGGTAGGTCATGAGCGACATCGGCGCGATGCCGCCATCTATGTGGCAGCTGCCGCACTGGTCGCGGAAGATCGGGAACAGGTGCTCGTTGTAACTCCAGCGCGAAGAAATCGGCGTATGTCCGGTCGTGCCGGAATCCAGCGTGACAACGAACGCCATGACGAGCGCCAGCAGTCCCCACTTGTATCGACGCATCCGGTCCTCCCTCACATGCTGCATATGCTGCACCGGCCGCGAAGACGAGCCGGTCAGCGGGTGCTCCCGTAGACGCGGGAAATCTCGCTGGCGGCCGACCCGAACACGTCGTAGGCGCCGCTGACCTGCTGCTTGTTGCCCAGATCACCGTACCAGTCGAGCAACCAGGCAGCGCGGACGAGATGGCGAACGGCGATCTTCACGTCGTTCTGATCTTGCATCGACAGGTTCTCCGTGCGGTCGTTGAGCGCGAGCGCCAGTTCCTTGGCCTGCAGGGCGGGAATGAAAATCTCTGCAAACGCGCCGCGGCCGATCAACTCCTGCAGCTCCTGGTCGCGTGCGGTGATGCCCGCCACGATGTCGCCCGTCGCCTCCGGAATCGGCGGGCGGATGCGGTCCGCCAGCGGCACCGATGTCGGCGCGCCGGTCATGACCGTGGAAGATCGCGAATCGGCGGCGTCAGCTGCGGTGTACTCGGCGAAGATGAAGTCAAAGCGCTCCTCGGGGAAGTCCTCGACGAAGATCACCTTGGCCGTAATCTCGGCCGGCGCGTCGAGGTCTCCAACCGTCGCCTCGAGGTATTCCCCGCTGGTAGAGGGCACGAGGTCGAACGCGGTCACTTCGATGAATTCGTCCGTCGCCTCGTCGTAGTCCTCTTCGAGCACCACTCGTCCCGCCCAGGTGCTGACGTCCACGGGCTCGCGGTAGTTGTCCGTCGCGTACAGCCGGAACACGCCGCGCTCGGGGTAGGTTCCCTCGATATGGTGGAAGCTGTCGGGAGCCATGAAGACGATCCCGCCGTTGCGGGGCGTGTGATCCATGTGCGCGCCGGGCGCCGCGTCGACGACGCCGCAGGTCAGCATCTCCGACCCGTAGAAGGGGTTGCGGACCGGTCCGTCACGCTGCACCCAGTTGGAGCCGCCGTCGTACATCGGGCAGTAGGCCCGGGCGAACCCCTGCGGCAGATCGAGCGCCGCCAGATATTCCGACAGCGGCTTGAACCGGCTGCGCATGGTGCCGATATCGTCCGCCGAGGCCGCGGAGCGGACGAGCGGCTGCGTGACGGGATCGGCCAGGGGCGCGAGGCTCTCGAGGGCCGCCCGCGCGTCGTCGAAGTTGTCGGCCGCCAGCGCTTCCTGCGCCATGACGTAGCTTTCGATCTGCACGTCGAAGGGCGCGGGGCTGCCCGCCGCAACCGGCGATCCTGGTCCGCTCGGCGACTGCCGGGCGGCGCACGCCGAACTGGCCGCGAGAGCAGCGAGAAGAAGTCCGGCGACGGTTGCACGTCTGGTCGTTCGGATCTTCCAGGTCATGGCCGTATTATAACTGCACAGCCTGACCCACCCACAGCCGAAAAGCAGGGCAGATGGACGCAACCCGGACCCTGCGCCAGCCTCTCCCGGACGCCGGCCGCTGGCGCGTCGACAGCTACCTGGACGACCTGCGCGTAGCCCGTCGTCTGGCCGCGAACTCCGTGGAGGGATACGGCCGCGACCTGAAGGGCCTGCTGCATTTCGCCGCCCTGCGGGGCGCATCTCTCGACGCCCTGTCGCGCGACGACCTGGAGGCGTTCGTGCGTGACCGGATGGCGGCCGGCCTCGCGCCCAGATCGGTGGCGCGCCTCGTGGCCTGTGTCCGCGGCTTCTACCGTTTCCTGGTCCGCGACGGGCAGATTCGAATCGATCCCGCCGATGACCTGCACGCGCCGCGGGCCTGGCCCGCGCTGCCGAAGTTCCTGTCGATAGAGGAGGTCGACCAGCTGATCGAGCAACCGGACGTCTCGACGCCCCTCGGCATCCGGGATCGGGCGCTCATCGAGCTGCTGTACGCCACCGGCATGCGCGTCTCCGAGCTCGTCTCCGTGCGTCCCGCCGATCTCAACCTGCCGGGCGGCTACCTGATCTGCCTCGGCAAGGGCTCCAAGGAACGCCTCGTGCCGATGGGCTCCGTGGCAGTGGACTGGATTCGACGATACGTCCGCGAAGGACGCCCGCGGCTCACCCGCGGCCAGACATGCGAGTGGCTCTTCCTCAACGCCCGCGGCACGCAACTGGGACGCGTCGGGTTTTGGAAAATCCTGAAGAAGTACGCACTCCAGGCCGGCCTGCCACGCGACATCAGCCCACACGTTATACGCCATTCTTTCGCCACCCATCTGCTCGAGCGCGGCGCCGATCTGCGATCCATCCAGAGCCTGCTCGGGCATGCCGATCTGTCGACGACGCAGATCTATACCCACATTGCCGAAGCGCGCCTCAAGGCGGTCTACGAGCAGTTCCATCCCCGTCCGTAGGCGCGCCGGCGGCTCTCCGGTGCGCCGCCCCCGGGCGGCGGCGCGCGTTGACCTGCCGCCGGGCCGCCTGCTACTGTTAGCGGATCGTCACACAAGGAGTTTGCTTACATGCGCCGTGCAGGCCGCTACTTATTCACGTCGGAATCCGTCACCGAGGGACACCCCGACAAGATGGCTGACCAGGTTTCCGACGCCGTCCTCGACGCCGTCCTCGCCGAGGATCCCACCGGGCGGGTAGCCTGCGAGACGCTACTGACCACGGGCCTCATCATGCTGGCGGGGGAGATCACGACGACCGCCCAACCCGATTTCACCGGCGTGGCGCGCGAGGCGGTTCGGGACGTCGGCTATACCCGCGGCAAGTTCGGGTTCGACGCGGACACCTGCGCGGTCGTTTCGGCGCTGCACGGCCAGTCGCCCGACATCGCGCTCGGCGTCGACCCCGGCGGCGCCGGCGACCAGGGCCTGATGTTCGGTTACGCCTGCTCCGAGACCGACGCGCTGATGCCGCTGCCGATCATGCTCTCGCACCACCTCGTGCGGGCGCTTTCGGACATCCGCCGCGCGGGCGGTCTGAGCTACCTTCGGCCCGACGGCAAATCGCAAGTCACCGTCGAGTACGAAGACGATACGCCGCTGCGAGTCGCGACGGTCGTCGTTTCGTCGCAGCACAGCGCAGACGTTTCCATCGAGCAGATCCGCGAGGACGTCACAAACCAGATTATCCGCAAGGTGATTCCGGAGCAGCTGATCGACGCGCAGACGAATATCTACGTCAATCCGACCGGGCGCTTCGTGACCGGCGGACCGCACGGCGACTCGGGGTTGACCGGGCGCAAGATCATCGTCGATACCTACGGCGGCATGGCGCCGCACGGCGGCGGCGCATTCTCGGGCAAGGATCCCACGAAGGTCGACCGCTCCGCCTCCTACGTGGCCCGCTACATCGCCAAGAACTGCGTGGCGGCCGGCCTCGCCGACCGCGTGCAGGTGCAGCTGGCCTACGCCATCGGCGTTGCGGATCCCGTTTCCGTGCTGGTTGAGACGTTCGGTACGGGCCAAATCGGCGAGGGCCGCATATCGGAGCTCGTACGCGAGCACTTCGATCTGACGCCGCGCGGCATCATCGACTCGCTCGATCTGCGGCGTCCCATCTATCGCCGCACGGCCGCGTTCGGCCACTTCGGGCGCACCGAGCCGGAATTCACCTGGGAGCGCACCGACAAGGCGGACGCCATGCGCTCCGCCGCCGGGCTGTAACGCCCCCCACTCTACGTCCTGACGGTCAACAGCAGGTAGGTTGCGGACGCCCCGAACAGCAGATTCGGGGCCCACGCCGCGAGTCCCGGCGCCAGGAGCCCGGCGCTGCCGACCGCGGCGAAGACGTTGATGGTGATCCAGTACGTAAAGGCCAGCGCGACGCCGACGCCGATGCCGAACAGCGTGCCGCGCGGACCGGTCGTTACCGCGAACGGGATTGCAATCAACGTCAGGATGAGCGTCACAAACGGAAACGACACCTTGCGGTGCAGTTCGACAACCAGCCGCACGACATCGAACCCGCTTGCGCTCAATTCGCCGATGTGCGTGCTGAGCTGGCCGAAATTCATCAGCTCGGCGTCTGGGCGCTCAGTAGCGAAATAGTCCGGCGGCTCGAGAGCAGCAAGCGGCGCCTCCGCCGCGGTCTCGTACGCAATCGACTGGCCGTCGCCGCCCGCCGGCGCCGTGAAGTCACGCGTCCAAACGTCCCGGCCGCGCCAACCGTCTGCATATGACGCAGCTCCCGCGAACGTACGGCGCTGCAGTCCCCACGGCTCGCCGCCGAATTCGTAGACCGACAGGCTGCCGATCTCGTTCCGCTCCGGCTCGAAGTGCAGGTAGTGGTAGATGGAGCCGTCGCGGGCCACGATCCACTGCCGGCTGAGCAGGTCGATCGTGCGGCTCTTGCGGACGCCGCTGCGGATCTCGAAGTTGAGCGCCTCCGCTTCACGGTTGGCGGCCGCCATGATCGTCTCACTCAATCCGAACAGCACGCCGCTGAGCGCGATGCTGGCCAGGAAGATCGGCAGCGCCGCGCGGTACAGGCTGACGCCGCACGCCTTCATCACGGTCAGCTCGCTCGTCTTCGTCAACAGGCCGATCGTGACAAGGGCGGCGACCAGAGCGGAGACCGGCAACACGAAATAGGTGAACTGCGGCGTGGCGTACCAGAAGTACTCGAGCAGCATCAGCCCGGTCGTCTGGCCCTTGAACAGCTTGTCCGACAGGTCTATGAACGTCGAAATGTAGAACACGCCCAGCAGGCCGACGAACCCCAGCAGCAGCACGCCCACGTACATCCGGAACACATACCAGTCGAGCAGGCTCAGATTCGGCAGCGCCGCCTTGGGCAGGGCGATTCCCGCCCACCGGCCGCGCTGCGCAACGCCGGCCGGCTCCGGATCTCCGGCTGGAGCGCGGCGCCTGGCGGAGAAGGGGAGTGCGATGCGCCGCTCGACCGAGGCCGAGCGCCAGACGAAGAGCGCCAGACCGACCAGACCCAGCAGGATGTTGGGCAGCCACATGGCGAGGTGCGGAGACACCAGCGCGCCCTTTGCCATTGCCTCGGCGCCGTACATGATGACGTAGTAGGTGAAGATCACCATCAGGCCGAGCGCGAAGCTCGCCAGCCGGCCGTCCTTGCGGCTCGTCACGCCGAGCCCGATGCCGATCAGCACGAATACGAAGCAGGCGACCGGTATGGAGAACTTGCGGTGAATCTCCATGATCGGACGGTGCGGCGAGGCGCCCAGCTCGCTCAGCCGCGCCGCCTCCGCACGGAGTTGCGAAATGGTCAGCTCCGGATAGCCGCGCTGCGGGCCGCTGCGCGGAAAGACGGATTCCGGATCGAGGCCGATTACGATTTCATCGAAGGCGTGCACCTCGTAGGTGCCCGGCTCGTCCGAGCGCATGACGTGGCCCGTTCCGCCGTGCAGCACGACGTCGACGGTGCGCTGCTCGGGATCCAGCACGACCTGGCCGCGCGACGCCACGTAGACGTCCGGCTGGTTCGCGTCCCGCATGTCCGCCAGAAACACGTCCCGCCAGCCCTCGCCGGTCTGTAGCACCTCGCGCACGTACAGGACGACATTCGGAAAGTCCTCGTAGAACACGCGCGGCTTGACCTCGCCCTCCGCTCGGTTGGCGACGGTCCTGAACGTAATCTCCCGGAAACGCTGGTTGGCGTCCGGCAGCGCCACGACCATCACGTAGCAGGTCGCCGCCGAGGCGAACAGGGCCAGGACAAGCAGCGGGCGGAACATCCGCAACAGGCTCACGCCGCAAGCCTGCAGCGCAACGGTCTCCCGATCGCTCGACATGCGGCCCAGGCCCATCAGGACGCCGAGCAGCAGTGCCATCGGAATAGTGATCCCCAGCCCCTGCGGGACGAGCGTGCCCACTATCTGGAGCACCGTAACGGCATCCACACCCTTCGCAATAAGCTCCTCGACCACCTCCATGATCGGCGGAATCATCAGCAGGAACGTGAAGATCAACAGTCCGAGGAAGAACGGTGGGATCACTTCCCGGAGGATGTAGCGGTCCGTAATGCGCAACATGACTCTGCTCAGAGCATCTTAACAGCC
>JAGWAI010000002.1:16742-54247 GCA_021296485.1 Acidobacteriota bacterium
AGAACGGTGGGATCACTTCCCGGAGGATGTAGCGGTCCGTAATGCGCAACATGACTCTGCTCAGAGCATCTTAACAGCCCGCGCGTCGAGACTGGCATGCGGGATCCTCCGCGCCGCGCGCGGCGTCCATCTGAACAGGAGGCGAGTCACCCATGTCGAACAGGGATGAAACCGCTGCCGGACACTCGTGGCATTACATGCGTTTCTGCGGGGTTTGCGGTGCGCGGCCGGCTGAGCTGCTACCGCAGGCAAAGCCGCGCTGCAGGCTGCACGGCGGCCGCGGCCTTCGCGACGGTGAACGCCTCCCGAGCAAGCCTCGCACCGGCAGGGCCTGGCGCACGACCGGCACGGTCCGGCACTGAGCCGCTGCGCCCGTTATCCTTCCCAACCGGTTTCCGGCGCCAGATACCGGCGGCCCGACAGGACCATGGCGCCGAGGCCCAGCCACGTCGCCGCAAGCCAGAACAGCCAACCGACCCAGGGCATCGCGAACAGCAGATACAGCGTCACGACGCCGGCGGCCATCGCCGCATACGGCGAAGCGTCCGGGCGGCCTGCGAGGGCAAGCAGCCGCCCCCCGGCCCACGCCGCAATGGGCAACTTGGCCACGTATAGCGCCATTCCGAACAGCAGCATGACGATCAGGCCTACCGGCAGGCCGACCACGGTCACCATCACGACTACCGCGGCAACGGGGACGATCAGGAACGCGCCGAATCCGAGCAACACGCCGAGCGTGGTCTGTTCCGCGATCGCCGCCACGAACTGCAGCACGAAACGCCGGCACAACGCGACGGCCAGCAGGCCGGCCAGCAACGCCGCCCCGGCTTGCCAGCCCCAGAAGAGGATGCTGCCGATCCAGCCGCCGCCCGAATCCTCGTCGTCGATCGGCTCCGTATGGCGCACCGTCCCCCCAACGCGGGCCGCCTCCTCCGCACTGATGGGCAGGCGCGTCCGGTAGTTGAGGTCGCCGTCTATGCGCGCGCCGGGAGCCAGCTCGAGACGGTCGGCAATGACGTATGCATCGCCGCGGACCGTGCCGCTGACGATGATTTCCCCCGCCGCCGCCCGGAAGTTCTCTTCGACGATCCCCGCGAGATCAATGGTGCTGCTGGCTGTCATCAAGCCGCCCCGGATGACCGCGCCGCCGAGAATCTGCAGTCGGTTCCCGGCCACCAACAGGTCGCCGTCAATCACGGTGTCCACGGTGATTGATTCCCCGGCCACGCGTGTCGAGTCGCCCACCGGGCCATGCAGATCGACCGTCCTCCCGGCCGCGAACAGGTCACCGTCGACCTCGCCGCGCACGAGCACGCGCTGCGCCGCCGCGACCAGGTCTCCGGCCAGCCGTCCGTCGACGCGGACTGCCTCCCCCGTGGCGTAGAGGTCTCCCTCGCGCACTTCGCCACTCGGAACGGTCACCACGGGACCCACCTCGGCTCCCTGCGCGCCGGCCGCCAGGGGCGCGCCTGCGAATGCAGCGGCCAGAATCAACGCTATCGACATCCTGCGAACCATGTGTCGTCCTCCTCAGGCTGCCAGTGGATGGTGCCGCCGGCGGTCCGCCAGCGCAACGCGATTGCGATGGGTGGCTACAGAAGGAAGGTCGGCGGTCGGGAACAGCCGGTGGCCGGTAGGCCTCACCACGGAAATATCTCACGCAGCCGGCGCGCCCGACGGCGCGAAAGCGGCACCGCACCCGCCCCGGGACACACGATCGTGTAAGTGCCCGCATCGGCCGTCCGAATTTCGGAGATCCGCCCGAGGTTGACGAGACAGCTCCGGTGCGCCCGAAAGAACCGGCCTTCGAGCTGCCGCTCCAGCTCGGACAGGGTTTGGTCGACCGTGAACCGCCCGGCCGCGGTCCGCGCGAAGACCAGTGCGTCTTCCGCCTCGAACCAGATGATTTCGTCCGGGTCGAGCAGGAGGATCCCCGAGCCGCTGCGGGCGCTGACGCGGTAGGGGAGGGGCACTGCCGCCGCGGGACCCTCGCCGACCAGCCGCCGCAGCGCATCGAGCTCGTCGAGGATCCTCCGCGCCGAGCCGGCGCCGTCAATCTGCTCCCGAGCCCGTTCGAGAGCCTGGGCGAAGCGCTCCCTGCCGACGGGCTTCAGCAGATAGTCGATCGATCGCACTTCGAACGCGGGAACCGCGTAGCGGTCGTACGCCGTGACGAATATGACGTGCGGCACGTGCCTGACCCGCTGCAGGACATCGAATCCGGTGCCCTCCGGCATCTGTACATCGAGAAAGCACAGGTCTGGCCCGGTCTCGTCGATCAGCCGCACCGCCGCCTTTGCATCGGCCGCCTCACCGGCGAGCTCGAAGTCGGGATGTGCGTCGAGCAACCGCTTCATCCGGTCGCGGGCCGGCTTTTCGTCGTCGATGACGACGCAGCGCCGCCTCATGGAGCGCTCACCTCGGACCGGGGGAGCGCGGGAACGACCGGCAGGGTGAGTCGCGCGCTCGCGCCCACGCGGTCCGGCCCGGCGCCAAGCGTGAGAGCCGCGCGTGTTCCGTAGGACGCGTGGAGCCGGCGGGCGATGTTGCCCAACCCGTGGCCGTCGCGGATCAGGCCCCCTTCATCGCCGGAGAGCCCGACTCCGTCGTCGACCACATCTATGCGTAGCACCTCGCCGTCGACGCGCGTCGAGACGTCGATGCGTCCTCCGCGCGCCCGCGGAGCGAGGCCGTGTCCCACCGCGTTTTCGACCAGCGGTTGGAGTACCAAGCCGGGAATCCGGACCGCCAGCGAGTCCGGATCGACGTCCCAGGCGACCCGTAGCCGGTCGCCGAACCGGACGTGTTCGATACGCAGATAACCCTTGGTGAAGGCGATCTCGTCGCGCAGCGGAACGGGCGCGGCGTCGGCCGCGTCGAACGCGTAGCGGAACAGATCCGCGAATGTCTCCAGCAATTCCTCCGCCGTGCGGGCGTCTTCGTCGAGCACCGAGCTGATGGTGTTGAGGGTGTTGAAGAAGAAATGCGGGTTGATCCGCGCCTGTAGCGCGGCCAGCTCGGCGCGCGCCGCCTCCTCGCGCAGTCGTGCCTCGACCAGTCGGACCTCCCGCATCTCGCGCAGGGCGTCCTGCAACCGCAGCCGCATCTCCTCGTAACCGAGCACGACGCCCCCGACCACCAGCGCTAGGACGCTGTTGAGAGCGATGACCCCCACCGCGAGCCGCGGCTCGCGAAAAACGAACAGCGGGTAGGCGGCGAGCACGGCGAGGCTGCCCAGGACCGCACCCGACAGCAGTGCAAGGACGAGCAGCGGGAAACGCAGCAGTCCCGAGCGTCCCCGCAGGCGCGGAAACAGCCAGACGGAGCAGACCATCGCGGTGAGGCCCACCACGTTGGCGAACAGCACGGAGATCACAAGGATCGGGCGCTCTACGCCTTCGCCCTGGAATACGCTCACGCCGAATCCGACGGCGAGCCCGGCGAGACTGCTGGCCGCGATCCAGAGTCCGGCGTGGCGGCCGAAGCTGACGGCCGTTCGGGATCGGTTCACCGCGCCCTCGCCAGGACAAGGGTTACGTCGTCGTGGGGATCCACCGGGCCGCTCCACTGCACCAGAGCGTCGAGCACGACCTCGATGATCTTGTCGAGCGGGCGTCCGCGATGGGCGCGCAGCAGCTCGGCGAGCCGCGTCGCTCCGAATTCCTCTCCGTCGGGCGCCGGCGCCTCGGTAACGCCGTCGGTGAACAGCGCCAACAGGTCTCCGGGCGCCAGCGTCCGGGCGCCCGTCTCGTAGGCGGCGCCCTCGAACATGCCGATGGGAAAGCCGCCTTCTTCGCAACGCGCCGTATTTTCCTCATGTACGAGGATCGCCGGCAGGTGCCCCGCGTTGGTATACGACAGGCGGCGCGTCTCCCGATCGAACGTCGCCAGGAACAGGGTGGCGTAGCGCGACGCTGATGACGATCCGCACAGCGCCTCGTTCATATCCGCAACGAGCAATCCCGGAGTCGCCGCGGTGGGGAAGCGGCTACGCATCGAGGCCTGCAGGTGGGCCATGAGAAGCGACGCGGAAACCCCCTTGCCGGACACGTCGGCGATAACCACGCCCAGCCGGCCGTCACCGTCCCGCAGGTAGTCGTAGTAGTCCCCGCCTACCGCAATGGCCGGCCGGCAAACCCCCGCCAGCTCCAACCCCGCAACGGGGGGCGCCTCGCGCGGCAGTAGCTCGCGCTGGACCTCACGGGCCACGCTCAACTCGCGCTCGAGCGCATCCCGCTCCCGGAGAACCCGGTACGACGCTTCGATCTGGCGGCGCATGCGGTCATAGGTGCCCAGCGCGATTGCGACCCCCGCCGCGAGCACCGCGTTGAACACCACCATGAGCAGGGCGGCCCGAGGCTGCGCAAGCACGAAGAACGGATCGATCAGGAACACGAGAATCGAACCGAAGATCGTGCCCGCCAGCACGATCAACGCGTCGAGCAGCAGGCGCAGCGCGCCCGGCAGTCGCGCCAGCAGCGGGAACACGAGCCGCGCGGAGATGTACGCGCTGTAGCCGACGGCCACCGCAAACGGCACGCTCAGCCGCAGGACGGGCCCGAAGTCGACACCGGCCCCGAACGCGGCCCCGGCCCCGAACACAACGCCGGCCCCGAGCCACGCGCCGGTCCAACGCACCAGGAAGTGCCAGTCCGGAGCGGCCACCAGCGCGGTCGGGCGGTGTGAGCCCGTGGCCTGCGTCGTTGCGGAAGACGGAGTCATCGCGTGTGACGAAGCCGGGTCTTGGTGCCTGGACCGAGGGTCCAATAAGGGATGTTATGTTAACTTACGGCTCTAATCGGCGGTCCGCAGCTCGGAAACGGCCTGCTCCAGCGCCGCAATCAGCTCTTCACGGCTGACGCTCGTCTTGCGAAAGTTCAGGCGCAGGCTGAAAGTCTTCGAGGGCGCCACCCACTTGTAGGCAAAAGGCTTGGGCCGCGCGCCGGAAGCCTTGGCCGCAACCTTGCGGGCGTCCGCACGCGTCATACCGGCGGCGGTGATTTTCCCGACGAGCGCCAGCATCGCCTGCGGGTCACTCTGTCGGGCCACCTGCAGCAGCGTCGATTTCGACGTGATGTCTGCGAGGCGGCAAAGCTCCTTGACCTCGTCGGTTATGGAGTTGAGCGACATCGACTCGGTAATCGACGTCCGGGACTTCCCCAGTCGCTGCGCCAGCTGCTCGTGCGTGTAGTGAAACCGGTCAGCCAGCGACTTCAGCGCCTCGGCCTCCTCGAACGGCGTCAGATCCTTGCGTTGGATGTTCTCGATCAGCGCCAGCTCTATCGCCTGACCGTCGTCCGCGTCGCGGACTATCACGGGCACCTCGTTCAAACCCAAGCGCACGGCGGCCTGGTAGCGCCGCTCGCCGGCAACGATCTGGAACCGGTCCCGCTGCTGGCGCACGATCAACGGCTCGAGGATGCCGTTCTCGGAGATTGACGCCATGAGCTCGGACAAATCTCCCATCGTGCAGCGCGGCTGTTGCGGGTTGGGATCTATCAACTCGATGGAGATCATGCGGCCGATGGGTGCACCGGCCGCCGCGGCCAGATTGTCGACGTAGTGGGCGTCGTGACGCATGCGGGCCGACTCCGGCAGTCCGCGCCTAGGCACGTGCCATCACCTCCTCGCACAGGCTGTAGTAGTCGGCGGCGCCGGTCGAATTCGGCGCGTGACTGAAAATTGACTCGCGATAGGCGGGACTCTCCTCCAGGCGTACGTTCTTCGAGATGATCGTCTTGAACACCTGGGCTCCGAAGACCTCTCGGATTTGCAGCTTCGTATCCCTCGCCAGAGAAGTACGGCGGTCGTGCATCGTGATCAGGACGCCGAGCATCTTCAGGCTCGGGTTTGCGCGAAGGCGCACCTTGTCCATCGTTTCAAGCAGGTCGTCGGTCCCTTCGAGCGCGAAGTACGACGACTGGATCGGAATCAGCAGATGCGTGGCCGCGACCAGGGCGTTGACCGTGAGCAGCCCCAGGGTAGGCGGACAGTCGATAACGACGTACGGAAACTGGTCCCGGACAGCGGCCAGCTTGTCCTTGACTCGAAAGGCTGCGTCGAGATCGCCGACCAGTTGCGCCTCCAGCTTGGCCAGTCCGATGCGCGCCGGCGCAACCCAGAGCCCCTCTTGTGTCGACGGCTGGATGACGTCGGACAAACTGCACGCGCTGTCGGCGATTGCGTCGTATACGCTGCGGTCGACCTTTTTCTGGTCAACGTATGACAGCGTGCTGTTCGCCTGCGGATCGAGATCTATCAGAAGGGTCCGGTGTCCTCGCAGCGCCAATGCCGAGGAGAGATTGATCGCCGTCGTGGTCTTTCCCACGCCACCTTTCTGGTTTGCGATGGCGACAATCATAGGCGCTGGTCGTGCGGATGGAGCGTGCGGCCCCTCGCCCGCCGACGCGACGCATTCTAGGAAAGGCTCCCGGCCCTGTCAAGGCAACACAAGCCGGACCGCAGTCATGCCAGGCAGCGTAAGTTATTCAGAAATCAGGACTTGACGCGCATGTCGGCCGGCCGACATGCGGTGCTACATCTTGTACTTGCCCAGGTCGTCGGGGTCCAGGCTCTCCAACCACTTGGTAAGTCGCTCGGAATCGTCCTTCTTGGGCGTAAAGTCGATCCCGCGGGCGTTGTCTATCACCGTGTCCTCGACGAAGATTGGCGCGCGCACGCGCAGCGCGAGCGCGATGGCGTCACTGGGACGCGCGTCCACGGAGACAGCCTCGCCGTTCACGCGCAGCTGGATGGTGGCATAGAAGGTGTTGTCATGGAGATCGGATACGACGATTTTCTCGACGGCGCCGTGCAGGTCAGTGATGATGTTGCGCAGCAGATCGTGGGTCATCGGCCGCGGCGTGGCGATGTTCTCGATCTGCAGTGCGATGGCGTTCGCTTCGAAGATACCGACCCAAATCGGCAGCACGCGCTGGCCGTCCTCGTCGCGCAGGATGACGATGGGCATGTTGGTGACTGGATCCACCATCAGCCCCTTGATCGTCATTTCGATTTGCATCGACATCTCCGTGGTAGCGGCCGTCCTATGCGCTGCCTGAAACTTGCCCGCGCAGGCTGTACGGACCGGCTCTTTCCACGCGCACCTTGAGCATACTGCCCAACCACTCCGGCCGGCCCGGAAAGTTGACCACCGTATTCTGCGTCGTGCGCCCCGAGAACATCTCGACATCCCGCTGCCGGCGGCTTCGGGAGTCGACGAGCACCTCGACGCTCTCGCCGACGCAGCCGGCGTGCAGGCGCTCCTGGATCGTCTTCTGACGCGCCTGTAACGCCATCAGCCGCGCGGTTTTCTCCGATTCGGGTACGGTGTCCGGCATTCTCTTCGCCGCCAGCGTGTTGGGCCGTTGCGAGTACTTGAAAGAGAACATGCTGTGAAACCCGACAGACTCGACCAGTGACATGGTCGCTTCGAAATCGCCGTCCGTCTCACCGGGGAACCCGACGATTATATCGGTCGATAAGGCGATGTTCGGGATGGCCTCACGGACCTGCCGGACAAGTTCGAGATAGGTTTCTCGGGAGTACCGGCGGCGCATGTTCTTCAAGACCCGAGTGGATCCCGACTGGAGCGGTAGATGCAGATGCCTGCATACCTTCGGGAGATCCCGCATGGCGGCAATCATTTCGGGCGTCACGTGTCGGGGGTGCGGACTGGCGAAGCGAATCCGGTCCACGCCCGGAACCTCATGGACCCGGCGCAGCAGCCAGGCGAAATCGTGCTGCGGATCGCCGGGATCCTGGTAGTGGTTGACGATCTGCCCCAGCAGGTGCACTTCCCGGTGGCCCGCTGCCGCCGCCTGCCCCACCTCGGCCAGGATCTCCCCCGCCGGGCGCATCCGTTCATGCCCGCGCGTATAGGGAACCACGCAAAAGGCGCAGAAATCGTTGCATCCTTCGATAATCGTCACATAGGCCTTGACGGGATCGCTGCGCACGGCGATGCCGAGCGGGAACGAGACGTCGTCGTACGGGTTGACGTCGACCTGCGACTCCCCCGTTGCGTCCGCCCGATCCACGAGCAACGGCAACCGCCGCAGCGCCTGGGTGCCGACCACCACGTCCACATGGGAGGAGCGCTCGAGCAGCCGGCCGCCCTCCTGCTGGGCAACACAACCCGTGACCGCGACCAGCGGGCGCCCACGGCCGCCGCGGCCGAGCTCGCCAAGCCGGCCGAACAGCTTGTCCTCCGCCTTCTCCCGCACGCTGCAGGTGTTGATCAATACGAGGTCCGCTTCACCGATGTCGTTCGTGAGCTCGTATCCCGCCTGCTCGATCAGGCCGGCCATGCGTTCGGAGTCGTGGACATTCATCTGACAACCGAACGTTTCGATGCATGCTTTCTTCGCCATGGTCAGACTCCGGCGCTCGACGCGGCTGCCGGCCGGTAGCCGCCGCCATTCTCCTGCTGCCGGCTGTCCAGCAACGCGCGTGCGCCGGCGCGCGCGGCGGGGGACGTATTCCCCGTCATCAGACGCGCGAGCTCCACCTCCCGATCCGGCTCGTCGAGCGTGTCGACCGACGTCTCCGTGCGGCCGTTCCGGACCGCTTTGGATACGCGGCAGTGGATGTCGGCATACGCCGCGATCTGCGGCAGATGCGTGACGCACACCACCTGGAAGCGCTCCCCCAACAATCTGAGCAGCCGGCCTACGCTGTTGGCGGCGCTGCCGCCGATGCCGGCGTCTATCTCGTCGAATACAAGCGTCTTGCCCGGCATGTCCGTCGTCGCCAACGTCTTTAGCGCCAGCATCACCCTGGACAACTCACCCCCCGACGCGATGCGTGCGAGCGGCCTGGGCGCCTCTCCGGGATTCGCCGAAAAATACAGCTCCACGTCGTCTATCCCGCGCGCCGTCCAACGCTCCGGCGCGCGCGCGCCATCTCCAAATTGTACGTGCACGCGCGCATGCGGCATGGCGAGGCGTTCCAGGACCGCCGCCAATTTCCGACTCAGATTCGCCGCGGTCTTGCGGCGGCGGGCCGACAGCCCCTCGGCTGCATCCAGGAACCTCGATCGGGCGCGTTCCTCATCACGCGTCAGCTCTTCGATCTGCCCTGCCCCGTCCCGCAGCGCGTCCAGGTCACCGCCAATCCGCCGGCGATGCTCCAGCACGTCGTCAAGGCTCGGTCCGTACTTGCGCTTCAGGCGCTCGAGCGCCGCCAGGCGCCCCTCGACATCCGCGAGCTGCTCCGGCGACCCCTCCACATCCGCCGCGCAGGACCGCAGCGCAAACGCAAGATCCTCAAGATGCGCCTCAACCGTGCCGCGCGCCTCGAGATGCGTCTCGAACGATGGATCGATGGCCGCCAACTCGGCAACCTGCCGCCAGACCTGCCCCAGCGTGGGTATCGCGGCGCCGTCCTGTTCGTACAACGCGCCGTACGCCTGCGAGCACAGTGCGACCAGGCGTTCGGCATGCGCCAGCCGCTTTCTCGACACGGCCAGCGCGTCGTCCTCCCCCGGCGTCGGCGCGACGTCGTCGATCTCCTTCTGCTGATACGCCAGCAGCTCCAACCGTTCCGCGCTTCGGTCCCGCTCCGACCGCGCGCCGTCGAGCCGCGCCAGCGCGGTTCGCCAGGCATCGAACGCCGTCGCCACCGTGGCCGCCGGTGCGGCCAGCTTGCCGTGGACATCGAGCAACGGCAGGTGATTGCGAGGCTCCAGCAGCGCCTGATGGGCGTGCTGTCCGTGGAAATCCAGCAGGCGCAGTCCATTCACCTGCATTTCGCCGATCGTCGTCAACGTGCCGTTGATGAACGCCCGGCTGCGCCCCTGCGCCGTCACTTCCCGGCGCAGCAGGACTTCATCACCCTCCCGGGCATCCAGCGCCGCCTGCACGACAGCCTTCGCCGCCCCCGTGCGCACCAGGTCGCCGCTGGCGCGCCCGCCTGCAAGCAGGTTCAGCGCGCCGAGCACGATCGACTTTCCGGCGCCGGTCTCGCCGGTGAGCACGGTGAAGCCGGGCTGCAGATCCAGGTCGAGATGCTCGACGACGGCAAGATGTCGTACGCTGAGAAAGCGAATCATCGGTACTGCTCTTGACAGCTTCAGGAACGGTCGGTGAGGATGGATGAATTGCTGTCCGCCGCCGCTTGCCCCGCAGGCGTCAAAATGACAGAAACTCCATCATATCATAGACTTGACAGGACTTCGGGGTCGTGCTAAAGTGCGCAAATCTGCGCTGTCCCAGCGGCGCGCCAGTGTCCGGTTACGGAGGGTTCGGTGCGTGCCATCGGTTGTTACGCGTTTGCCCTCCTCCAGACTACAGGCGTTAGCGAGTCTGGGGGAGCGTTCGGGGGTGGATTGCTCGAGTTGCTCGAGCGATCCTCCTTGCTGTCACAGGCCGTCCTGGTCATTCTCGGCCTTTTTTCCGTCATTTCCTGGGCGGTCATCCTCGTCAAGCTCAGGCAGTTCCGGCGGGTCGACGTGCAGACGGCCCGCTTCTCCGACGTATTCCGCCGCAGCAGCAAGTTCTCGGAGGTCCAGTCGGCGTGTCAGTCGTTGACGCACAGCCCCCTGGCCGGGGTTTTCCAGGCGGGCTATGTCGAGCTGAACGCGCAACTCCGCCAGGGCATGCAGGGTCAGACCGAGCGGCCGGTGCTGCGCAGCTTCGAGTCGCTCGACCGCGCGCTCCTGCGGGCGTCCAGCATCGAGGTGACCAAGCTTGAACGGCGCGTGGGATTTCTCGCCACAACCGCCAGCCTTACGCCTTTCATCGGCCTGTTCGGCACGGTTTGGGGCATCATGAATGCGTTTGCCGGCATCGGCGTGGCCGGTTCGACGAACCTGGCCGTCGTGGCGCCCGGCATCGCGGAGGCCTTGATCGCGACGGCCGCCGGGTTGTTCGCCGCGATCCCGGCGGTCTATTTCTACAACCACCTGACGCAGAAATTGAAAGAGATCGCCTCGACGATGGATGACTTCGCGATGGAGTTCCTGAACATCACCGAGCGCAACTTCTCCTAGTTCGTACGATATGCCCACGGTTCGCACGACCGACAGTCATGGCGGCGGTCGCCGCCGCGGCCGGCGCGTTGCGACGTCCCTGTCCGAGATCAACGTCATTCCGCTGGTCGACGTTATGCTCGTCATGCTGATCGTGTTCATGGTGGCGGCGCCGATGATGCAGCGCGGACTCGACGTGAATCTTCCCGAGGCCCGGCGCGCCGATCCGATCGAAGTGGAGCGCCTGTACGTAACCGTGCCGCTGAGTTTCCGAACGGACGGCATCGTACAGGTGGACGACGCGGCGGTGCCGTTCGATGTGTTGCAGGAACGAATCGGCGTGGAGATGGACAGCCGCGCCGAACGCAACGTGCTGCTGCGCGGCGATGGCGGCATCACATATGACGAATTGATGAGCGTCATGGATAAACTGAAGGAGGGGGGAGTCGAGGAGGTCGGCCTCGTCGTCGACTTTCCGAACGAGCCATGAAGCGGCCGTCCCCAGGATGGTGTTGAAACCGTGGTGAACGAGCAGAGCGCCGCCCGGCCGGCATGGCGGGCGACCGACGACGAGCCGATGCGGGGACCCCTGGCGATCTCCATCGGCGCGCATGCGGTTGCGATAGTCATCATCCTGTTCGGTCCGGCATCGTGGATCGGCGGGCTTAGCGGCCACGTCAACGCTGAGCCGGACGTCGTAATGGCCATTCGGCTCGGCGGACCCGAGGGACCGGGCGAAGGTGGGCAGACAGCGCTCGGAGGGCGGCCGATCCAGGAAATCCTGACTCTGGAAGAGGCGCGCCGTCCGCAGTGGATTCAGCCGCCGACGCCTACCCCGCCGCAGATGACGATTCCGGTTCCCGACGCACGGCGGCGGCCGGAGCCGGAAACCCCGGTGGAGACGACGCCGGATGAGGCCCGCGGCCGAACGCCGACCCGCGGACCGGAGCTGCTGGAGGGCAGCACCATGGCGGACACCGGCGTGGAGGGTATCGGGATCGGGCTGTCCGGCGGCGGCCTCGGCGGCAGCGCTGGCGAGCTCAGTCTGGCGAATTTCTGTTGCCCCGAGTACCTGTCCACGATGCTGCAGCTCATTCGACGGCAGTGGGACTCTAACCAGCAGGTGCCCGGGGTCAGCGTGGTACGGTTCACGATCCAGCGCGACGGCGGGGTCGATGCGGTGGCCGTGGACCGCAGCAGCGGCTTTCTGGCCCTGGACATGAGCGCCCAGCGCGCAATCCTGATGACATCGCAACTGCCGCCGCTGCCCGGCGCCTTCACCGAGCCGAGCCTGACGGTCCGTCTGACGTTCGAGTACCGAAGATGAAGACACCCGCGCGCACTATTGCCTGCCTGCTGACACTCTGCGGCGCCACGTTGCTGGCGCACGGTCAGGAGCCACCCGGATCCCAGGCGGAGTCCGCGCGGCAGCAGTCGCAGGTCGATCTGATCATCGGCAACCGCATCGGTGCGCAGCCGACATTCGCCGTGCCGGACTGCCTGGCGCCAGGGGGTGACGAGGCGCTCGCCGAGACCGGCAGGACGATTGCCGAGGTGCTCTGGGCCGACCTGGAGTTCGAGCGCGAGTTCCGGATGATGGCGCGCGACACATACGAGTCCATACCCCGGGCGCGCTCTCTCGAAGCCGTTCCGTTCGATCGCTGGATCCAGCTCGGTGTCGACGGGGTCGTGAGCTGCCGGGTGGAGTCGACGGGCGGCGGGCGGCTGCAGGTAGCCGCGCGGCTCTTCAATACGCGCTCCCGCACGTCCGCGTTCGGCGTGGAATACAGCGGTACCACGGACAACGTCCGTCTCTACGCCCACCAGTTGTCGGACGAAATCCACCGCCAGCAGCGCGGCTTGAATGGCGTCGCGCGCACGAAGATCGCGTTCGTGTCCGACCGTGACAGCGAATCCGTGCTCGGCCTGGTCGAAAACCGCCAGACCAAGGAGGTGTACTTCGTCGATTACGACGGCGTGAACAACCGCCGCGTGACGGTGAGCAGGTCACTGAACACCAACCCGCAGTGGTCGCCGAAGGGAGACGCGATCGCCTACACCTCGTGGCGCCGGGGAGCGCAGGACGTCTTCGTGTCCCACATCTACGAGGGACGCCTCGAATCGCCGGCCGGCGGGTCGCGGCATGTCCACAACTGGCTGCCGGCCTGGTCGCCCGACGGCACGCAGATGGCGTTCACGTCCAACCGGGACGGCAATCCCGAGCTGTACGTGATGGATGCGGACGGCGCCAACGTGCGGCGGCTGACGACGCATCCCGGCATCGACACCACGCCCACGTGGTCGCCGCAGGGTCACCAGGTCGCATTCACGTCGGACCGCACGGGCTCGCCCCAGATTTACGTTATCGGCGTTGACGGCACGGGGCTGCGCCGAATCACGTTCGAGTCGTACTGCGATCGGCCCACCTGGTCGCCCGCCCCGTACAACGAAATCGCTTACTCGTCACGCACCGGCAGGGGCCATGACATCAAGGTCGTGGACCTTGCCACGAATGAGGTGCGCCAGCTAACGTTTGGACAGGGGACCAACGAAAGTCCAAGCTATTCGCCGAACGGGCGGCATCTGGCGTTTACATCCACGCGCGGCGACGGCGACAAGCAGATCTGGCTCATCGGCCGCGACGGACGCGGCCTGCGGCGCCTGACGAATATGGGCAACAATGAAATGCCCAGCTGGTCGCGCTGATGCCCGAATGCCTGACGCCGTGCCGCAAGCTGCGGGAGACAACTTGATGTTCACGTGGAGTCACTTTTTCACCCGCGCCGTTCCGGTCGCCCTGCTCTGCGGCGTCGTGAGCCTTGCCTGCACGCGCAATCCGCCGCCGGAGGCGCCGGACACACCGGAGCTGCCGCCGTCGGTGCTGGACAACGTGCCGGAACCGCCGCCGCCGCCCGTCGAGCCCGAACCCCCTCCTCCTCCTCCGTCGCCGCCGGTTCTGGAGCCGGAAGAGGACCTGGTCACGCGCAGTCTCGAAGAGCTCAACCAGGATTCCCCGCTCATGCCGGTATTTTTCGGCTACGACAGCTCCGAGATTGACACGGAGAGCCGGCGCGTCCTGGACGAGAACGCCGAGGTTCTCAGGGGCAATCCCAACTGGGTTGTCACCATCGAGGGTCATTGCGACGAGCGCGGCACGGCCGAGTACAACCTGGCGCTCGGGGAGCGGCGCGCCGTCGCCGCCAGGGATTACCTGGTCAACCTCGGCTTGCCGGGGAATCGACTGCGGACCGTGAGTTACGGCAAGGAATTTCCGTTCGACCCGGGCCACGACGAGACGGCCTGGAGAGCGAATCGCCGGGCGCACCTGGTAATCACCGAGCAGTAAAGCGAGAGGATCCGCCATGACGCGCAGCCGCCCCACCGCGTGGCTTACGGCCGCCAGCCTGTTGCTCGTCCCGGCCCTGGCGCTCGGCGCCGACCGGGAACATCAGCAGATCGTGGCCGACATCCGCATGTTGCAGGAGCAGACGGCACGGCTCGAGCTGCTGATGGCGTCGCTCGACACGGCGTTGCAGCAGATTTCGGGCAAGATGGACGAGCAGGCCGATATCGTCCGGCGTTCCTTCACCGACCAGCAGCTCGCCGTCGACGATGTCGCCGACGGCGTACGCATTCTGCGCGAGCGCTTCGACGAAGCGAACGTTCGCATTGCCTCGTTGTCTCAGGAGATCGAAGCGCTACGGGTTACCATCCCGCCCGCCACACCGGCATACACGCAGCTCGCGACGGACCCGGAAACGGGTTTGGCGCTCGATCACGCGCCGGCGGTGGCAGCCCCGCCGCCCACGCTCGGTCCGGGCGTTTCGCCGCAGCGGATGTACGACACGGCGTGGGCCGACTACACGAACGGTCAGTGGGTGCTTGCAATTCAAGGCTTCGAAGCCTACATCAAGACGTTTCCGCGCTCCGAGCTGGCCGACGACGCCCAGTTCTACATCGGTCAGACGCACTACGCCGACGGGGCGTTCCTCGAATCCGTGGACGCATTCGAGCAGGTGTTGCTGACCTATCCGGACGGCAACGTCGTTCCCGATGCATCCTACAAGCGCGGCCTGGCGCTGGACCAGCTCGGCGAGACGGAGCGTGCGCAGCAGGCGTTCGAGCTGGTCGTGAAGAACTATCCCGACAGCACGATGGCGACGCTTGCGCAGCAGGCGCTCGATCGATTGAATCGGCAGTGACACCCGCAGAGGTGAAGACGCGACTATGGGCAGCGTGAACAAGGTCATTCTGGTGGGCAACCTCGGGCGTGACGCCGAGGTGCGGTATACGCAGGGCGGCACAGCCGTGGCGACGCTCAACATGGCTACGACGGAGGTATGGAACGACAGGACGTCGGGCCAGCGCCAGGAGAAGACCGAGTGGCACCGGGTCGTGGTCTGGGGCAAGCAGGCCGAGACGCTGTCCGAATACCTGCTCCGCGGACGCCAGATCTACGTCGAGGGGCGTCTGCAGACCCGCCAGTGGGACGATCGCGACGGTAACAAGCGGTATACCACCGAAGTCCGCGCAGATCGGGTGGTCCTGCTGAGCAGCCGCGGCGGCGAGCCGGGTCGTAGTGGCGAGCCCGCACGTGGCCGGGAAGCCGGAGGCCCGCAGCCCGCAGAACGGCAGGACCAGGGCCATCCCGGACCGGACTCCCCGGTAGAGCTGAACGAGGACGATATTCCGTTCTAGGCGCTCCCCGCGGCGCTACCCTTACGGCGCCCGGCCGTAGCGATCTTCAAGCCGGACCACGTCGTCGAGCTCCGGTGTCGACACCTCGATGACGTCGCAGTCCTCGATGGCTGTCATGCGGTGCACCGTGCCCGGCGGCACGTGCACGCGCTCGCCCGGCTCCATCTCCCAACTGCGAACGTAGTCTCCCTCGCGCATCTCGAACAGCAGCCGGCCGCTCCAGAGGAGGATCGTCTCGTCCTTGCGGTTGTGGTACTGCAGACTCAGCGCGTGGCCGGCTTCGATGTGGATCACCTTGCCCACGTAACGATCAGTCCTCGCCCAGTGGCGCTCATAGCCCCACGGCTTGGCCACATGCGTTGCGTCCCGCTCGCTCACGGTTACCTCCCTCGGCGTCGCACCATGCCCGGCGTCATTCCGCGAACGCGTCCCGATGCTTCAGCCGCAGGCGCACGCCTTCCAGAGGCTCCAGACGGCGGCGCAAGGCTTCCGCCACCATCACGGAACGATGCCTGCCGCCCGTGCAACCGACCGAGACCGTCAGGTAGCTCTTTCCCTCGGCCGCGTATTGCGGAATTAGAAAGCGCAACAAGTCGGTCGTCTTGTCGAGAAACACGCCGGTAGCCTCCGCCCTGGTGAGAAATTCCTGGATTGCCGGGTCGCTGCCCGTGAGTGGCCGCAGGGCCGGCACGAAATACGGATTCGGCAGAAACCTGACGTCGAACAGCAGATCCGCCTCGCGTGGAACACCATGCTTGTAGCCGAAGCTCAGGACGGTGACGACCAGCTGCTTCTCGGCGCCGACGCGAGAGAGATCGATGAATGCGCGGCGCAACTCGTGGACGGTCAACTCGGACGTATCGAACACCTTGTCCGAAGTCTGGCGAAGTTTCTCTAAAGCCTTGCGTTCTTTGAGGATACCCTCGATCGCAGCCTGGTCTGCGGCGAGCGGATGCGGGCGCCTGGTCTCCGAGAACCGCCGCACGAGGACGTTGTCGTTCGCTTCCAGGAATATGAGAATGGTCCCCAGTGATGCGCGGCCGCGCAGCGCCCGCAGCGCGGCTGGAAAGCGCTCGAGGAACGCCGGATCCCGCATGTCGACCACGACCGCCGTAGGCGGCGCATCGGAACCCCGGGACTCGGCGAATTCCGCCAGCGCCGGCAGTAACGACGTCGGCAGGTTGTCGACGCAGAAATAGCCGAGGTCCTCGAGAGCGTGAATGGCCTGGGACTTGCCTGCGCCGGACAGGCCGGTCAGCACGACGAAGCGGGCTGCCTGGCCGAGTAGTCGCGCGTCCCGGTGGCTGCCAGGCATGTGCGTCGAGGCGGCGCCTACCGCACGGCAACCCGGCGGCGCTTCTCCCAACGGGTCTTCAGGGTATGCGCCTGCTGCTGCACCTTCTCGACGGCCCCGCCGATAGCCTGGGCCCACTGCCCGCCTTCATCCTCGCCATGCAGCATGTGGTCGCCCCGCACATGCACGGTCATCTCCGCACGGCAGCGGTGGCGCTCCTGCGACAGCACTACCTGCGCCGACAAGGCATTTTCCTGCAGAAGCCGCTCGAGCTTCGCGAGCTTCTGCGTGAGGATCAAACGAATGGCAGGTGTGATTTCGACGTGGCGGCTGGTAACGGTACTCGTCATGATCGCTTGGCCTCGGCCCAGTACAACATCTTGCGCTGGCTCGATGTGGAAATCTTCAGGTCCTCCCGGTACTTGGCAATCGTCCGCCGGGCGAGCATGAGCCCCTCCTCCTGCAGGAGCGCGACGATGCGCGAGTCGCTGAGCGGCTTGCGCACGTCCTCGGCCTCGATCATCTTCCGGATGCGCTGCTTGATGGTGACCGACGAAACGCTCTCCCCGTACGAGCTGTGTATGCCGCTGTGGAAGAAATACTTCATCTCGTACACGCCCTGCGGCGTGTACATGTATTTGTTGTTGACTACCCGGCTAACGGTCGACTCGTGCATGCCGATGCTACCGGCGACGTCGCGCAGCACCAGCGGGCGCAGGTGCTCTATCCCGTGCTCCAGAAAGGCGCGCTGGAACTGAATGATGCTCGTCGCCACCTTGTGGATGGTCTTCTGGCGCTGGTCGATCGACTTGAGGAGCCAGAGCGCCGAGCGGAACTTCTCCTTCACGTAGGAACGGGTCTCGGCCGAATTCTGGTTGTTCTTCTCGAGCAGGCGGCGGTAAACCGGGCTGATCCGCAATTGCGGCAGACCCTCCTCGTTGAGGGTTGCAACGTACTCGCCGTCGACCTCGATGACGTACACGTCGGGCGTGACGTATTGCGACGGCGACGGGTTGTAGCGTGTGCCCGGCTTTGGATCCAACCGTCTGATGATCTCGATGTGCGGCTTGAGATCGGAAACAGACATCTGCAGCTGACGCGCCAGCTCCGGGATCTGGTTGGTCTGCAGGAGGTGGAGATGCCGCCGCACTATGACTTCGCTCGGCGTCCCCTCCAGGCCGTGGTGGCCCAGCTGGAGCAGCAGGCATTCCTGCAGATCGCGGGCGGCGACGCCGACCGGATCGAACGCCTGGACGAGCAGCAGCATCCGCTCGACTTCGGCGGTCGGCCAGTTTCCCATCGCGCCGATTTCCTCGACCGAGGCGACAAGATAGCCGTCCTCGTCAAGATTACCGATGATGGCCACCCCGATCTCCCGCAGCAGCTCGTCATCCGTACGGGCTGACAGCTGCCACATCAGGTGGTCGGCAATCGAGTTCGAGTCTTCGGGCGAGGATGTCGACAGGGTGTTCTCGATCGGCGGCAGTTCCTTCACCTCCCGCGGCGTGCGCGGACGGTAGCCGTCGTCGAGATAGTCGCCGAAGAAGTACTCGTAGTCGGCGTCGTCCCAGGCGTCCTGCTTCTCGGCCGCCTGGTCGGAATCCTGATCCGCCTTCTCCGTCTGGGCCTGGGCGTCCGACGGCTGCAGCTCCTCCGCGGGCACTTCCTCCAGGAGCGGGTTCTCAACGACCTCCTGGTTGAGCATGTCCATCAATTCCACCGTCGTCATCGGCAGCAGCTTGATCGCCTGCTGCAACGACGGCGTAAGGATCAGCCGCTGGGAAAGCCGTGTCTGGAGCTTCTGCTGGATGGCCATCGCCGTACCGCGCCTCGCGCCGCTTGTCTCATCTTAGTCCAAACGAAAATCAGCGCCCAGGTAGATCCGCTTGACGTCATCGTCGCCCGCGAGGTCGTCCGGCGTGCCGCTGCGAAACACCGCGCCGTCGTGGATGATGTAGGCCCGATCCGTGATGCGCAGCGTCTCCCGCACGTTGTGATCCGTAACGAGCACCCCAATCCCGCGGGCTTTCAGATGAAAGATGATGGTCTGTATGTCGGTCACCGCGATGGGGTCTATGCCGGCGAACGGCTCGTCCAGCAGGATGAAGACGGGCGAGATGACCAGGGCCCGGGTGATTTCCACGCGCCGTCGCTCGCCGCCGGAGAGCGTGTGGGCCGGCGCCGACGCGAGCGGCGCCAGCTTCAGCTCATCGAGCAGCTCGGCGGCTCGCGCGCGGCGGGCCGCCCTCGTCATGTCGAGCGTCTCCAGAATGGCGAGGATGTTCTGCTCGACGGTCAGACCGCGGAATATCGACGGTTCCTGCGGCAGATACCCGATCCCCTTGCGGGCCCGGACGTACATCGGATCACCGCTGACCTCCTTGCCGTCCAGCAGCACCCGGCCGCTGTCGGGCGCGGTTAGTCCGACGACCATGTAGAAGGTGGTGGTCTTCCCCGCCCCGTTGGGTCCGAGCAGCCCGACCACCTCCCCGGACTTGACCTCGAGGTTCACTTCACGGACGACGGTGCGGCCGCCGTACGATTTGGTGAGGTCCTGCGTCCGGAGCGTCGCCATTCAATTGAGGAGCTGCGCGGGACAGGCGACGCTTGCCGTAGCCGTGCGGACCTGGGATTGTCCGTCAACGGAAACGTCATTGGCCGTGGTGAAGAACGTGAGCGTGCGTCCCAGCGTCTCGCGACAACCCTCGTCGACCTGTTCGACGAACGTGGCCGGCCGGCCTTCTATCTCGTAGCGGCCGCCCGCGTCATGGTAGACGAGCCTGTCGCCCGACACGACGCGGCCGGGTATGAGCAGCGTGACGCTGCCGCTGGCCGTTACACGGTCGAGGGTCAAGTCATCCGGTTGCAGCTGCACTCGAATGTGGTCTGCCTGCAAGTCGCCCTGCGGTCCGTCGAGATGGGCGGCGCCGGCAAAGGTCACCCGGTGCAGCTCCTGCTCGTAGCGCATCGCTTCCGCGCTGCCCGTTGCAAGCGAAGTCTCGACCTCCTCCGTTTCCTGGTTCAGCCGGCTCATCGAGAAACGGGTCTGCACGGCGCCGTCGATCAAGAGATTGCCGGTCGCTTCGTCGAGTACGAGCGTCTCGCCGCGAAAGGTCGTATCACCCTGCCACAAGTGCGCGCCGCCCGCGTACATGACGAGTTGCTCCGCGCCGTCATAAACCAACTGCGACGCCGTGACCAGCAGCGGCTCGACTGCGTCGACCAGACCGGGATACTCGGCGCCGGCGTCCTCGCCCGCAGCGCCGCCCAGCACGCTCTCGACCCCGCCCTGCGCGCCGATCTGCGGACCGCTGAATCCGATGCGAAGGGTCTCCGCACGGACCGATCCGCGTTCGTAGACAACGCGCGGCGCCTGGCCCTCCTCCTCCGCCGCGACGAGCTCCACCGCGTTGTCGGCGATCAGATAGTGCGCTGCGTCCCCCTGTCCCACGATGCCGCCGTCCTCGAAGGTAACGCCGCCCCTGAATGTCGCGGCTTCAAGCGACGACAACCCACCGGCCAGCGTTGCTTCAAGCTCCTCGGCGCGGGCGACGCGCGACGCGCCGTCCGCGGCACCCCGCTCGCGGTACTCGACGCCGCCGGTGAAACGGGCCTCCTCCGGCCCGTCGCCCGACAGCCCGTCCACCTCGAGCGCATCCGCCTCGATACGCTGTTCCGCTGACGATTCCGCCGCCGGCAGTTGCAGCGCCACGTCGTCGCGAGCAGTCAGGCCGCCGATGCCGTCGCCATCCGCGACAAACCCGATCTCCATCGACGCCGCGCCGATCTCCGAGCCGCGATCCGGGACGCTGCCCGCCAGCGCCAACCGGGCTCCGCCGGTCAGGGTGGCCTGCTCTATTGCCCCACCCTCTTCGCTGTACGCCAGCTCGATATCCGCCGCCGCCATGGTGCGCAGTTGCCCCGCCCCCGACTCGCTCCCGGCGATCTGCACACCGTCACCCAGCGCGAGAGCCTTGATCCGCGAGCTGTCAGGGATGAGATCCGCATGCGCGCGAGCCGCCTCCATCAGCAGGCCGCCCGCGTCGATCGATACCCCGCCCTCGAATGCCATGTAACCATCCGCCTGTGCGACCGTGGCGGAATCGGAGCCGATGGTGGTAGTCGTCTCGCCGGCGCCGGCCAGCGTTACGGCAGCCCGGCTGTGCAACTGCAGGAGGTCGGCGCTGCGATCGTACACGGACCGCGCGGCCGACGCTTCCATGTCGCCGCGCACGAACGTCGCCGCGCCCGGCATGCGGACAACCCCTTCGGATTCGGTGTACTGCGCGGATTCCGTGCTCGCCTCCAGGTCACCCCCGGCAACCAGCCGCACGTCGCCGCTCAGCGACAGCTCCGTCTTGCCGGCGTCGACCGTGGCGGTCCGGCTGCGCAGGACGAAGCCGTCGCGGTCATCCCGCGCCTCGACTGTCACCTCCACGCCGTCAGTCATGCGCAGTCCGCCGCCCGCATAGGTCATCTGCTGGGCGGCGACCACGCGGATATTGTCACCGAACGCATCGGCCTGGACGACGTCGCTGCCGCGGGTCTGGATGATGGCGTCGGGATCGGTGCGCTGCACCACCACGGCCTGGACCGGCTCGGCGCGCTGTCGCAGATTGAGAAAAACGGCCGCACTGACGCCCACGACGACCAGCGCCAGCCCAATCCGCAGCGGATGCCTCCAGAATGCCATCAGTGCCTGCCGACAGAATTCACTTTATATCAGCCACGGACAGCTCGACGAACGTCTCGTTGCGCCAGGTGTTCTCGGCCAGCGAGAACGCGAGGTTCAGCGAGCCGCGTCTGGCGCGGACGAACTCCTCCTGCTCCGCCCCTCGCCAGGCCATCGCGCGGAACCGGGCGCGCCCCTGGCGCACCGTCATGCTGAGATGGCGCTGCTTGATGACGCGCGGTCCGTCGACCACTTCAACCGCTTCCGCATGGAACACCGGCCGGCGGTTGCCGATCCCGAACGGCTCCAGCGCATCCAGCCCGGCCAGCAGGCGGCTGTCGATGCCCGTCAGCGGCAGCGGCGCGTCGATGGCCAGGCGCGGCGCCAGGTCCTCCGGCTGCAGGCGCTCGTTCGCGTAGTCCGCCAGTCGGCGGCGAAACGCCCCCAACTGCGCCGCCGGCATCTCCAGCCCCGCCGCCTGCCGGTGGCCGCCGAAGCGGGTGAACAGGTCTGCGCATCGCTCCAGCGCCTGCAACAGGTCGAATCCGGGAATGCTGCGCCCGGAACCGTGCGCCACCTCACCGTCGACCGCCAGCACGACCGCGGGACGGCAGAATTGATCCACCAGCTTCGACGCCACGATTCCGATGACGCCGCGGTGCCAGCCCTCGCCCCAGACGACCAGCGCGTTCTGCGCGGCGATATCCGGATCACGCTCTATGCGCTTCCGGGCGTCACGCAATATCCCGGCCTCCTCTTCGCGCCGCCGCAGGTTCTCGGCGTCCAGCCGCTCCGCCAGCTCTCGCGCCTGGTCCGCCAGGCGCCTGTCCGACGTGAGCAGCAGACGCGCCGCCAGGTCCGGCGTGTTCATCCTGCCGGCGGCATTGACGCGCGGCGCCAGCATGAAGCCCACTTCCTCGCTGCCGATCTTCTTCTTTCGCGCCAGTCCGCTCACGTCCAGCAGCGCCTGCAGCCCGACAGCGTTGGGACCGCGGGTCAATCGCTCCAGTCCCAGGCTCGCGATTACGCGATTCTCTCCGGTGAGCGGCACCACATCGGCGACCGTCCCGATAGCCGCAAGCTTGAGGAAGGCCGGCATCCACTCCAGATGCCCGGTCTTCATGCACAGACCGTGCACGAGCTTGAGGGCGACCCCCACACCGGCAAGATCCTTGTCCGGATACGGACAGTCGAATCGCCGCGGATTGATTACCGCGAGGGCCGCGGGCAGGTCCGACTCCGGTTCGTGATGGTCGGTGATGACGAGGTCCATCCCGAGCTCCGCCGCCCGCGCACCGGCCGCCCGGCTGCGTATGCCGCAGTCGACCGACACCGCGACGCGCACGCCCATGCCGTGCAGCCGGTCGATGCCCTCGGGCTGCAGGCCGTAACCGTCCCGGAGCCGCTCCGGGATGAAGTGCATGACGTCGCCGCCCAGCAGTTCGATCATCCGGCGCAGCATGACCGTCGACGTGATGCCGTCGACGTCGTAATCACCGTGCACGGCGATGCGCTCGTTGCGGGCGATGGCGGCCAGCAGCCGCTCGACACCGGCCGGCAGATCGGTCAACAGGAACGGGTCGTGCAGCTGATCAAGGGACGGATTCAGAAAGCGGGCCGCTATCTCGGGTGTGTCCACGCCGCGCAGCACCAGCAGCCGAGCCACCACCGGATCGACGTCCAGCGCACGCGCCAGATCCGCGACCCGCGCGTCGTCGCACGGCAGATGCTGCCAGACGGTTGTCGGACGCGTCACGGCCCGGGCCGTACCGGCTCGTCCGCCGGCGGTTCGTGGATGCCGCTGTTGCCCATTTGCCGGAATTTCGCGTAACGCAGCTCGCTGCGCGCCGTCTCGGACAGCGACGCGACGCTGTCCAGCGCCGAGCGCAGGGCCGGCGCCAGCAACGCCGCCGCGCCCGCCGGGTCGGCATGCGCTCCGCCCGGCGGCTCGGGAATCACCTCGTCCACCACCTGCAGCGCGTAGAGATCGTCCGGACGGATCTTGAGGGCTTCGGCGGCGTCCACCTTGTTCCCGGCATCCCGCCACAGGATGGCGGCGCACCCCTCCGGCGGAATGACGCTGTAGATGGCGAACTGCTGTATGAGGACGCGGTCGCCGATGGCAATGCCCAGCGCTCCCCCGCTGCCGCCCTCACCGGTAATGATGACGACAACCGGAACAGCCAGCATGGCCATCTCGCGCAGGTTGACGGCGATTGCCTCGGCGACCCCGCGCTCCTCGGATTCGATGCCGGGATAGGCCGCCGGCGTATCAACGAACACCACTACCGGGCGGCCGAATTTCTCGGCCAGCTTCATCGCCCGCAGCGCCTTGCGGTATCCCTCCGGCCGCGCATATCCGAAGTTGCGGCGGATCTTCTCGCGCGTGCCGCGCCCCTTCTGGTGCCCGACGATCATCACCGGCGTGGCGCCAAAGCGCGCGAAGCCGGCCACTATCGCCGCGTCGTCGCCAAATCGCCGGTCACCGTGAATTTCCGTAAAGTCCGTGAACAGGCGGTTGACGTAGTCCAGCGTGTGCGGGCGGGCGGCATGGCGGGCGACGAGCACGTGCTGCCAGGGCGTGAGGTTGTCGAAGACTTCGCGGCGCACCTCGGCGACCCGCTGGTTCAGCCGCTCGATTTCCTCCTGCCGCTGCGGCGTACGCGGCAGCATGCGCAGCGCCTCTATCTCACGCTGCAGCACGCCGATTGGTTCTTCGAATTCGAGCGCTTCCGGCATCAGGTCAATTCCAGGATATGGCACCCTCTCCGCAGATGCTCTCGACGTCCTTCACCAACACGTCCGAACGACAGATACGGGTCTGCGGCAGCGCGGCGCGCAGCCGCACCGGCTGCTCGGCGCGGCGCAGCTCCAACTCGATCAGTACCGGGTCATCGCCCCGATGCCGCCTGAGAATATCGGCCAGCGCCTCCAGCGTCGCCCGGTCGTGCGGCGGCGTCGCCAGCCGCACGGTCATCGTCCGTCCCGCGCCGGCTCCGAGCGCGGAGACCGGGGCGGCCTCCTCGATGACCAGGCGGCGCGTATCGTCATCCATTTCCAGCCGCCCCCGGGCGACCACCAGGCTGTCGGGCTCGAGACACGCCGCGAACTTGCTGTAGGCGGCCGGATAGACCACGCCCTCCAGGCTGCCGCCGCGATCTTCGAGCGTCACGACCGCCATCGGCTGTCCCTTGCGCGTGGTCATCTGCCGCCGCGCAGCGATGACTCCGGCGATCGCCGCGCTGTGGGCCGGTCCGTTCAGATCCTCGATGCGCGTCACACCGTTCGCCCGCAGCTCCGCATCGAACCTGTCAACGGGGTGTCCGCTGAGGTACAGGCCGAGCGATTCCTTCTCGTAGGCGAGCTGCTCCGATTCGGTCCACGGTTGCACGCGTTCGCCGTACGGCGCCGCCACGACCGACTCCCCGGCATCCGACTCGGCGAACAGCGCCGCCTGCCCGCGGTCCCGATCGCGCTGGCTGCGGTTGCCGTGCTCGATTGCGCGGCCTACTGCCGCAAACAACATCGCACGAAATTCCGCCGCAGGCAGGCTCGCCTGCGGCGGCGCCAGCGAATCGAACGCCCCGGCCTTGACCAGGCTCTCGAGCACGCGCCGGTTGACGAGCCGCAGGTCGGCCTCCTCGCACAGCCGGTTGAGCGACGTAATCCGGCCATCGGCCTCGCGCACCTTGATGACGGAGGCAATTGCCGCTTCGCCGACGTTCTTGATGGCCGCGAGACCGAAACGGATGCCGTCCGGCACGACCGTGAAATGCAGTCCGCTGGTGTTGACGTCCGGCGGCAGCACCGGCACTTTCATGTCGCGGCACGCGCCGAGATACAGGGCCAGCTTGTCCGTGTTGTGGCGCTCGATCGTCAGCAGCGCGGCCATGAAATGCCGCGGATAGTTCGCCTTGAGGTAGGCCGTCTGATACGCCAGCAGCGCGTACGTCGTCGAATGGCTCTTGTTAAAGCCGTAGCCGGCGAAGTACTCCATCAGGTCGAAGATCTTGGACGCCTTCTCCTTCCGGATGCCGCGCTCCACCGCGCCGCTGACGAACCGCTCGCGCTGCGCCTGCATGACGGCGGCGTCCTTCTTGCCCATCGCCTTGCGCAGCACGTCACCCTCGCCCATCGTGAATCCGCCGAGGTCGCTCGCAATCCGCATCACCTGTTCCTGATAGGCGATGACGCCGTATGTGTGGGCGAGGATCGGCTCGAGCTCCGGCACCTCGTAGGTGATCTCCACCTTCCCGTGCTTGCGCTTGATGAAATCGTCGATGACGCCGCCGCGCAGCGGTCCGGGCCGGTACAGCGCGTTCAGAGCGATCAGGTCGTCGAACCGCTTCGGCTTGGCCTTGCGCAGCGTCTCCCGCATGCCGGAGCTCTCGAACTGGAACACCCCCAGCGTCTGGCCGTCGCCGAACAGCTCATAGGTCTTCGCGTTGTCGAGCGGGATCCGCTCCAGCGCCAGCGACTCGCCGGTCGTTTCCGCGATGTGCGCAACGGCGTCGTGCAGCAGCGTCAGCGTGCTCAGGCCGAGGAAGTCCATCTTGAGCAGCCCGACGCGCTCGACCTCCTTCATCGCCCACTGCGTGGTGATTTCGTCCTTCTGGCTCTTGTAGAGCGGCGCAAACTCGGTCACCGGACGCGGCGCAATGACGACGCCCGCGGCGTGCACCGACGCATGGCGGGTGATGCCCTCCAGCCGGCGCGCGACGCCGATCAACTCCTTCACCCGCTCGTCGCGCTGGTACATCTCCTTGAGGGTCGAGCTTTCATCCACCGCCTTGTCGAGCGTCATGTCGAGCGTCGGCGGGATCTGCTTTGCGACGCGATCGACGTCGGCGTACGACATGCCGAGCGTGCGGCCCACGTCGCGGATCGCGGCGCGCGCCTTCATGGTGCCGAACGTGATGATCTGCGCCACGTTTTCCCGGCCGTACTTGCGGGTGACGTACTCGATGACCTCGCCCCGCCGGCGCTCGCAGAAATCGATGTCGATGTCGGGCAGCGACACCCGTTCCGGATTGAGAAACCGCTCGAAGATAAGGTCGAACTCCAGCGGGTCGATGTCCGTGATGCGCAGGCAGTAGGCCACCAGGCTGCCCGCCGCCGACCCGCGCCCCGGACCGACCGGGATGCCGTGTTCCCGCGCGTAGCGGATGAAGTCCCAGACAATCAGGAAGTAGCCCGGGTAGCGCATCCGCTTGATGACGTCTATCTCGTAGGCGAGCTTCGCCTCATACGCCTCGATGGGATGCCGCAGCGCCCCGCGCTGCTCCAGATCGCGCAACCGGGTCAGGCGCTCCTCGAAGCCCTGCCGGACGACATGCTCGAAATACCCGTCGACGGTAAAACCCTCCGGCACATCGAATCCCGGCAGGTGGTTTTCCTTCGCGCTCAGGTCGACGTCGCAACGCTCGGCTATGGCCACCGTGTTCTGCAGCGCTTCCGGGAAGTCGCCGAATATCCCGGCCATCTCCTCCGGCGTCTTGAGATAGAACTGGTCGCCGTGGTACCGCAGCCGCTGCTCGTCCTGCACGTTCTTGCCGGTCCCGATGCACAGCAGCACGTCGTGCGGGCGGTGGTCGTCCTGCCGCAGGTAGTGCACGTCGTTCGTGCACACCAGCGGCAAGCCCACTTCCTTCGCGATTGGCGGCAGGCCGCGGTTGACGACCAGTTGCTCGTCGATGCCCTGGTACTGCATTTCCAGGAAGAAGTTTCCGGGCCCCAGAATGTCGCGGAAGGTGGTTGCCGCCTCGACCGCCCGGCGCTGCTGCTCGAATCGCAGGTGCGTGGCGACCTCGCCCTTGAGGCAGCTGCTCAACCCGATCAATCCGTCGGCGTGCTGCGCGAGCAGCTCCTTGTCGATGCGCGGCTTGTAATAGAAACCCTCGGTGTAGCCGGCAGAAACCAGCTTGATCAGGTTGTGGTATCCCGCGCGGTTCTCCGCAAGCAGCACCAGGTGGTTGGCGGTCTCGCCGGGCTTGCCGCTGCGGGCCAGCCGGCTGCCGTTCGCGACGTACACCTCGCAACCGATGATCGGCTTGATGCCGCGCCTGCGGGCCTCGTCGTGGAACGCGATGGCCGAGAACAGGTTGCCGTGCTCCGTGACGGCCGCCGCAGGCATTTTCAGGTGCTCGGCCTGTTCCAGCAGCTCTCCGATGCGGCACGCGCCGTCCAGCAGCGAGTACTCGGTGTGCAGGTGAAGATGGACGAACTCGGTGTTCATTCCCATTCGATCGTTGACGGCGGCTTCGAGCTGATGTCGTACACCACCCGGTTGATGCCCTGCACCTCGTTGACGACGCGCGACGAGATTGTCGCCAGCACCTCGTGCGGCAGGCGCGCCCAGTCGGCCGTCATTCCGTCCCGGCTCTCCACCGCGCGTACGGCGATCGTGTACTCGTAGGTGCGCTCGTCGCCCATGACGCCGACGCTCTGGACGGGCAACAATACGGCGAACGACTGCCACAGGCGGCGGTACAGGCCGGCGCGTCGAATCTCCTCGGCGACGACGGCATCCGCGCGGCGCAGCAGGTCGAGCCGGGACGGCGTGACCTCGCCCAGAATCCGGACCGCCAGCCCGGGCCCCGGAAACGGCTGGCGCCAGACGAAGTCGTCTTCCAGACCGAGCGCCGTACCCAAAGCGCGCACCTCGTCCTTGAACAGCGATCGCAACGGCTCGACCAGGGCGAACCGCAGCCGCTCCGGCAGCCCGCCGACGTTGTGATGACTCTTGATGGGCGCCGACGGTCCGACGACCGAGACGCTCTCGATCACGTCCGGATAGAGCGTGCCCTGGGCCAGAAAATCGAATTCGCCGATAGCCCCCGCGGCGCGTTCGAATACGTCGATGAAGGTCGACCCGATGATTTTCCGCTTCCGCTCCGGATCCGTCACCCCGGCCAGCCGGTCGACGAACAGCGCGCTCGCATCCTCGGCCACGAGCGGCAACTGCATGCGGCCCTGGAAGCGATCCTCGATCTGCCTGGCCTCATTCAGCCGCAGCAGGCCGTTGTCGACGAAGATGCAGGTCAGGCGGTCACCTATCGCGCGGTGCAGGAGCACGGCCGCCACCGTGGAGTCGACCCCGCCGCTCAGACCGCACACGACCCGCCCCTGCGGACCGACCTGAGCACGAATGCGGCCGATTGCCTCGTCGGCGAACGAGGTCATTGTCCAGTCGCCGCGGCAGCCGCAGATATCACGGGCGAAGTTGCGCAGAATGTCGAGGCCGTGTTCCGTGTGCGCCACTTCCGGATGGAACAGCAGCCCGTACAACCTCCGCTGCCCGTTTTCCATCGCCGCGACGGGCGCATTGGCGCTCGTCCCGGTAACGTCGAATCCGGCCGGTGCGCCGGCCACCCGGTCGCCGTGGCTGGCCCAAACGCGCAATTCCTCGGTCCCGGTCGCCAACAACGGGCTGGCGGAGCGGACCGCAACCATGGCGTGTCCGTACTCCCGTTCGGGCGCCGGAGCGACCTGCCCGCCGAGCGCCCGGGTCATCTCCTGCATGCCGTAGCAGATGCCCAGCACCGGCACGCCCGCGTCGAACCATCCCTGATCGCAGTGCGGGGCGCGCTTGTCAAGCACACTGGACGGCCCACCGGACAGGACCACTCCCACGGGCCGCCGCTCCCGAATTACATCCGCCGGCGTGTCGAACGGAATAATCTCCGTGTACACGGAGAGCTCACGAAGGCGTCTCGCGATCAGCTGGGTGTACTGCGAACCGAAGTCGAGGACGAGAATAGTCTGATGGGCCACCGGGATCGCGCCGGATCGCCGCGCACGGGACCGCACGTCGAGCGACAGCGTACCGCTATTATAGCGGGGTGAGCACCCTGTTGTGACCACAATATTTAGTGGTGGTACCGGCCGGATACGCATGATATGCGCCCTCTGGCTGCTGGCGGCGCTTCTCTGGCCGACACCGATTCGGGCCGAGCGGCGCCCCGCGGGAATAGTCGAACCGGCGCCCGCTCCCTTCTTCCCCCTGCAGGTCGGCTGGACTGCCGAGTTGGGGGCGCCGCCCGCGACGCGGCCGGGGTACGACTCGGCGCACGCCTATGTGCCGCTCCGCGACGGCACGTTGTCTGCCGTGCGCCTGCGCGACGGCGAAGTCACCTGGAACATCGATCAGGCGTCTACGTTTCCTCCCGCTACCGGCGGCGGCACCGTGGTCGTGGCGGACGGCGCCAATCTCGTTGCGCTCGAGGGGGCGACTGGCGCGCAGCTCTGGTCCCGGGATCTCCCGTCGCAGGTATCGGCGCCGCTCCTGCGCGGCGCGGGTTGGTTGATTGCACCGCTCGAGGGTGGCCAGCTGCTGGCGCTCGAATCCACCGACGGCCGCGAGATTTGGCGGCGTCCGCTTGGTGGTCCCTTGCGCACGCAGCCCGCGTTCGGCGGCAACCGCCTGTTCGTCCCCATCGACGACGGCCGGCTGGCTGCGCTTGACGTGACCACCGGCGCGCTCCTGTGGGAACAGCCGCTCAGCGGCAACCCGCGGGAGGTATTGCCGCTCGACGCCGTGTTCGTCGGCACGACCGGCAATTACCTGTACCGGATATCGCCCGCCAACGGCCGCATCGAATGGCGCTGGCGTACCGGCGGCGACGTTATCGGTGCGCCGATCGTCGACGAGGAACGCGTCTACTTTGCATCGCTGGACAACATGGTATGGGCGCTCGACCGCGACAGCGGCGTGCAGCGCTGGCGGGAAGTGCTGCCGCGGCGCCCGCGCGCGGTACCCGGTCTGGTCGGCGAGCTGCTGCTGGTATCCGGCGTCTCCGAGCAGCTCCCGTCGTTCAAGCGCGAATCCGGTGAGCCGGGGAATGCCATCGCCGCCCCCGGCGAGCTGGGGGCACCGCCCTACGTGGCCCCGTCGCTGGCCGCGGCCGGCTTGCGGATGGTGTTTCTGGTGGCTGACGGCCGGTTGGTCGGCATGCGGCGGCCGGCGCCGCCGCCCGCCTGGTCGCTCGTCGAGCCGCTGCCGCCGCTGCAACCAGCGACGTACGGCATCCTGCCGTCCACGCCAATCGCACTCGAACCGGTCACCCTGGCGCCGGTATTGACGCCGGCGGGCATCGCGCTGCAATGAGCGGTAACGGCTACTGGCGGCAACTTGCGGCGGCCGGTCTCATCATCGCCGGCGCCGGCGCGATTCAGCTCGCCGGCGGGCTGGTGGAGCTTGCGCGCCTGGGCGTAACCGATGATGCAGCATTTGCGGGCATCGAGCGCCAGGCAACACAACGCTTCGAGACCATGGCGGCGGCGCTCGAAACGCTTGCCGTAAGGCTGGCCGCGCGGCCCGCCGTCATGGCCGGGTTGCGAGGTGAGCCCAACTCGGCGGCGGCGCTCTTCGACGCCGTGCGCGCGGCGCCCGAGGGCAGCGCCGGCGCCGACGCGGCGATAACGGTCTACGACGACATGGGCGCCGCGCGCGCCTGGACGGGACGTCCATCGGAGATCGCCCTCGAGCGCATCCTGGGCGGCCAGACGTTTTTCGTTGCGCCGGGGTCGCTCGGTCTGCGTCTCGTCTACATCGAGCCGCTCCACGACGCGTTCTCTGACAGCAGCCCGCCACCGCGCATCGGATCGATTGCCGCAGAGTTCGTACTCTCGCCGGCGCTCGGCGTAACCGCGACGCCCGCGGGGCCGTTCAACCTGCGGTCGACCATAGCCGACGTTTCGGTGCGGGCGACAGGCGCCGCCGGGGACCGCAGCACGCGGCAGCCGGACGGCGCGCTCCGTTTCGATCTTCTGTCCCCACGGGGCGGTCCGCTCCTGGAGGCGTCCGTTGCGGTCGCGGACCTGCGCATGACGCGCATCCGCTGGCGGCGCGCGGTCACGAATCTGACGCTGCTGTTCGTGGCGCTCGCAATCATCGCGGCGGTACTCATCGCGCTCCGCCGGCTGCCGCGCGGCGGCCCGCCGCTGAACCTTGTCGGCCGCGCCGCGCTTGCCGTTGTCGGCCTTGGGGGCGCCGGCCTTCTGCTGCGGGCGTCAAACGCACCGGAAGCGGGCCGCGGCAGGTTGTTCGCACCGGATGTGTACAGCTCCCGCCTGCTGCCGGACCTCCTGCGTTCTCCCGCCGATCTCCTGGTCTACGGCGTGCTCGCCGCGGCACTGGCGCTCGTCGCCGCCGCCCTGTTGCAACACATCCGTCCCGCGGCGCGGCGGCTGCGGCGCACGCCTTCCCGCCGCGGGCTCGTGCCGTTTCTGCTGACGCATGCGGTTGGCGGGCTCGTGCTCGCCGTGCTCACGATCGGCTTGCACGCGATGACCCGTGACGCCGCCTTCAACTCGACCGTCGATCTCCTCCATACGTCGCTGGCACCCTGGGATGCGGGACGCATCGCTCTGCTCTGCGGCCTGATCCTGGCGGCCGTCGGCGCGGTATGGAGCGGCGCCGTCGTGCTGGCGACCACGCGCGCCCTATGGCGCTATCCACGCCGCCGGCTGTTGCCGCTGCTGGGGACCATCGCAGCGTGGGGCGCCCCCGGCGCGGCCGGCATGGTCTGGCTGGGACAACCGCTGCTGCCCGGCCTCATCCTGCCGGTTGGAACGATACTGGCCGCCTTGGCGATGCCGGCCGTCCGGCCGCGGTTTCGCCACACGTCCCAGGCCGCGCGCGTGCTCGTGATGTTGCTGGCGGTCGCCGCACCGGCGCTGCTGCTGTACCCGTTGCTGGCGCACCATGCGGACCGTGCCAAGCGACAGCTCGTCGAGACACGCTACGCCCGCCAGGCGGCGCGCCACCCCGCCGATCTGCAGGGGTTTCTGAACCGCTCCCTGGGTCAGATCGACGAACTGGCCGAGCTGCAGGCGGTGATGTCGGCACCCGTCCGACGGCCGGGCGCCGATCAGGCTTTCTCCATCTGGCGCCAAACGGAACTGGCGCAGTTGCGGCTGACATCGGCCATCGAGCTGTACGACGCCGGGGGCGGCCTGATCAGCCGCTTCGCACTGAATTTTCCGGAGTACGCGGATGTGCCGCAACGCTGGGTATCCAGCGGCTGCGAATGGGAGATCTTCGGCGAGGCGGCGCCCTTCGGATCGGAGGAACGCCGCATCCTGCACGGCGAGCGCGCCATCTGCATCCCCGCCCCGAGCGGCGGCGCACCTGTCGTTCAAGGTTCGGTCGTCGTGCATCTGGCCCTCGACTACCAGGCGCTGCCGTTCATCTCACCCCAGAATCCATACGTCGAGCTGCTCCGCGAACGACCCGACGCCGGCGCGGAGCGCCGCGACGTGGAGCTGGTCATCTACGGCTGGGGACTGCAGCCGATATTCACGTCGGGCTCCAGCCCGTGGACCGTGGACGACGATCTGTTCGCGCGCATCTATGCCTCCCGGGAGCCGTTCTGGACCACCCGCGCCAAGGGCGGCCGGCGCTACGACCTGTACGTGGTCAACAACCGCGCCGGCATCTACGCGCTCGGCTACCCCGCGTTCGGGCTCTTCGACCACCTGGTCCGGCTGGTCGAAATCACGGCCCTGGTCGGGTTGGGCTGGCTCGCGCTGCTGCTGCTTGCGGTATGCGCGACGCCATGGACGACCGGCTGGACCGGATTCGGCCGCGACCTGTTCCGCGAGGTGCGCACCAGCTTCTATCGCCGCCTGTTCCTGGCCTTCGTCGCCGCTACCGTGATCCCGGTGCTGGCGCTCGCACTCGTGATCCGCATCTACCTCTCCGCCCAGCTGCGCGCGGACGTCGAGACCGGCGCCGCCCGCACGGCTGCCGTGGCGCAACGGGTTATCGAGGAGTCGTTCGGTCTGCAGCAGACGGGTGAGGAGCCGGCCGCCATCATCAACGACGACCTGCTGGTGTTCATCAGCCAGGTGATTGATCAGGACGTCAACATATTCGAGGGCTCGCAACTGCTGGCCACCAGCGAGCGCGACCTGTTCGCCTCGGGCCTGTTGCCTACGCGGACGCCGGCCGGCCTCTATGACGCCATCGTGCTGCAGCGTGTCTCCGGCTACGTGGCGGAGGATGTAATCGGCGACCTGCAGTACCTGGTCGCGGCGACGCCGATCCGGGCCGGCGGCCGCGACGCCATCCTGACCGTACCGCTTACCTCCCGGCAGCAGGAAATAGAAGATCAGATCGCCAATCTCGATCGCGCCATCCTGATCGGCGTGGCCCTGTTCGTCCTGCTCGGCGCGGCAAGCGGCTACTACCTCGCGGAACGCATTGCCGACCCCGTCAAGCGCCTTACGCGCGCCACGAAGCGGATAGCGCGCGGCGAATTCGACGCCCAGGTGGCCGTCAGGTCCGCAGACGAGCTGCAGCGACTCGTGGCGGCGTTCAACCGGATGGCGCTTGACCTCAAGGACCAGCAGCAGCGGCTGGAGCGGACGCACCGCATCGAGGCGTGGGGCGAAATGGCCCGCCAGGTGGCGCACGAAATCAAGAACCCGCTGACGCCCGTGCAACTTTCCGCAGAGCATCTGCTGCGGGTCAACCGCGACCGCGGCGAGCCGCTCGGACCGGTGCTGCAAACCTGCGTCGATTCGATACTGGCGCAGGTGCGCATACTCCGGCAGATCGCGTCCGAGTTCTCCAGCTACGCCTCCTCCCCCACGGTGAATCAGGAGGAAACCGACCTCGGCGCGCTCGTGCAGGATGTGCTGGCGCCCTATCTGCCGGGCCTGGAAGGCCGTATCACCGTGGCGAGCGACCTCGAGACCGGTCTGCCGCCTGTCTCCGTCGATCGCACGTTGGTCGCGCGTGCGCTCACCAACGTCATCGACAACGCGCTGCATGCGATGCCCGGCCAGGGGTCGCTCGAGGTGCGCGCGGCGCCGCAGGATGCCGCCGTATCCCTGGTGGTCCGCGACACCGGCGTCGGCATCGACGAGGCGACCCTGCAGCGGATCTTCGAGCCCTACTTCTCCACCAAGGTATCCGGCACTGGGCTGGGCATGGCAATCGCCAAACGAAACGTAGAGCTGAGCGGCGGACGGATCGCCGTAGAGAGCCGGCTGCACACCGGCACGGTGGTAACCATCGCCTTTCCGGCCCTGCCGGGCTAGGACGCGCTTCGATCCCGCCGTGGTTCCTGCTGTGGCTGCAGCTGTTCTTCAGTGCGCTGCCGGCGGCGCACCCTGGAGATGACCAGGCCAATCAGGCCCGAGGCGAGATAGGTGTAGGCCATGAGCGCCAGCACGACCGGCGGGTTGCTGGCGATGGCCGCGATCACACCGGCCACGACCAGCAGCACCAGCGACGGCTGCCGGCGTCCCGGGATCAGGGTATGGAAGCTGCGGTAGCGGATGCGGCTGACCATCAGTCCCGCCGCCACGAGCACGATGGCCAGGGCGGACGCGGATGCGACGACGTTGTCGAGACCGCCGGGATAGGCATAGACGGTGCCGGCCAGCACGCCGGCGGCGGGCGGGCTCGGCAATCCGACGAAGTAGCGCCGGTCGCCGCCTTTGCCCTGGATGTTGAAGCGGGCCAGCCGAATGGCCGTCGCGGTCACGTACAGGAAGCCGGCGGCCCAACCGAACCGCCCGAGCGATTCCAGGCCCCAGCTGAACACCAGCACCGCCGGCGCGACGCCGAACGAGATCACGTCGGCCAGCGAGTCGAACTCCACGCCGAAGTCGCTCGACGTACCCGTCATGCGGGCGATGCGCCCGTCGAGGGTATCCAGGATCATCGCGAAACCGATCAGCGGTGCGGCCGTGGCGTAGTCGCCGCGCATGGCGAACACGATGGATGCCCACCCGCAGAACATGTTCCCGACCGTGAACATGCCGGGCAACAGGTATACGCCGCGCTGGAAGCGCCGCTCGCGCCGCGGCCGCCGGAAGATGGAGAGCACTCTCGGCATGGGCTAGGAGCTCGCATCCGGCGGCGATGCCAATTCCGCCACCACCGTTTCACCGCCCCGCACGGTGTCGCCGGCCCGTACACGCAGCGGCACCCCTTCGGGAATGAAAAGGTCCATTCGCGATCCGAACTTCATGACCCCCAGACGCTGGCCAGTATCGACGGCCATTCCGGGCGCCAGCCGGCAGACGACTCGCCGCGCAAGCACCCCGACAACCTGCCGGCATACCACCGTCTGCCCGGCATGGCTGAACCAAGTCTCGCAGCGTTCATTCTCATCCGCCGCCTCGGCACGATACGCGGGCAGAAAACGACCGCTCCGATACTCCACGCGCGTTACTGTACCGCTCACCGGCACGCGGTTCACGTGCACGTCCATGAGCGACAGGAATACGCTCACCTGCTGCCAGGCGCCGGCGGGCGCCACGTCGGACCTCGCCGGACCCGCCTCGACGACGCGGCCGTCGGCCGGTGCAACCACTACGCCCTGCTTTGACGGGGGTTGCCGCGCGGGATCCCGGAAGAAGAAACCGAAGAAACCGGCCAACACCGCGGCGGCGGCGGCCGGAATGTCGAATCCCAGCACTAGCAGGAGGACGCCGACCACGAGTGCGCCGGCGATGAACGGGGCGCCGGCTGGATCGATGCGCATAGTGTCTCGGCGCGCTCTGCGCGCCGCGCACCAGACGGCGCAGCGCGGACAGGCCGTATGGACCGGGCGGGAGCGGTTCAGCCCCGGACCGGCGATTCCAGCGCCGGCACGGCGGCGGGGGCGCTGTGGCGGCGGAGAATCTCCTCCATGCGATCCTTGAGCTGCAACTTGCGTTTCTTGAGGACGGCCTTTTCGCGCTCTTCCTGACCGGTTCGATAGAGCTGGCGCGAGAGCTCGCCCAGCCGTGAATCGAGGTCTCGATGTTGTGCCGCGAGTCGACGGAACTCTTCGTCCGTCTGCAGGAGAGACTCCCGCAACTGCTGCGAACCTGTCATTTCGTCTCCTGGTACTGGGATTCGCCGAAGCCGCGCGCGAGGGAGAAAGACCGCACCGCCATCATCAGCCAACGGAAGCTATCACACGGTCACTGGAGTTTCAAGCGCGCCAGCACGGCATCCGGACGTCGCACGTAAACGGGGCGCGCCGCGTGCGGTTGGACCGCTGTGCGGCCGTGCGCCGCCAGCCGCGCCGCAATGGGCGCGAGCGGCGGAACTGTCTCCGCCAGCAGCCCGGCGCAGTCCAGCTCGCGCTCCAGCAGCGACCGCGCCGGACCGACGGCATCTCCGATCACGGCCACCCGCCGGCCGTCCGCGCGCAACAGGTCGCGCCACTGCTGCGCCACCACCTCGGGCGCAGACGCCACGGGCTCCGCGATTTCCACGAGCGGCCCCACGGCGGCCGCTACCGACCCATCCGCCCCGTCCGCCGCCGGTGATTCGAACAGCGCGGCAAACACCTCGCCGCGGTGCGCGTTCATCCACGCACCGACAAGCGGCGCCTTGCCGCCTCCGTTCGCCGGCGCGGCCGCACGGGCCACCGCCTCGAGCGTCGGGACCGTGACGACCCGCCGACCGTTGACGAACGCCAGAGCCTGGATCGTGGCGAGGCCGACCCGCAGGCCCGTAAATGAACCGGGGCCACAGCAAACCGCATATACGTCCACCGCGCTTGCGGCGCACTCGTGCGCCGCAAGCAGCGCCGTCACGTCGCCCGGCAGGCGCTCGCCGTGCGTGCGTTCAGTGTTCCCGACAGAGCAGCCGAGCAGTTCCGCGTCCCGCACCAGCGCGACGCTGCCCGCGGCCGTGGACGTGTCCAGCGCCAGCACCAGCATCTGCTCTGAGAATAACGGAATATCGCCACTCGGGGCTGCCTTCCGACCGCCGGGCGGCAGGCTGTTAGCAGCCCGCGGTGAAAGTCCCGCTGCATTCGACCGCCCATGCATCCCGCCTGAACTGCGTTGTTCGTCGCTCACATATGGTCGAATATGCTCGCTTCTCACGCCTTGTCAGCCGGGCGCCTGGACGGTCTCGG